>JAJQEU010000047.1:0-67178 GCA_021201535.1 Clostridiales bacterium | reverse complement strand
TAGCATCTCATAAATGCTGCCCAAAACAGAACTATAATCTGTACTGCCGGAAGAACTGCCGGAAGAGCTTCCGGAATCAGAAGAACCCCCTGAACTGCCGCTATAATTACCTACGAACGAATGCAGATCAGATGAAATCGTCGCAACGCCATCCGACAGGTCATCCAGATAATCCAATGCACTGGTAAGTTTCGTGCCAAGCGAAGACACCGATGTATTAATTGACGATACAGTACTGCTGACAGTAGAAAGGACAGAACTGTAATCCGGCAAGGAAGCAACCAGATCATACAGGTCACTCAGCCCATTATTCAGATTCGTATTTATAGTAACAACCATTGACTTTATAGAAGCGACATGTTCGCTGATCGGGGACAATGTAGTGCTATAATCCGGTAATTCATCAACAAGACTGTACAGATCAGACAAATCCGCATGGATGGTATCAAGCAGGTCATACAATTCATCCAATCCATTATTCAGGTTCGTATTCACAGAAACAACCATAGTCTTTATAGCGGCCACCTGCTCACTAATCGGCTGTAAAGTACTATTATAATTCGGTAGAGAGTCAACCAGACTGTTCAGGTCACTGATATCTTCCACCATCATATAAGCATATGTTTTCAAAGAAACAAGACTCGAACGAATGGATGACAGAGTATTCATGGCATCCGTGTAAAAATTACACAGCTTATTATAAATCTTTATAAGCCACGCAATGATTGAACCATCGTCACTGTCATCGTCAGAGCCAGAAGTACTGCCGCTTCCATCATCATCATTAAAATCATAATCCGTTTCTGACTCGTAATAATTATTAACTACTTCCGTAACATTCGCTACACTGTCATCTTCCGTAATTTCTTCGATGATATTATCATAATTATTTACAACATACACAACCGTATTGTAATTAATGACTTTACTCGGACTATTCGAATTATCGCCATCCGTCGCATCATCAATCGCATCACTGGACACATAATGCCCGCCGCCAGACGTATTATATGTATATGTCGTACCAGAAATATCATCAACAAGAACAGAATCCATGGAAAGCTGCACAATCTTGGCTTTATTCTGTTCCGAACCCTCATAAAACGCCGAATCCATATAAGAAACATACGGAACATAGGCAACCGTAGTCTGGGCATCATCAGGAGAATACGCAGGAGCATAGGTAGTATCAAAAGAACCGAAAGCCAGCAAACGGCTAATAAAATTCACATCAGATATCCTGTAAACAGGATTATTCACACTCCAATAATAATAGCCTGTAGAGCTATCGTAACCAATATAACCAGTCTCAGAGGCATAAGGCAGAGAATCAGACTCATTCGTGTCCTGGATAAAATAGATAGCCGCCGGAGCAGAGTTGCTTAACGAATAACGGTCAACAATCTCCGCAGATGTCTGAACCGAATCAGCATCATAATACAGACGGCCAGACACAGAACTATTTCCCAGACTTCCATCACAATACTGCGCAATATGCCACTTACCAGTTGTGTTCCCATTTTTCGCAATATAGAACTTCAACGAACTGGTAGCATATTCATAACCATAATAGAGCGCATTATTGTAATAAACTACGGGAACACAGACAAATTCATTCCCGGCTTCATCCGAAGCAAGAGTATTCCAACGGTAAGCATATGTATCAATATTTTCAGTATAAACTGTAGTTACATCAGAATATACAGCATCCGTATTAAAAACGGTTCCAAAACTGAATACATTATAGTCATCTATTTCTACAATACGGTACTGATCAACATAGGCCTGACGGATACTATTAACAGCATCAGAGGACACAGTAATGCCGTCAGAAGAGAGAGAAACATCACCACTATCAAATAAATTAATAAATGTAGATACAATCTCAGAAGACATATCCATATTCGAAACAAAATCAGCAACTATGCCATTCGCAGTTAATACACACCATGCAATATATGACAAAACATTTACAGCAGTATCATCTTCCATCATGTACTCTGTCGATACTTTATCATCAGCATTTTGCAAAGTATCTAATATAACATATATCTTCCCTTTTATAGATAGATTATAAAAAGCATCATTAAAAGTATAATTACCGTCACTATCAAGATCATAATAATCTTCCCATGAATAACCACCAACGGAAGCATACACTGACACTGGAGCGGAAATAAAAGCTGTAAAAGATATTACAATAGCAAGAATAACAGAAATAAATCTTTTATCCATAAAAAAAATGATAGCATTCATAAAATGCTATCATTCTTACGATGAATCAATCACGAGTACTAAAAAAATTATCGTCCCTTTTCAATATTTTCGTACGAAGCCACCGTGCAATAACACAAAATACGAATCGACATAACTTTATAAATAACACAAATATTGCAATACCAGCAGCTATACGAACTAAAGCGACTATCACACTAACGAACATTTCTCATCACCTCATAAAGAATGATAGCACAATATAGTCATATTGTAAATGCTTTTCTCCTTTCCTAAATTTACTGCGACTGCTCCGCCGCTGCATTTATGATCTCCTGAACCGCTTCGCTATCAGAGCCGCCCAGTTTTTCTAACAATTCCTTTACAGCAACAGCATCCCTTAAATCCTGCACTGTAGTATTTTTCTTCCGGTTAAAAATCGAAGCTTCCGGATTTTCCAGATATTTCTTTACCCGCACAGCTACAAAATAAACACTGGCAACAATACCGACAATTTCCCAGAACAACAGCAGAAGCAAAAATATGATAAATCCAACCATAATATCATCCTTTCTGATAAAATGCCCGGCAGAGCTCCCCCCCCCACCGGGCAACCGTCACCGCAGTACCGATGCTACTTAGCAACAGAACGGAAGAACTTAATTCCCAAACGAATGGCAATAAAGATTCCCAGAATTGCAAGCGCAATCGGCAGTGCCGTAGTAATCATACTGATCACATCAGTCTGAATCGTTTCCAGAGCTTTCTGAAAAGCAGCAAGCATAGTCTCATCCATAAAACAATTATTCTCCTTTCCCAGATTTATACATCAAAAAGGCTCAAAGCCTTGTGTATACCAAGCATCAGCAAAGAAATAATAGAGGATAAACCAAACCCCATACACAAAACAACAATAAAAGGCTGTAAATATTCTGTTAATATAGAAGAATCAAACTCCATGAAAAAATCCTCACCGTTTTAATCTGTCCCAAAATGCTTTACCAAGTAATATACCGCAAGCAAGGAATACACCAAAAGCAATCACGGCCAGTAAATAAGACTGGGTAACAGTCACATCATAAATATCTGTAATCGTCACAGATTCAGTATTATCGGTATCAGAAGTACCATCATCTTCACTATCAGCAGAATCATCATCACTACCAGAAGTTTGATCTGAACTCTGCTCAGGCAAATCTTCAACTTCTGCACCGGCAGAAGCATCTTCTGCCGTTCCAGTAGGATCTTCAGCTGCTTCCGATGCTATTTGTATTTCCGACGATTGACTACCGACCGAATTAACCGAGTAATTGACCAGATCAGCGACCGGATCGCCACTCGCGCAGTATAAAAGATCATCTGCGATATAAACCGAATCATATAATACATACATAGTCTTCCTTTCCTCTTCCTGCCAGATAAGACGAAGCGCCCAATCTGGCAGGTAACAGAGACAGAGACGCAGGAGGATTTTTTACCCGTACAGCCTTTTTACCCCGGGAAACTGCGACGCTATATAAAAGAAATGAAATGATGAAACCTACATCAACGATCAGGAAGCAGGGAATGCGTCAAAAACCTGCATATTTTTATACTGATCGTTATAGGCCGCCTGGAAGTCAATCTCCGAATACTTCTCCAGTTCGCCGCTCGCAACCATGTCATAAACGTCTTTATTACAAGACATGCTTCCGGCCTCGCCGTTCTGATCGAGTGAAACTTTATAATATGTATTCTTGCCGTCCCGGGACTCCTCAGGCTTCGCGTTAATCAATGTTCCTCTGAATGCTACTTTAATTCTCATATCTGTTCACCTTTCTTTTAAAAAATGTAGAATCAATAATTTCCTTAATCTGTAATTCATAAAGCCTGACTTCACGTAATTCCTCACCATTCATAGCAAACCTATGATATATATAGCTAATGGCATCAGAATAATTATCAAAAGACTTTAAAGTAAAATCATTACCCAGCCAAGAATCAGTATCAACCTGTTTTTCCATCACAATATACATGTTCAAATACCCGCTTCGGAAACATCTTCATGCAAAATTGTCCTGCATATCAGTTCATTCAACTGCCTGACAGAATCCAATATCATATTCTTAAGATCATGATACTGCGCTCCGGTAATCTCCCCGAAACAACGGCAGACATAAGCACAGCCCTTTCCAAAGTACAAAAACTGCTGAACTGCATTTGAGCATTCCACAAGGCCGCATTTCTGGTTCACGATCATAAGCGCAATGGCTGCATGTTTCTGCGACAATTTTTCAACCATCATCAAATATCTTTCATTCTCAGTCATACCGGACACCTCCTAAACACAGCCATAAGCAGAATCAAGCAGTATACTACTAAACGTTTCAAGATAAATACGCGCAGCTTTCAGATCATCATCATCAAACAACCCGACATCACAAAGCGCTTCAAAATATCCGGAGTATTTGTGACAGAAGCTGTCTTCCATGTTAACCCGTACAAGAAACGGCGAGTCATTATACTTCCAGAATTCGAGCAGATACGAAGATTCTGCATCCATTTTCTTTGTTGTGCGCTCCAGAACAGTTTCCAGATCAGCTGCTTTCATTAGTTCATTTGCCATCTTTGTTACCTCTCTTTCTCTGTTATTTTATACTAGAGAAACTAAAGACAAAACAAAAAGAGACCCCAGCTATTAATAGCTAGAGTCTCTTAAAAGTTTGATACCAGCGTTATCGGTTTTGAACTACCGCTCCGCTTTCGTTAAAGCTCTCTTTCACAAATAGTTCGTAACACAACGTGCTCCAACGGGAGAACTAATGTCGCACGTTACGAACTACCGCTTGCCCTGCATTTTCCCTACGGGAAAACCGCTTTCGTGAAAGAGAAGGCAGCTTTAACGAATAGTTCTATGTCGCAAACCCGGCATACTGTGTCATATACAGTTCGTAATATTTCCCCTGTTTTGCAAGCAGTTCTTCGTGGTTTCCGCTTTCCACGATTCTTCCCTGGTCCATGACGACGATGATATCCGAATCACGGATTGTGGACAATCTGTGCGCGATCACAATGCTTGTTCTGTCTTTCATCACAAGCTGCATGGCATCCTGAATGTTTTTTTCTGTGCGCGTATCCACATTTGACGTGGCTTCATCCAGAATTAAAATGGATGGATCGGCGACAAACGCGCGCGCAATTGCAAGGAGTTGTCTCTGACCCTGACTCAGATTGGTTCCGGACGCGGTCAGTTCTGTATCGCATCCATGCGGCAGTCCGCGGATAAAATTTTCACAACGGCTCATCTCCAGCGCATCCTGTATTTGTTTCTCCGACGCATGTTCATTTCCGTATCTCAGATTGCTTCGTATACTATCGGAAAATAACACTGTGTCCTGCAGTACTATGGCTGCATGCCTGCGCAGACTGTCCCTCGAAATATTGCGGATATCCTGATCGTTAATGCGGATTTCACCGCTGTCGACGTCATAAAAACGCATCAGAAGGTTGACGACTGTCGTTTTTCCGCTGCCGGTTGCACCGACAAGGGCAACTTTTTTCCCCGAAGGTACATGGAGGGAAAAATCCCTGAGAACCGGATGATTGGGTTCGTAGGCGAAGTCAACATGGCGGAACCATATTTCGGCCGGCTGTCTGTCTGAATCCGGAACAATTGTTCTTTTTTCGCTGCCATTAGCAGAGTCTTCGAGAAATAATGCATCTCCGTCCCTGTTCTCATTTTCCTCATCCAACATCGCAAAGACACGCTCCGCGCTGGCCGCGGCGGTCTGCAGCTGACCGTAAATCTGGGCGATTTCACTGATCGGGCGGCTGAATTGTTTTGCGTAGACGATGAATGCAGAGATTACGCCGATTGAAATCAGTCCCTGTATGGAAAAATATCCGCCGAAGGCCGCGATGATCACGAAACCGATATTCCCGATACAGTTCATGACAGGACCCATGATGCCGCCGAAGGATTCTGCTTTGATTCCGGCTTTTGTGAGCGCGTCGGCTGTCTGGCGGAAGCTTTCTTCCGCGGGTTTCTGATGATTGTATGCGACAACCGTGCGGTATCCGGACACCATCTCTTCCACTGTTCCGTTCAGCTGACCGAGCAGCCGCTGACGCTCACGGGAGAAACGGCGCATCCTCTCTGAGAAAAATCGGGTTACGACCAGAGTCAGTATCACTGTGGTAAAACTGAGCAGGGCCAGCTGCCAGCAGTACCAGATCATGATCGAAACCGTACCGATGATTGTCAGAACGCCGGAAAAAAGGGATGGCAGCGATTGTGAGACCGTGGATGATATGTTTTCGATATCGTTGGTCATCCGGCTCATAACGTCTCCGTGGGAATGCGTATCCATATAGCGGATCGGAAGATTTACGATTTTATCAAACAATTCCTCACGGAGACGTTTCACAATTCGCTGGCTGAGTTTTGCGCTGAAAAAACTTTTCAGCAGCTGACTGACGCTGTAGCTGAGATAGACGATGAGCATGATCATCACAGCGCGCAGCAAATTTCCGGTTCTGGAACCGGCGATGATATCGATCGCATGGCTCTGCAGGCTCGGTGCCCATATCCCGCAGACTGTACCGAAAATCACCACGGCAAGAAGACAGATAATCAGCAGTTTTTCTTTTAAAAAATACAGGGTCATCCGTTTGATGACGGATCCGGCATTTTCGGGATGCTGGATTTCTACGCTTCCCGGTCTGGGCGGCGGTCCACCGGGGCGGATGGAGGGACCGCCCGGTAAGTTTGAAAACGCTTTCTTTTCCCGTTTTGTTTCACTCATCACATGCCTCCTCTCCGGTTTTATGTCTGTTCATCGCCTATCTGGGAATAATAGATATCCCGGTAGGTCTGTGAACGAAGCATCAGCTCATCATGGGATCCACAGTCAGAGATCGTCCCGTTTTCCAGGATGGCGATCCGGTCCGCTCTGCGCACGGTCGCGATTCGCTGTGCTACCAGAATGATGGTTGACTGCGGTTTTTCTTTTTCCAGCGCTTCATACAGATTCGCTTCTGTTTTCAGATCTAGTGCGCTGGTCGAGTCATCAAAGATCAGAATCTCCGCCGGTTTTAAAACGGCCCGGGCGATGGCGATGCGCTGTTTTTGCCCGCCCGAGAGATTCATGCCGCGCTCTGCGACGATGGTATCGTATTTTTCCGGCAGGGAGACAATGAATTCTTCTGCCTGGGCAGTTTTTGCGGCTGCACGGATGAAGCCATCTGTTGTATCCGGATTTCCCCAGGCGATATTGTCCCGTACAGATTCGCTGAATAGTTCATTCTTTTGCAGGACAAAGGAAATATTATCCCGTAATTCCTTCAGCCTGTACTCACGCACATCTATGCCATTCACCAGAACAGTTCCTTCCGTTACATCGTAAAACCGGGGAATGAGGCTGATCAGCGTTGTTTTGCCGCAGCCGGTCGCGCCCATGACGGCGAGGGTTTCGCCGCGGCGGACAGACAGATTGATGTGTTCTAATATCAGTCTGCCGCTCTCCGGATATCGGAAGGATACATCGCGAAACTCGATCCATGGGGTATCCTCATTTGAACAGCCGGAATCTGCCTGTATATCTATGGAGGAACCTTTTTTCATCGCCGCTTCGGCGGATTCCGATTCACCGTCCCGGATCTCCGGTTCACTTTGGAGAACCTCCTTCAACCGCTTCCAGGAGACAATTCCTCTGGAAAAGTTCTGGAAGAGCATGATCAGCATCATCATGCCGTTGAGCAGCTGTGTCGCATAGGTAATGCCGGCCATAATATTCCCCGGCGTCACCGTGCCGGCATCAACCTGATAAGAGCCGGCCAGAAGCAGGATGGCAATCACAATGTAAAGCACTGCATTGACAACGGGATTCATAAATGCAAAGATAATCAGAACATGTAGCTGTGTGCGGACGAGCTCTTCATTAGCTTTACCGAAACGAAGCCGTTCATAGCCTTCCTTCACACAGGCTTTGATGATCCGGATCCCGGACACATCCTCCTGCATGATGGAATTGACTCTGTCCAGCTGCTCCTGCAGTCTGGAAAACAGAGGGTTCGCCCGGATCAGACAGTTGGCCATGCAGGCGACGATAAACGGAGTGGCGCAGAGTACGATCAGACCGAACTGTACATTAATGCGAAACATAAAAAAGATGCTCCCGCACAGGAACATGGCTGTTCGGATCAGACCGCGAATGAATGTGGATAAAAGATTCTGAATCTGTGTGATATCGTTTGTCATCCTTGTCACCAGTGAACCTGTTCCGAAGCGTTCTGTCTGGGGAAAGGAAAACGTCATGATATTGTGAAAGCAATCCCTGCGAATCAGATTTCCTGCGTTCTGGCAGGAAATCTGGCAAAAGACATTGTTCAGGGAACCGCAGAGACAACCAGCCAGTACCAGTGCGATCATACGGAACCCGAGCCGCACGATGAGATTCAGATCGCCCACATTGTCGTTATAGAGACCCAGCACGCCCTCGTCCACAATCCGGCTCATGAGGTTCGGCTGGATGAGATCGATCCATACCTCTCCCACCATCAGCAGAGCGGCAAGAATCATCATCGGAAGATAGCGCTTAATATATTTCCACATCATAATCATACATTTCTGTTTACATAAGGAACTGTTCAGTGTCTTCACAGTTACGTGGCAAAGTCCATTTAACTGTCCTGAATAGTTACCCGTTTACTAAGTCATATGACAGGTTATCGGCGGAACCGCAGCAGCAATTCCTCAAAATATGCAGGAAGCGGAGCTGAAAATTCCATATATGCTCCGGTGGACGGATGTACAAAGCCGATCGTCATGGCATGCAGTGTCTGTCCGCACAGGCCGTTGATATGATAATTTTTAGATGTGCCGCCATAGAGTTCATCTCCGAGCAGAGGATGCCCGATGTGCGACATATGAACGCGTATCTGGTGTGTGCGTCCGGTTTCCAGTTGAAACTGCACACTGGTATATTTTTGAAATCGCTCCAGAACCCGGTAATGTGTCGTTGCAGGCTTTCCGTTTTTGGGATTTACCGACATCTTTTTGCGCTGCGACGGGTGTCGGCCGATCGCTCCGGTCACGGTTCCCTCGTCATGCTTTAAAACTCCGCAGACGATCCCACGGTAAATCCTCGTCACGGAATGATCTCGAATCTGTCCGGCGATATCTATATGGGCAGCATCATTTTTGCAGACAATCAGGGATCCGGTGGTGTCTTTGTCGATCCGGTGTACAATTCCGGGACGTATCTCTCCGTTAATACCGGAAAGACTGTCTGCACAGTGATACATAACGGCATTGACCAGAGTCCCGCTGTAATGACCCGCGGAGGGATGTACGACCATGCCTTTCGGTTTGTTTACGACCATCAGATCGGAATCTTCGTACAGAATATCCAGCGGAATCGGTTCGGGCTGAATGGCGACAGACTGTGCCTCCGGTATCTGGACACGGACCATATCGCCCATTCCTACCACCGTACCGTTTTTGGTGACGATCTGTTCCTGCACGGTTACCTGTCCGGATTTGATCAGGCGCTGGAAGAACGATCGTGACTGTCCCGTATAAATCTGTGCCAGAAATTTATCCAGACGCTCCCCGGAATATTCTTCCGAAACCTCAAACTCCTGTCTCATATCAGAATCTGTTCCTTAACATTTTTGTGTTTTGAACCCGCAGGTACTATCTAGTACATCGAATAATTAATAACTGGCTATAGCGCGCCGAATGATTTTTCATGTGCAAGGCGGAGGAAGGAGGCGTAGCGGTGGCTACGTCGACTGACGACAACGCGGCACATGGGAAATCAGGCAAGCGATATGGCTAGTTACTTAATATTCGAGGTACTAGCTACTGATTAATGATCACATCATCCAGGCATCCCTCCGTGCTCTGGCTTCCTGAAGAACTGTCTGAACTGCTGCTGTCAGAAGTGCCTGAACTGCTGTCTGAAGAACTCGAGCTGCTGTCAGAACTGCCGGAGCTGCTGTCGGCAGAGCTCGAACTGTTGTCGGCAGAACTTGAACTGCTTCCGGTAGAACTTGAACTGCTGCCCGAAGAGCTCGAACTGCTTCCGGTAGAACCCGAACTGCTGCCCGAAGAGCTCGAGCTGCTGCCCGAACTGCCCGAAGAGCCGGAACTGCTGCCGGTACTTGCAGCCTGAGCTGCTGCAGCTTCCTCCGCAGCCTGCTGTTTCAGCGCAGCCAGCTCATTTTCCTGCTGTGTTAAGAGATCTGCGTTTGTAACCAGCAGCTTCTGACTGTCTGTCAAAGCGTCATAGGCTGCCCTGGCTGTCTGAATCGCCTCTTCGCTGTCTAATGTGACTTCGCCGACAGCGTCTATCTGTTCCACCACGGCCTGTGCCGTTTCCCTGTCTGCTTTAACGGCCAGCTCCGCCTCTTTCGTGCTGATATCTATATTCTCAGAGAGACTTGTATATTCCAGATATGCGACATCATCCTCATAACAAAGGACAACTTCGTCCATATCATCGATCGCAAAGTACGACAGCTCATATACAGTTCCGTCCTCTACAGTCACCTGCAGAAAATATGTGATGTTGATCCGGACGTCTGCCAGATCCGATGTGCTGTCATCAGCACCATCGGTATCATCCGACTGAGTCTCTGACGTTTCCTCCGAGACCGTATCCGTCGCCTCATCTGTCCCGGACTCTTCGGAAAGATCCGTCCCGGCATCATCAGGCAGATAAAAGAACACAACGGTCTCCCCATCTTCAATCTGCTGATCTGATTTCATCATGTCGGCAGGATAATCCGTCTCCTCAGAGTTTCTCACAGACAGCCCCGTAATCGTGCTCCCCATCTGATTTGTCAGCAATATCGAATATGCGTCTTCCGATTCATTTCCGATTGTCTGGTAAGATACTTCTGTTTCTTCCGGAGCACTTTCTTCAGATATGCTGATTTCCGAATCCTCCGCACTGCTGCCGCATCCGGTCATGACCATGCCCATGCCAAGAAGCGATGCCAGCAGACATGCTGTCATTTTCATTTTCATCTTAAAATCTCCTTTTCTTAATTCGTCATTCAGGAACTGTTCAGAAATAACTTTGCGATTTGCGCATTAGCCTGCTCAATCTGCAAAGTTATTTTTGAATAAACAGTTCCTTACGTTATCATACGTCCTTCGCAGCGATGCGAAGGACTGTCCTGAATCATTATATACGTCTAACTAACTGTCCGAAGATAACGCCTCTAGTGAAATGTCTTCTGTCTTTACAATCCACCGCTGCGATCCGTCTGACACGATGATGTTGACATGTATCTCATCCGAGGGCAGGGAAGACTGTTTCACATACAGCCAGTAGCCGTTGCCGTCTCCGCTGTTCGTCAGTGTATAAAAAGTCTCATACGTCACTGTCTGCGTACGATTGCTGTCGCTGACTGCCACATAGATATCGGTATTATCTCCCATGCACGCTTCGTCGATCAGGCCGCGCAGGATCAGCCAGGAACCATCCATCTCTGCGGTCAGCGTCGTCTCCGTCTCGCGCTCCGGCGCCGACAGATTCTCCGTCACCGGTCCCTCCATCATGGGAATCTCCGTCGCAAACGCCGCGATCTTTCGCTCCGTCCGCTCCACGATCACCGTGTCCGGATGGTAATCGTCTACATTACACAAATCATAAGGAACCAGTCTGGAAAAATATGCCATGTTGTATTCGTCCGCAAAAAAAGGAAGCAGGCTCTCGCCGAAAGAATCCCGGTACATGAGCAGGACGCCCTGTCTGTCAGTATTCTCCGTCTCAATCCAGGAGTCCATGTCGTCTTCCACCTCATTGACATACTGATAACCCCGGACTATGTCGTAGTAAACATTATCCTCCGCCTGTGCGGCAAGCGGATAGAGCAGCTCATCAATGTCGCCGATATGATCTGTCCGTATCTCATAAGGGACATTCCGATAGGTCTCGTGTTCTTTTCCAATCTGGTCCATCACTGTTGAGAACACCAGGAGTGCGCCGGCATTGTTCCAGTGCGTATCGCGATGGAAATATAAAACCTCCTCCTGTGCGGAAAAAGCCTCGACGAGATCTACGTACTGTATTCCGGCGTCAGCCAGGAGCGGAACCAGATTCTCAAGATTGTTCGTCTCCCCTTCCGAATAGTAGTAAGGCATAAAATCATTATACAACGTATTTTTATTCGGCGCAATTACTAAAACAAACTCCGAGCCCTGCTCCTCAACGTAATCCTGCATCAGGGAAAGATTATGAACGACTGCGCGAAGTTCCCTGTCTGACAGCAAATCTTCTCCGGTATAATCGTCCAGTGTCCCGCCGTAATACAGCCAGTCGCCTTTCCCGACAATGACCTGATCGGTCGTACTTGTCCGAAATCCGGCACCCCAGATCAGCGCGTTTGCTGTCAGCATCTGTGACCGGAAGGCCAGATGATCTTCCAGACAGGTGCCGACATCCTCCAGATAAGACAGGTTGACCGTCCCGTCCTCTGTCAGAGAAGGCCACTCGGCAAGCTCCCGGTTTTCCGTTGTGCTGTCTGTCGCCCAAAAACTCATACCGGCGAAGGGAATCACCAGCAAAATCAGAATCAGAACGATATATATTATGCAGCGTTTATTCTTTTGTTTTTCCTCTTTCATCGGTTGTCCCATTTCCTTTTTGTCTGTAAACATACCTGCCCGCTACGGCTACGTTTTTTTATGACCTGTTCTTCACGCATTATTCGGCACAATCTGCACAAGTTATTTTCCGACAGTTCCTTATTTCTGAACAGTTCCTGATTCTGATCAGTCAGAATCGAAAATAGATAAACGGGTTATAATTTCCGGATGACAGGCTGAACATACACAAAAGCAGCAGAACCACACTCGCTCCGCAGCCCGCTGCGCGAACCGGCATTGTCGATTTCCCGGCAAAGTGTGTCCGCATCCGGGGAATGATCGGAAAACATCCGGCGACCGCGACCGCGAATATGAATAAAAACATCGGCGTAAGCTGCTCCAGCGCGGCTGTGGTGAGGAACTCATCGGCATTCCATCCGGCAAACATGGTTCCGATCATCCCCAGGCCCTGCCGGAGCGTATCCGCACGGAAGATGACAAATCCGACACACACAACCGCAGCAGCATAAATATGACCGAGTGCTTTCGGAAGCCTGCGAATCGGCAGAGCCTCTTCCAGCAGCAGGAATATCCCGTGAAAGAGTCCCCACACGACAAAGGTCCAGCTGGCGCCATGCCACAGTCCGGTGCAGAAAAATACGATGAGTTTATTGAGACAGGTACGCATCCGTCCTTTTCGATTTCCGCCGAGAGGAATATACAGATATTCTTTAAACCAGGTGGAAAGAGAAATATGCCATCTGCGCCAGAAATCCTGGATATTTTCCGCCATATAGGGATAACGAAAATTTTCCTTAAAAGAAAATCCGAACATATGGCCCAGACCGATCGCCATGTCACTGTAACCGCTGAAATCATAATAAATCTGAAGCATATAGGCCGCCGCTCCGACCCAGACTCCCAGGAATCCTGCTTCAGCACCGGACATTTCAAAAACAGCGTCTGCCGCGGCAGCCAGGACATTTGAAATCAATACCTTTTTTCCAAGACCGAAGATAAATCTGCGGAATCCGGCGGCAATCTCCCCGACATCCGTTTTTCGATCGGCAATCTGCGCCTGAATATCATGGAATTTCACGATCGGTCCGGCGATCAGCTGCGGGAAAAAGGAGACATAGAGAAGAACATCCGGATAACTTTTCCGGCATTCCACATCCCCGCGATACACATCTATGATATAGGACATTGCCTGGAATGTAAAAAAGGATATCCCGATCGGCAGACTGAGTTCCAGAAGACTGAGTTCCAGAAGACTGATGTCCTGTCCAAACAGGGTATTTACCGTCCCGATCAGCATATTCGCGTATTTAAAGAAGCCGAGGATGCCGAGATTACACAGAACCGCAAACGCCAGGATCCCCTTTTTCCCGGCCCGGCCGGGCGCTCCGAGCAGGCGCCCGAACAGGTAATTCAAGATGGTACTGATCACCATCAGAATCACATACACCGGCTCCCCGTATGCGTAAAAAAACAGGCTGCATATAATCAGTATCATATTCCTTCCTTTCAGAGAAGGAAGGATATGATACACTACAAACACGATGGGAAGGAATACGCACAGGAATACCATCGAGCTGAAAACCATGGCTGCTCCTCTCCCGCGTTATCTGACATAGGTTAACAGTGTATTGTTGATCGGCTGCATATAGAAATTAAGGCTCGGACTGATCTCCGCCTGTCCCTCCGGGTCGCAGATATAAGCGCCGTCAATGACCACCCAGCCGTGAGGGGTATATCCTCCGCCGCGTTTTGTCACCTGTCCTTCCACATACTCCGCGTCATAGCCCAGATAGATCGCCAGATAATAAAAGGCCGCCGCGTAACAGTAGCAATTTCCCTGATGCGTTTCAAAAGCCTTCACCGCATACCACTGGCATCTGGTGTAACCGGTCGGCGGAGTCAGATGGCCGTTGATCCTCTCGTATGTCATGTTATTCACAACCCATTTGAAGCAGGCATAGAGATCCTTTCCGACAGAATTGTAGACAGCCACAACACTGTTGTAAATCCGCTGATCTGCCGCCGACATTTTGGGCGTATCTTTATAGTAGCCGCTGTTTTCACCCGGAGTCGGAGCCGCCTTCGGAACAATCTGAATCTGTACAGCTTCGATCTGATAGGAAATACCCGTGGTTCCCGCGGTCTGACCGTTCGTCGCCCATCCCAGCCAGCCGTACTGTTCCACGTAGACTCTGTACCAGACATCACAGTAATTCGCGAGATTTCCGGTCAGTTTGATCTCGATGGCCTCCATTCGTTTCGACTGGCCTGTCGTACCGGATAAGGAACCGTCAGAACTCCAGCTCTGCCATCCGTATGTCTGAAGGTGTGTGCGGTAGGTAATGCCTCCGGATACGGATGCGCCCGAAACCGAAAGACTTACGGCTTCCAGACGTTTTCCGCTTCCCGCTGATCCGAGAACGGAGCCGTTTGAAACTGCTGACAGATTTCCGGCAGACTGCTGATGACCGCTGTATGTGAGATTCCCCATGTCTGACCAGGTAAGGTACGACCATGATCCGGAGCTGGTCGGCGCTTCTCCGCCTTTTTCCACAAGGATCACCTGAATAGCCTCCACACGAAGATACAGGCCGTTTGTGCCGCACCATCCGTCTGTGCCGTCCGCGCTGTCAGTTTCGCTCAGGCCTTTGGTCCAGTTTGTCCAGCCGTATTTCTGAACGTGCATGGAGTAATAGATATCATACTGTTCGGAAAGCTCTCCGGTCAGCCGGATCTGAATCGCTTCGATCCGTTTGGATTCACCGGTTGTTCCCGCCGACGCTCCATCAGAAACCCAGTCGAGTGTACCGTAGCTCTGCACATGTACGCGGTACTGAATGCTGCCATCCACGTCAGAAAGAGCGGTTCCCTTTGAAATGCTGATCGCTTCCAGACGCTTTGACTGACCGGTCGTTCCAAGCACCGCGCCATCTGTGACGGATGTCAGATCTCCGTACGTCTGCGCATGTCCGGAATATACGACCATGCTTTCAGATTCAGAAGATTCTGAATTTTCGTCAGTGTTATCGGAAGTCGAGGCATAAGAGGAAATCAGAGCATCTGCATCCTCTTCTGAGTCCGTTTCCTCCGGTACAGTCACATCGCTGCCGTTCGCATATGAGTCCGTTTCCTCTGATACGATGACATCGCTGGCGCTCTCATATGAGCCCGTTGCCTCCGTTGCGAAAGCAGACGACGAGATCATGGACAAACACAAGGCGGCTGCCAGTAAAAATGCCACAAATCTGAAGGTTCTGTTTTTTTTCATCATACTGTTTTTCCTCTCCCGTTTGTATTATTTTATTTTTGAAATCTGTTAGGTTTTCCTTATTCTGATACTCCGGACGATCTCTGTGATGTCATCCTCCTTCAGCCGGAACAGTACAGTCAGCACAAGCAGAATTGTTGCGCAGGTAACATAGATATCCGCCACATTAAAGACCGGAAAATCGATCAGATTAAAATAAAAGAAATCCACCACATACCCCTGTGAGACCCGGTCGATCAGATTACCGATCGCTCCGGCAGAAATCATCACCAGAAAGACACGGATCACACGATACTTCCGAACAAATGGAAGACACGCATAGACATACACGATAACCGCTAAAATAACGATGGTGATGATGAAAAATACGCTTTGTTTTCCCTGAAGGATGCCGAACGCGGCACCGTGATTTTCCAGATAATACAGCTGAAACACCTGGCGGATCAAAATGACCGGTTCCTGACCCTTCAGCCTCAGAACGGCCAGCTCCTTTGTGACCTGATCAAGCATGGTCAGCACGACAAAACAGACGATGCCGGTGATAATGCTGAATGAAGGTCTGATTTTTCTATTCATTCGTTAAACTCCTGTTACGATTATGACATCCCTCCGGGTTTTACGATATGGCAGTCAGTCTGTATATACACAGAAAAAGCCAGTCTGTATCGCGAAATTGACTGGCTCTCCCGGTACATCGTTATTTGAAGACGGTGTACCGGTATTATGGATACCGCCAAAAACGGCTGGTAATCAGATGTCTACCTGCAGGGAAGAGGCGTCAAACGCACTCATGATATTCTGGAAATCTCCGGAAATATCAACATTCTGCGGGGTTACAATGAAGATGTAGTTGGAAATCTTCTGCAGATTGCCTTCCACTGCAAAACAGGATCCGGATGTAAAATCTATAATCCTCTGACCGATCTCCAGATCCAGACCTTCCAGATTCAATACAACTGTTCTGCCTGCCAGCAGAGTCTCGGTAATCTCTCTGGCGTCTTCTACGGTTGACGGTTTAATTACACATACTTCCATCGCTGTCTGGCCCCCCTGTGATCTTCTGGAAGAACGCATCGGAGTGATCTTGCCGGAAGAAGGTACCGGCCTGGCTGCAGGCTTCGGCTCCTTCGATACCGTGATCTCCGGCTCTTCCTTCTCAATCTCTCTTTTATGACGCTCCCGACGAGAAGTCTTTTTCGGAGGCTCATACTCCTCTTCTGTATCATCATCGTCATAAAAGTCTTCGTCAAAGTAATCGTCCTCATCAGAATTCAATCGCATCGCATTTAAAAATTTATCCATCATTCCCATTTGTCTGTATCTCCAATCTGTCATTTCCGATGACGGAAGATGTGTCAATTACATCTGAAATGATCCGTTCCTGTTGTAATCTCTCTCGCCAAATATACCGGTCCCCACACGAATGTGGGTCGCACCCTCTTCAATGGCAACCTCATAGTCTCCCGTCATACCCATGGAAAGAATATGCATGTCTACATTATCTATTTTTTTACAGCCAATGTCAACAGATAATTCCCTGATTTTTTGAAAATATACCCGGTTGTCTTCCGGATTGTCGACAAAAGGTGCAATCGTCATCAGGCCTTTCACATGGATGTTGGGGAGGGCGGCTGCCGCTATAACAAGCCGGAGGGTTTCTTCCCCGGAAATACCGAACTTTGACTCTTCGCCGGCAATATTGACCTCAATCAGGATATTGGTCTGCACCTGATGTTTGACGGACTGTGCACTGATCTCCTCCGCGAGCCGCAGCGAATCCACGGAGTGGATCAGATATGCCTTTCCCATCAGATATTTTACTTTGTTTCTCTGGAGATGCCCGATCATATGCCAGCGGATATCCTGCGGCATGACTTCGTATTTGTCCATCATCTCCTGTACTTTATTTTCTCCGAATTCGCGGATCCCGCACTGATAGGCTTCCTCAAGCATCGGAACGGGCTTGGTCTTGCTCACGGCGATCAGGGTGACCTCGCTGCGGTCGCGACCTGCGCGTCTGCAGGCTGCCTGAATCCGTTGTTCAACTTCTGTCAGATTTTCTTTCACCATGGATAGATACCTCCTGAATCATACTGTTTACATGTTCACGACCCTCCGCTCGCATGCGCAATTTCAGCACAAAAAACGTGCTGAAATTGCTTATGTGGGTGGAGGTCCTGTTTCACAGGACTCGTCGGAATCCGATAACAGCCTCTTACGTGCAGGCACGACAAGTCTGTTATCGGATTCCGTCGGGTCGTGAACAAGACCTTTAGTTTGCAAACTCTCCCTCCGAGATGGAATCACCGTCCAGTGCGATGCGGTCATACAGAGAAAGACCATAGCTGGTGCCCGTATTTACGATCGTGTATTCTTCATTCGACGTGATCACATCGATCAGTTTAAATACGGCATATCCTTTGTTCATATTGTAGACGCCGCTCAGCTCTCCGGTCTCCCGGATCACATACCGGTCGGATGAATCTGTCATCTGCAGCGTGTCGCCCAGGGCAAGATCATCCTCATCAATATAACAGTATCCGTCCTCATCCGTAGCATAGACGGTGGTGCTGACAAACTCAACCGATTCATTGCCCTGCTTATCCGATGTCACTTTGAGTACACCCTTATCAGTCGTGCTGCCGCCCTGGCTGATATAATCCTCCGGAATCAGCAGGAATTCTTTCTGTGTGATGGAGGAATTCGGAATCTTTAAACCGCTCTCATCATTGGATCCGAGCTCCACTTCCATATAGCGTTCCGAAATATAGCGTACCATGGAACTGTTAAACTTAAGCTCAAGAAAATATCCGGAATCATAAGAACGGATGGACGCCGTCGCGTAGGCCTGAGCCTGATCCTTTTGGAAGGTGACAAGGATCGTAAAGGTATCTTCATCCTCTTCCATCTCAGCCTGATACAGCGCCGCCTCATCCTCATCGAGAGGAATCATCATATACCAGTCCTCATCGGTGACTGTTTTGTAGAGAGCCTGTCCGGAGGATACGGAAGTATTGAATTTCAGATTGTTTTTCTGATATTCGGATGCCTGATACATATCAGGGGAAAACGTGTCCGGCGTTACATTTTCATAGCCATCCGTATAAAACGCGAGTATGCCGTCCGTCTGCGCACGGATCAGTGAAAAGGAGGTCAGCGTTTCGCCCGACAGCTGTTCCAGGGCGGCCAGGTAAAGATTTTCCTGCACGCTGGCGTTCAGATTTTGAGAAAAAGAATACACGTTATAAAACTGTGTCGCGGAGTAGTTGGATGTGAAATCCGTCACCAGCTCCTGAACTTCCAGAAGCTCATCCTTGGTCAGCGTCGTTCCATCCAGTCCGGCTGCCGTAATCTCATCGGACACAGAACCTTCCCGGTCGATAGAACAGACCAGGTCGTTATATCCCGCCTTGTCTCCCTCTTTGCTGTAGTAGTTGATCTTCCCTGTCTCCTCTGCGTAAGTCACGGTTTCAGAACGCAGGATCAGACCTGTGTAATACGACGTCTTCATAATCTGACCCTTCTGGACCTCATAGATGGAAACATGGCTGCTCGTCATATAATTAAAAAAATAAATCAGAAAGTAAACCAGAACGAACGCAAATACAATCACTCCGATATTGATATGAAACTGTCTTCGATAGCGCAGTATATTCTTTTTCTGCTTTCTTTTCATATTTTCCCTTTCATATGCATAACAGCGGTATAAAACCGGCTGATATGTCCATACTACTATTAAAGAAAAGGAGGTATGCATAAATGAATACCAAGGTTCTGGATATCATTCTCCTGGTCCTGGTGATCATAGGCGCGGTCAACTGGGGACTGGTCGGATTTTTCCGATTCAATCTGATCTCATATCTGTTTGGAAATATGACATGGCTGACCCGTGTGATCTACGCGGTCGTAGGACTGAGCGGACTTTATATGATAAGTGCTTTCGGACGGCTGCGCTCCATGGGAAGCGACGACCGTCAATGACGGAAAAAGGTGTCTTAAGCTCCCCCTTAAGACACCTGATCCATTCTGCCGTTTACAAAGAAATGAGTACTCTTGCCTGTGCGGACTCGGGCAGATCCGCCTCATTTCTGGAAATGCTTAAGACAAACTTTATTGAGTATTTCTCACTGATCACATCAAGCTTTTCTATCATATGTACCAGTTGATCGTCATTCAAATTGGCAATCGTGAGAAAACTGTCCAGATACATCTCCTGAAGATCATAGTCCTGCGAAACGATACCACAGATAAAACCGAGAAACTCGTCCATATTCGTAATCGGGTATTCCGCCACATTGATCAGACGAACCTTATTCGTCAACTCATGCATATGCTTCTGACTTTTATCCAGATATACAATATTCCCGGTGGCGTGTGCGACAGCACTGTTTACCATGTCCAATAAATATTTTGTTTTACCTTTACCTTTTTCGCCGGCAATAATCTCAACCATTGTCTTATCCTCCTAAACCAGACGGAAGCGTCCTGTATTTCATCTCCGCTCCGTTCTTTTTATAAACTGATTATATTATATCCACCCTTAAAATACAACCGTAAAATTTAAAATTCAGAAAAGTATCACACCCGCGAATCCGGTCAGCCGTTTGCAAATGTACTCAGCATCTGCGTCATGATCTTATACATATCTGACCGCGAATTCCCGTTGAGTACGATGGAGATCACCGGTGATGAGTCTTCATTCTGGCTGTACAGTACCAGACAGTACCCTGCCGCTGACGTCGTCCCCGTCTTTCCGCCGATCACGGTCACACCGTCCGGCTGGGAATATGCTCCTGTCAGATATCCGTTCGTATTGGTCCAGGTCTGCGTCACCGTATTGCCCGATGCGTCAAGATAGCTCGCGTTGTAGGAAAGCGTGGATATGATCGACACAAAATCCTCATCCTGAATCGCCTCCTGGAAGATCAGATAGAGGTCGTATGCGGTCGTGTAATGATCATCGTCCGGCAGTCCGTGCGGGTTGACAAAATGGGAATGTGTCGCACCGAGGGCGAGCGCCTCCTCATTCATCAGATCGGCAAACGCATCCGTACTTCCGGAAATGGCCTCGGCGATCACATTGGCGGCATCATTGCCGCTGCAGAGCATCAGACCGTACAGCGCGTTTCGGAGCGTGATCTGATCGCCCTTCTGAAGACCGCAGACGGAGGACGACGGATCCAGGTCGTCGATGGCCGCGTCCGAGACGGTCAGCACCTCGTCCGGATCCCCATACTTCAATGCAATATATGCGGTCAGGATTTTGGTTGTGCTGGCCGGATAACATTTCTCATAAATATTCTGTGCATAGGCGATGTCCCCGCTGTCCACAATGAACAGTGCGGCACTCTCTGCACAGTCCGCTATCACGCTGTCCGACTCGGTGTTTTCCGTACCGCCGACGCAGAGATCTGAGGCGAACAGAGATAACGCCGATGCGGAAGAGCTGTCCTCAAACGAGACATACGTCTCCGTCGTATCATAAAGTCCGTAGGCATTTTCCACATCCTGCCGTTCGGTGCATCCGGTCAGAAGCAGACAGGCGGCTGCAATCAGCAGAAAGGCGATTTTTTTATTGGTTTTCCGGATATGCGTCATTCGATGATGTCCTCCTTTGTCATGAGTATCCCGTTATATTTCTGGCGCTGCAGACCGACATTCAGGACAAGGCCGATGCCGATATACATACTGATCAGAGACGTCAGTCCGTAGCTGACAAATGGCAGCGGCAGTCCGGTATTCGGAAGCAGACCCGTCGTCACACCGATATTGATAAAGGACTGAAAACCGATCAGGCCGCCCATGCCGCAGCAGATCAGTCGTCCGCCGAGATCCTTGGCATTTTTTGCGATCCAGACACATTCAAATATAATCAGCATGATCAGGATGATGATGATGATGCATCCGACAAATCCAAGCTCCTCTCCCACGATCGTAAAGATAAAATCTGTCTGCGGTTCGGAGAGATAATTGCCGTTTTTCAGGGATGTGATGGATGAATTGTTTAATCCCTTCCCCCACAGCTGGCCGGAGCCGATGGCGATGATCGAGTTCTGCTGCTGTCTGGATGAGTCTGTATAATTCTCCGGATCCCACCAGGATAAAATACGGCTGTACTGATAGGGCTGCAGGAACGGGAACTGCTCCCGCAGCATCAGCACGAGGCTGATGATCGCACCCGGGATAGCGACGATCAGGATCGGCAGAATGATCTTATAGCTTAATCCTGCGACAAAGATCAGTGTGATAAAGATCAGCACGACCACGATCGATGTGGAGAGATCCGGTTCTCTTAAGATCAGTCCGAGCGGTATCGCGATCAGGATGATGGATAACAGCAGTATCTTCCATGTGTTCAGCGTCTCGTGAAATCGCATGAAAAAGGCGGAAAAAAACACGATCAGTATAATTTTACATAATTCCGAAGGCTGGAACTGAAATCCGCCGACCTCAATCCATCGGGTGGCGCCGCTGACTTCATTTCCGACGCCCGGAACCAGCACAAGGCCGAGCAGTACGATGATCGCCAGATACCAGATGCGCCGGAATTTCAGTATCACGCTGTAATCGATCAGTGACACGACGACCATTATGATCACACCGGCAAACATTCCCATGATCTGCTTCCCCTGCACGGATTCCTTCGCGCTTCCGATCACCAGGATTCCGATGATCGTGAGCAGCACCACATAGGCAACCAGGCGAAACCTGTAATCTTTTATTTTGTATTGCTTAAACATAGAGTTCCTCCCGATTCGAAACAGACGCGGCATCACCTGCAGCGGCGTTTCTTAATCCGTGAATCCGTTGGTGGATGATCCGACATCCGCGGCCTGGCCGTTGAGCAGCTCATCCTCCGTCGCTTCTCCGAAATAATATTTCACCACATCATCCGCAAAATCGCAGGCATTGCCGGAGGTATAGCCGTAGGCAATCCGCACCGCGATCGCGATCTCCGGATCATCGGCGGGCGCATAGCCGATAAACAGCGCATGGTTCGGACGCTCCTCGTTTTCCTGGGCGGTACCGGTCTTGCCGGCGAGGGTGACGGTCAGGTCGTCAAACTGACTGTGATCCTCAACGACCATCTCCATGCCTTCCTTGATGACCGACCACGTGGAGGCGGATATCTCCGTGATCTCACTTCGAAGCGCCGGTTCGTATGTCTCCAGTGTGTTTCCGTCAGAATCGGTCACTTTATTCAGCAGCGTAAGATCATATACGGATCCCTCACTGGCTATGGCTGCAGCGTATCTGCAGAGCTGTACCGTGGTGTACCGGTGGTTACTCTGTCCGATAGACGCGCTGACCGGATATTCATCCGCGATCTGGGAGACACCCTCGGATAACTCAATGTTCGTATCATCGCCCAGTCCGAACATCTCCGCGTACTGCTGAATCACGGACAGACCGGTGGATTCACTGAAGGTATCCCCGATCAGGCTGAGGCGGTAACCCACCTCGCAGAAAAAGGTATTGCAGGAATCGCGGATGGCCTCCGCTACCGTCTCCGAGCCATGGGCGGACGGATAAATCCAGCATTTCAGGTAATAATCCAGTCTTTCAAAAGCTCCTGTATCAACGATCTCGGTCGTCGGTGTAATCACATTTTCTGTCAGTCCGGCCGCAGCCATCACCATCTTAAAGGTGGAACCGGGGGCCGTCGTCTGCTGTGTCGCATTATTATACAGCGGAAGCGATCCGTCAGCCAGAAGCTGATTGTAGTAAGCGGAATCCATGGAATTCGCCAGACGGTTTGTGTCATAGCCCGGATAGGTCACACAGGCAAGCAATTCGCCCGTATCCGGATCCATGATCACACAGGATCCGGTACACGGATCAAGCGCCAGCTGCGCCGGCGTGATTTCCAGATTGCCGATCTTCTCCTTCAGGAAATTATAGGCGCTGGCAGTTCCGTTCGCCAGAGCACTGTAAGACTCCTCATCCGCATCCAGCACGCCCTGTTCAAACAGGATCAGACAGAGCTGACTGCCGGATATATGGTCATTGTAGATCAGATATTTATAGATAATCTTGTCAAAAGAAGTCGAACTCTGAATCTGCTCCACAGCATAAGTCACCAGCGCGTCGTAAATCTCTTCCGTGTCCGCATATCTGTCCTCCAGATCGAGCGCAGTTACCTGGATCCAGGAAGCCTCGATCGCGTATTCCAGATAATCCCTGACAGATACAGATCCGCTCCGCCAGCTGGTATACATCTCGTCTGAGGAAGAGACATCTGTCGTGTCAAATACGCCGGTGTCCTGCAGGTAAGTGACAATGTAAGTCAGATACTCCTGCATCTCCTCTGACTGGTCCTCATAGGCTGTATCGCTGTTCAGCGCAGAGGCAACCTCCTGATATACGGTACTCTGAGATGCGGCAAAAATCTGATAAACCGCATTCTGATATGTGCCGGATTCCGCTTCCGCCATGGCGGAAATGTCAATCACGCTGTTTTCAATCAGTGCGTTATAAACATCATAGATCGGAATATACAGATCCGAACTGTCGCTCGTTTTCGCGTTGATGATCTTAGAGTAGATAATACCCGCGAGCTCCTGTTCAAGCAGATCATACACCACGATCTGGAGATTCGCGTCAATAGAAAGATACACGTCATTTCCGGCAGCTGGATCTGTGGATTCCTTGACCTCCAGAATCTTGCCGACGTTGTTGACATAGACGGTCTCATAACCCTTGACACCCTGGAGTTCCAGCTCCATCACCTGCTCGATGCCGGCTTTTCCTACAATATCATTTAGAGTATAGGAGTCGTCCGATTCGCTGAGTTCCGCATATTCATCCGTGGATATCTTGCCGGTATAACCGATGATATGGGAAAAATATTCCGGATAATCGTAGACGCGCTTCGTGTCCTCACTGACCTCCACGCCCTGCAGTTCATAGAGATGCTCCTCGATCACAGCGACCGTCTCATCTGAGACATCCTGGGCGATATCCGTAGAGATATACTTCTGGTAGGAATTCAGCGAGAGGGCATAGCGGATCGTCATGATCTGGTAGGCGCGGTATCTGCCCCAGGTCTCCGTGTCCAGGCCAAACTTATCCAGAAGATATTCAAACATCTGTTCCGTCGTCGCCTTTGCCTCGTCGTAGCCGTATTCGGAGTTCACGCTCAGCTCGTCGATGGAAGAACGCCCGTAGACATCGCGCCGGAATCCCTGCAGACTTGTCCCGTCCACAAGGAAAGAAAGCGTGCCGCTCTCATCCATATAGAGATCCAGGTCGTTGACGATCGTATCACCGTTGGATTCAATCATATCGATCAGTGTACTGATCTCAGCGTTCAGCTCTTCGTTTTTTTCGCTCGTGCTGTCATAAGTGCCGTTATCCTCCAGCGTGATCGTGTAGGAAAGCTCGTTGTGGGCCAGAAGCACACCGTTTTTGTCGTAGATATTGCCTCTGGTGCCCTCGACGGTGATCTCCTTCTCGATACTCAGCGTATAATTGTTTAAGTAGTCTTCACCATTTATGATCTGCAGCGTAAAAAGCCGCTGGATCACAATGATACAGATAAAGATCATAATGATCCAGAAAACAAAGAGACGTGATTTTAACGTTTTCACAAGCCATTCTTTTATTACATCAATCAAACCGTACTGCTCCTTTTCAGCTGTTGCGACAGTCCTTAACCGAATTTCGTTTCGCTCTTCTTTTCAATCTCCTCCAGCTTCTGGTTTATCTTCAGCAGGATAAAGTACAGCACGATGGCCGCCAGCATGGTATAAACCAGCTCCGGGATGATCGTGTGCAGCAGAAAATATCCGAATGAAAATCTGTTCCGGAACCAGAACCAGATAAAATATATCACAAGATTGCAGCAAAAATCACTGAGTGCGATCAATGCAATCGGGAGCCGTATCTCATCCGGAAAAAAGATCCGTTTGAAAAACCCGTTGGTAAATCCGATAAACATATAAACCAGCGCATAAAACCCGAGGACACTTCCGAATGTCAGATCTATGATCAGGCCGCAGAAAAACCCTACAAACAGTCCTTCCTTCTGGCCGCGCATAAATCCGAACGCCGCCGTCACCACGACCAGCAGGTTCGGAGAGATCGACGCGATCGCCAGGGATTGAAAGACAGTAGACTGCAAAAGGAAGCAGACAATGATGATGACTGCAATGGATAATTTACGTCTCATAGCCTACTCCCCCTCATCTTCAGTTGTGGAATCCTTTGTCTGTAATATGACAAAAACCTTCTCCAGATGTTCAAAATCGACAATCGTGGCCACCGTCCCGGATTTTGTCAGCTTATTGGAATCCGGCGTGATCTCCGTAATGTACCCCACGGGTATCCCCGGCAGATACAGATCGCTGATATTTGATGTCACAATCTGATCTCCCACAGATGCGGCGTCGTCGCTGTCGCTCAGATCTGAGAAGGTGATCAGACCGCTCTCATTCATGGACTGCAGACTGCCGCTCACGATCAGAAGGTCACTCGTCGACAGATCCTTGCAGCTGACATTGCTGCTGTCGTCGATGATAGAGCGGACCGTGGCATAATTCGGGCCGACCGAGGTGACAATCCCGGCCAGACCGCCGTCTGCGATCACGTTCATGCCCTCCGTCACGCCATCATTGGTGCCCTTGTCGATCACAAATGTAGAAAACCAGTTCCCGGAATCCTTCCCGATCACGCTGGCCGCTATTTTATCATAATCAGACCAGGTCTGATCCATGTCATAAAGCTCCTGAAGCTGTTCCAGCTCGTCCTGATCGATCTGAACCTGGTTCAGCTCCTCCCGGACGCCGGCAAGCTCTTCCTTCAGATCTTCGTTCTCCTGCATCAGCTCCTGTTTGGAGACAAAATTGTCCCGCATGTCCGTCAGGAGCCCGCCAACGTAATTGATCCCCTTCTGCATCGGTATGATCACATATCCGACGACGGTATTTGCCGCCGTGCTTGACCAGGACAGTTTCACGCTGCAGCCGATAATCACAAAACAAAAAATCGTCATGATCAGGAGTACGTATTTTGCGGGAAACTTACTCTTTTTTTTACGCTTCATATATACATGCCCCTGTTGTTATCTGAAAATTCTGGTTCTCATGTTATATGCCAGGTGTTTGTATTTATCATTTGTCACGACAAGACTTAAGCCGCGCACGACCGTCTCGTCCGGATCCTCACAGGTATTGACGGCAATATTTGTGATCTGTGTAAACAGTTTATCCATGTTCGCCACCTGTGAACCGCCTCCGGTCAGATAGATCCCGGAGTGTATGATATCCCGTGCGAGCTCCGGCGGCGTCTTCTCAAGGATCATGCGGATCGCATTGCAGATCGAGGCGAGATTGTCCTTCATGGCCTCATAGATCAGGGACGCGTTGATCTGAACCTCTATGGGAAGACCGCTGACCACATCGAGTCCGACGACGGTATATTCGCCCTCCCGGCCCGGGAGCGCAGAGCCGATATGCTCCTTCAGCTGCATGGCCGTCTTCTGTCCGATGACCAGGTTGAAAGACTTTTTGATGTAGGAGATAATGGACTCGTCCAGACGGTTCCCACCAAAGTGGATCAGATCGCTTAAGACCAGCCCGCCGAGGGAGATCACTGAAATCTCCGTGGTGTCAGCTCCGATGTCCACGACCATCACGCCGGTCGGATCATTTACATCCAGACCGAGCCCGAGCGCGTCCGCAATGGGTTTGTCACAGAGCTGAACCTGTTTCGGTTTCATTTTGCTTTTGAAAAAAAGATCGTAAAAAGCCTTCTTCTCCACCTCCGTAATATCGGTGGGAACAGCCACAATAAACTCGGAACCGCGGACATGTCCCCGGGAATTCTTTTCCAGCAGCTCCTGCACCATAATCTGCATATTGTTATAGTCGGCGATCACGCCGCCTGAGACCGGAAAAGATACCTGAATCGCTTCGGGGGCCTTTTCATACATCGCGTAGGCGTTGTCACCATATGCGTACAGCTGATTCTTATTGATAACGGAAATTGTATTTTTCTCTTTGATGATCTTATTGGTATGCTTGTTGAAGATTTTCAGATTGCATGTGCCAAGATCAACGCCGTAAATGTTTGCCATCTTACTCTCCCTTTCTCATCAAAACGTAAGTATTTATGATTCTGTAACTTCGCTCAGAAAACCTCTCTCACAGAAACTGAAATAACAGTTGTCTCCGATGATAATATGATCCATCATCGGAATATCCAGCAGATCCCCGCACTCACGGATGCGCTGTGTGACCCGGATATCCTCCCTGCTGGGCTCCGGATTGCCGCTGGGATGATTGTGAAGCAGGATGATAAACTCCGCTTTCTTTAGCAGCGCCGCCTTAAAAATCTCTCCGGGAGAGATCAGGGAGGCGTTGGATGTACCCACGGAGATCACCTGATCGCCGAGAAGCATATTTTTGCGGTCAAACATGGCCAGCATGAGGATTTCCTTCGTCTCATGTCGCATGCGCTCCATATAGTACGCGGCAATCTCGTCGGGACCGGCAAAGACCGGATCCACATGTCTGACTGCAGAGGCCATGCGCCTGGAGAGCTCTCCCACGCATTTCAGCTGTACAGCCTTTACCTGGCCGATGCCCCGGATCTGCATAAAATCATCGGGCTGCAGATAGATGAGGTTTAAAAGACCGTCCGGTCCTGCGTTCAGGATCCTGACAGCCAGGTCCGTACTCCTCTCTCCTTTGGAGCCGGTCCGGATGATCACACTGAGCAGCTCCGCATCGGACAGTGCCGCCGGCCCCTGCCGCATGCATTTCTCATACGGTTTCTCGGGATCCGGCAGATCCTTCATCGTCCATCCGTTTTCCATATGATGTCCTGTCTACTCTCTCAAACCGGCACAGCGTAAATAAAGCCGCCGTGCCCGCGCTCATCTATCATAACATAAAACTTTTTTTATGTATAGTTAAGTTTTCCTGAAAAAATATGAATAGTTCCTTACACGAAATCCTCCGGCGAAACCAGTCCCCGGTCCGTCAGCTTCTGCAGCGACATCAGGATACCCATCTTGGCGTGATGCCAGGTCAGTCCTCCCTGAAAATAGACGGCGTAGGGTTCCCGAATGGGCGCGTCCGCGCTCAGCTCGATCGAGGACCCCTGTACGAAGGCGCCGGCCGCCATGATCACCCGACTGTCATATCCGGGCATATCCCATGGCTCAGGTGTGACAAAAGAATCGACCGGCGCCGCGGCCTGAATGCCCTGGCAGAAGGCGATCACGCCTTCCGGGGAACCGAACGTCACGGACTGGATGATATCGTGCCGGGACTCTGTCGCGTTCGGAATGACCGGAAATCCGAGTCTTTCGTAAATGTTTGCGGCGAATACAGCGCCTTTCAGAGCTCCGCCGACGACTGCCGGAGCCTGGAACAGTCCCTGATAAAAGGATCGGGTCACACCGAGCGACGCGCCCACTTCCCGTCCCAGTCCCGGAGACGTGAGACGGCAGGCTGCGTTTTCCACACATTCTTTTCTGCCGACAATATATCCGCCGATGGGCGCAAGACCGCCGCCGGGATTTTTTATGAGGGAACCTACGATCATATCGGCTCCGACGTCCAGCGGCTCCCGCGTTTCCACAAACTCTCCGTAACAGTTATCAACCATACAGATGATGTCCGGATTTATTTTTTTTACAAAAGAAATCAGTTCTCCGATCTGTTCAACAGAAAATGATGGCCGTGTCTGATAACCCTTAGAGCGCTGAATGGTTACCAGCCTGGTTTTGTCATGAATGGCATTTCGAATACCTTCATAATCAAAATCCCGGTTGTCAATCAGATTCACCTGCCTGTATGTGATGCCGTACTCTGCCAGGGAGCCGCGGGACGGACGGATACCGATCACTTCTTCCAGCGTATCATACGGTTTCCCGACAGGCGAGAGAAGCTCGTCGCCCGGACGCAGATTTGACATCAGTGCCAGGGCAAGAGCGTGTGTACCGCAGGTGATCTGCGGACGTACCAGCGCCGCCTCTCCATGAAAACAGGCGGCGTAGACTTCCTCCAGTGTATCCCGTCCGTGATCATCGTAGCCGTAACCGGTCGATGACTGAAAACACTCCGCACTGACGCGGCATTTTTGCATCGCGCCAATCACCTTCAGCTGGTTATATTCCGTGATCTGATCGATCTCATCAAACCGTGCCCGGAGAGAATCTTCTGTTCTCTTTCCGAATTCATACACCGCGGATGAAATCCCCATATCTTTATACTGTTGTCTGATTGTATGTTCTGACATAGTTCCTCCCTGTATGCCGTTCTACCCTGAAACCGAAGCAGCGGATGGCGAAGAAATCATGGTATTTCCGCATCTCTGTAATATGTATTCCAGAATTCTGTCATTCTGATATTCAAAATCCGGTTTATTAATCCAGATCACATCTCTTTCCCGCCGAAACCAGGTAAGCTGCCGCTTCGCGAAATGCCGTGTATCACGCTTTAAAATGCGGACGGCCTCCTCATAGCTGATCTCACCGTCCAGCCAGGACAGAATCTCTTTATATCCGATCCCCTGCATGGAAACCATGCACCGGTTAAAACCGCGTTCGCGCAAAGCTATGACCTCATTTACAAGTCCCTGCTCCAGCATGAGATCCACCCGCCTGTCAATTTGTTTATATAAACGTTCACGGTTATCATTTAAAACAAAATACCGGAAATCGTAGGGAGATTCTTTTTTTCTCTCCCGCTCGTTGTGCGCAGAGATCGGCTGTCCGGATTTCTCATAAAACTCCAGCGCACGGATGGTTCGCTTGATATTATTTTCATGAATCGCGTCCGCTGAGACAGGGTCTACGGCACGCAGTTTCTCATGAAGAAAATGCGCGCCCATTTCGCGTGCCAGCCGTTCATATTCTCTCCGCAGAACTGTATCCTCATCCTGTTCGGTAAAGTCAATATCATAGAGCAGCGCCTGAATGTAAAAACCGGTTCCGCCGACGACGATGGGAATCTGTCCCTTCCGGTAAATGTCAGCCAGAGCCTCTCTCGCAAGCTTCTGAAAGCGCACGACATGAAATTCCTCATCCGGCTCCAGAATGTCCACCAGATAATGCGGGACACCCCGCATCTCCTCCGGACGGATCTTGGCCGAACCGATATCCATGCCGCGGTAAACCTGCATGGAATCCGCGGAAACGACAGCTCCGTTCAACGCCTGTGCCAGCGCGATCGAGAGGTCGGTTTTTCCGACCGCGGTCGGACCGGTTAAAATCAGTAATGGTTTTTTCCCTGTATCTGAAACATGCTGCATGAAACGTTCTCCCGACCGCTGCGGATCTCCGGAACTTTTTCCGGCTGTTACAGCGTTTGAGTGAAAAGCTAAACGATCCGCTTGAATTTTTTCTCTATCTCATATTTTGTCATGGAAATGATGACCGGTCTGCCGTGCGGACAGAACCAGGGATTTTCCAGTTTCAGCAGATCATCAATCAGCTGTTCTGCTTCCGCACCGGAAAGCTTATGGTTTCCCTTCACGGCCGCCTTGCAGGACATGGAGGCAATCTTCTCAATCACCATATCCGGCGTGTCCTTTCCGGAGATGCTTCCAAGCCCGTCGATCAGTTCCAGCAGCAGACTCTGTCCGTTCAGGCCGTACAGGTTGTCCGGAAGTGCGCTGACAGTGTACTCTTTTCCGCCGAAAGAGTCAATGACGAATCCAAGCTTTTCAAAATCTTCTTTAAATTTTTTCAGAAGAACTTCCTCCTGCATCGTGAGCGAGAGAAGAATCGGCGGACTGATGACCTGAGAGGTAAACTCCTTTTCCCGGTATCTTTTCATCATCTTTTCAAACAGGATCTTTTCATGTGCGGCGTGCTGATCGATCATGTAAAAACGTTCCTCATATTCCACCAGCCAGTACGTGCCGAACAGTTGTCCGATGATCCGGTGCTTCGGAAGAACCTCCTCAGAGAGCAGATGCGTCTCATCTGATACATAGTCGGACAGGGAAGCCTGCACCGGCTGTTCCCGGTTCTGATCATCAGATTCGTCGTTTTGACTAATATTTTCTTTACTTTGATCGGTGATGTTTTTTCCGTAAGAAACAGATTCTCTCAGCTTATGTTCTGATTCGGACATCTGTCTGAACCCCGGCTCAGGAGCCGGATTTGATGCGGATTCACCCGCCTTCCTCTCATACTTCGGCTCATAGGGACTGTCCTGCCGGACGGACTCCCGAATCTTATCCAGCCGGTTTTTCTCAAACGGTTCCGGTATCTTTTTCCGGTCATACGAAGACTTTTCCGCTGATTTTTTCTCTTCTTTCAGTGTGACATCGGCGATCAGCTCCTTCTTCTGCAGCGTGCGGTGAATCAGATGCAGGATCTGCCGGTACAGCTCCTCTTCATCGGAAAAGCGAAGCTCCATCTTATTCGGATGTACATTTACATCAACCAGATTCCCGTCCAGACAGATGGAGAGGACCGTGAACGGATATTTGTGCTGCATCAGAAAACCGCGATATCCGTCCTCGATAGCTTTTGCGATGATGCTGTTTTTTATGTATCTTCCATTAATAAAATAACTCTCAAAATGTCGGTTTCCTCTGGATATGACCGGTTTCCCGATATAGCCGGAAACGGTAAAATTCTCAAACGTTTCCTGAACTTCCAGCAGGTTCGCGGCAATATCCCGTCCGTAGATGTGATAGATATTGTCCTTCAGATTCCCGTTTCCGGAGGTGTGCAGGCGAACCTGTCCGTTGTTGATAAACTTAAAGGAAACATCGGGATGAAAAAGCGCGATCCGCTCCATCATATCGTTGATATATCCGGCTTCTGTCTGAGGCATTTTTAAAAATTTCCTGCGGGCCGGCGTATTATAAAAAAGATTTCTGACCAGAAAGGTGGTGCCGTTCGGCGCGCCGACCTCCTCCAGCAGAACCTCTTTCCCGCCCTCGATCAGGTAACGGCTGCCGGTAAAAGCATCCATCGTTTTCGTGATCAGCTCCACTTGTGAGACAGCGGCAATGCTGGACAGCGCTTCTCCCCGGAAACCCAGGGAAGAGATCGTCACAAGATCATCCACCGAGCGAATCTTGCTCGTGGAATGACGAAAAAAAGCGACCGGTATCTGATCCTGTGTGATTCCGCAGCCGTTGTCCGTGATCCGGATCATTGTCGTTCCGCCGTCTCGGATCTCCACGGTCACAGCGGTGGCTTTGGCATCGATCGCATTTTCAACCAGTTCTTTTACCACGGAGGACGGGCGTTCCACCACTTCGCCCGCCGCGATCTTATCTATGGTCTGTTCATCCAGTACCTGTATCAGCGGCATATTTATCTCCATTCCGTCGTTCTTAAAATGACATCAGTATCGCATATGGCAGAACGTCTTTCGTTCAGATGAGATTCCTACCATCGGTTCTTAATCTTGTTCTGCAATTCATACAACCTGTTCAGCGCGTCAAAAGGTGTGATGTGTGTCAGGTCTATTTCGGACAGTTCCCGGATGATATCGTCATCCTTTACGGTATCAAACAGAGAAATCTGAGCCATATCCACCTCATCCGGCTGTTTTCTGGCTTTTATATCAATGAGAGCTCCTACATCCAGCCGCCTTGTGATATTGCTCAGGTTGGCGCTCTCCAGCTCCTCGCAGATGATCTTCGCGCGCTCGATCACGGTATCGGGAAGGCCGGCCAGCTTCGCCACCTGAATGCCGTAGCTTCGATCCGCTCCTCCGGGAATGATCTTTCGCAGGAAAACGATGTCGTCTCCCTTTTCTCTGACGGCGATACAGTAATTTTTTACATTGGAAAGCTTCCCCTCCAGTTCCGTCAGCTCATGGTAATGCGTCGCAAACAGCGTCTTTGCGCCGAGCAGCTTCGGATTGCTGATGTATTCGACGACCGCCCATGCGATAGAAAGGCCGTCGATCGTGCTCGTCCTCCGTCCGATCTCATCCAGGATCAGGAGACTGCTCGACGTCGCGTTTTTCAGGATATTTGCCACCTCGTTCATCTCCACCATAAAGGTGCTCTGCCCGGAGGCAAGGTCGTCCGACGCGCCCACCCGTGTAAAGATGCGGTCCACGATCCCGACGTTCGCGGATTCGGCCGGAACAAAGGAGCCGATCTGCGCCATCAACACGATCAGGGCATTCTGCCTCATGTAGGTGGATTTGCCCGCCATATTCGGACCGGTGATGATGGAGATGCGGTTATCTTTGCTGTCCAGAAAGGTATCGTTCGCGATAAACATATCGTTGTTCATCATCCGTTCTACCACGGGATGGCGTCCGTTTTTGATCTTCAGCAAGCCCTTTTCATTGATCTTCGGCCGGGTATAACCGTTCTGCTCCGCCACTGCTGCAAAGGAGGCAAATACGTCGATGGCGGCGACTGACTTTGCCGTCGTCTGGATCCGCACGGCCTGCTCCGCGATCTGATTCCGAACCTCACAGAACAGATCATATTCCAGGGCAGTCAGCCTGTCCTCAGCGCCCAGTATCGTCTCCTCCAGTTCCTTTAACTCCGGTGTGATGTACCGTTCCGCGTTCGTCAGCGTCTGTTTCCGGGTATAATAGTCCGGAACAAGATCCTTATAAGAGTTCGTCACTTCGAGATAATAACCGAAGACCTTATTATATTTGATCCGGAGGTTTTTGATGCCGGTCTTCTCCCGTTCCTCCTCCTCGATCTTTGCCAGCCAGCTCTTTCCCTCTGTTTTTGCGCTGCGGAGACGGTCGATCTCCGGATGAAAGCCGGTTCGTATCATTCCGCCCTCCCGGACAGAGATCGGCGGGTCGTCTTCGATGGCCTGTCCGATGAGACCACAGATATCGTCCAGCGTGTCCAGCTGTTGGTTCAGTTCACACAGGAGTTCCGAGGAAAAATCCTGCATCAGTGTCTGTATCGCAGGCAGCATCTGGAGAGATGTCTTAAAGGCAATCAGGTCCCGCGGATTTGCGGTGTGATAGACCACGCGGCTGATCAGACGTTCCAGATCGTAGACCGGATGTAAGTATTCCCGCAGCTCCTCGCGGGTGATCATGTTTTTTTGAGTTCGGCTACCGCGTCCAGGCGCCGTTCGATCTCTGCCTTTTCGATCAGCGGCTGTTCGATATAAGCGCGCAGGGTTCTGGCTCCCATGGCGGTCTTCGTGCTGTCCAGCACCCAGAGCAGAGAGCCGCGCTTTTGTTTTTCGCGGAGCGTCTCCGTAAGCTCCAGATTTCTCCGGGTCGTGCTGTCCAGAATCATATATTTACCCGTGACATAGGGCACGAGCTTTGTCATATGGGAAAGATCCGTTTTCTGCAGCTCCTTTAAATAGTTCAGCAGGGAACCGGCGGCCAGAATACCGCAGTCGTAATCCGAAAGACCCAGTTCGGCTGTGTGATTCATGTGAAAATGATCCAGCAATGTCCGGCATGCGGCGGCATCGTCGAAATATCCGGCATCCAGCGCGTAGACCGCAATGCCCATGCGGTGGCGCAGGTCCTCCAGATCGATCCCGCTCATCAGGAACGGTTCATTGCAGATGATCTCGGACGGAACATATTTGCTGATTTCATCCAGCAGCTTCCGTTCCGAATCCAGTTCCGTCACAAAAAAATCTCCGGTCGTCACATCCGCTACGGAAATCCCGTATCTCGAATCCACATACACAATACTCATGATATAATTGTTTTTGCTCTCATCCAGCGCATTTGTGTCAAGGTTCGTTCCCGGCGTCACAATGCGCACCACCTCCCGGCGCACGAGCCCCTTCGCCAGCTTCGGATCCTCCACCTGCTCGCAGATGGCGACCTTATATCCCTTCGAGACCAGACGGGTCAGATACCCATCCACCGCGTGAAAGGGTACGCCGCACATGGGGGCGCGCTCATCCAGGCCGCAGCTTTTTCCGGTCAGCGTCAGCTCCAACTCCTGAGAAACTGTGACGGCGTCGTCAAAAAACATTTCATAGAAATCCCCGAGACGATAAAACAGGATGCAGCCGGGATATTCCTTTTTTGTCTCAAGATACTGCGTCATCATGGGCGTCAGTTTTTCGGTGTCAATCTGTTCGTATGTCAAAGAAGTTCCTCCTTATTAATACACTGCTGCAATATCGAGAAATCCGCCGTGCTTAGTCTGTCATTAACTCTGCCGTGCTTAGTCTGTCATTAACTCTACCGTGCTTAGTCGCGAGCCGTTGGCTCGCTCATATGATATCATGAATCTGCGATTCATGATATCATTTCGCCGTTCGCCGAATGCGCAAGCGCATTCTTCTCGCTTGCGCTCATGTATTCATGATTGCTTCCGCCGCTTTCAGTCCGTCCATTGCCGCCGACATGATCCCGCCGGCATATCCGGCTCCCTCTCCGCACGGATATAATCCCCGGACATTGCTCTGGAAATCCTCTCCCCTCACGATACGCACCGGGGATGAGGTTCGGCTCTCCACAGCGGAGAGAATCGCATCCTCCCGGTCAAAACCGGGTATTTTGCGGGAAAACGCATGCATTCCCTCAATGAAGGCTTCCGAGATGTCATTTGGGAAAATATCACGCAGATTTGCCGCTGCAGCCGGACCTTTCGTACAGGTTGAAAAAGCCGTTCGGATTTTTATCTGATCCACTGCATCGTTTTCCGAAAAATTGCCATTCTCAGATGAGGAGCCATTCGTAGCAAAATTTAAATCTGTCTGAAAAATACCTGACTCGAAATCCCCAAAGCGCTGCTGCGGTATCTTCCCGCCTCCGGCTCTCCATGCCTTCTCCTCCAGTTTTCTCTGAAACGCCACGCCGGACAGCGGGTCGGCCGGATCCGGAAAATCCTCCGGCGTGACCGAGACGATGATCGCGCTGTTCGCGTTCCGGCTGTCTCTGGCATGATAGCTCATCCCGTTGACGGCCAGTCGTTCCGGTTCGGAGGACGCGTTGACTACATACCCGCCCGGACACATGCAGAAAGAATAGACGCTCCTGCCGTTTGAGGCGCGGTGCGTCAGCTTATAGGAAGCCGTCGGCAGAAGGGACAGATCCGCCTCCGCGCCGTACTGACTCCGGTCGATCTCATCCTGCGGATGCTCCACGCGCATGCCGATTGCGAAAGGCTTGGACTCCATCGCTACGCCGCGTTTCCGCAGCATTTCAAAGGTATCTCGCGCGCTGTGTCCGATTGCCAGCACAGCTGCGGAGACCGGGATGCGTTCTTCCTGATTGATTTCAAGCGCACAGAGCCGATGATTCATGATCATCAGATCTGTTATTTTTGATGAAAAATAAAAAAGCCCGCCCATACGCAGAATCTCATTCCGCATATTTGAGACGACGGCTCGCAGAATGTCCGTGCCGATATGCGGCCGGTTTACGTATAGAATGTCCTCCGGGGCGCCGCAGGAAACGAACGTCTCCAGGACAAAACGGTTTCTTCCATATTTATCCTTTACGAGTGTGTTCAGCTTTCCGTCCGAAAAGGTGCCGGCTCCGCCCTCCCCGAACTGGACATTCGATTCCGGGAGCAGCGCGCCTCCGTTCCAGAAGCGCTCCACGTCAGCCTGTCTCTCGTCCACACGTTTCCCGCGCTCAAAAACAATCGGCCGATAACCGTACTTTGCCAGCAGATAAGCACAGAAAAGACCGGCAGGACCGGAACCGATCACGGCGACAGGCGCGGCCATCGGGAGATTCCCGCCTGCCTTCGGATGATATGCCACGGGAGTGATCTCCTGCACGCGGCCATCCTTCCGTTTAAAAGATGTATGATCTCCGATCGTCAGGTCGATCGAGTAAATGTATTTTAAATCTTCCTTATGTCTGGCGTCAACCGACTGTTTTGCAATCCGGTACCGGCATACATCCCGGTCTCGGATGCCGGCTGTGCGGCAGGCCTTCTGAAAGACCTGTTCCATGTCATGCCGCAGCGGAACCGCGATCTGCGACACACGAATGATCTTCGTCATAAATGCGTTTTCTCCAGCATAAAACTTTCATGGATATGATGATTGCAAAGCAACCATTTCCGCCTATTATAACTGTTTTCCGGACCTGTGTAAAGTCCCGTTTACATTGCTGCAGGGTTTTCCCGGGCCGGGAGGAGTAAGGAACTGTCGATCAATAACTTATGCATCCTGCACCGCCTGATACGCGAATCGCAGGCTCTAAAAGCCTGACCGTAGCCCAGTGACCTGATGGTCTCATAAAAACAGCCGTATGCATTGCTCCTCCTGCAGAATCCTGGAACAGATGCCCTCCAGCAGCATCACGGACAGGCTGTCTTCGTCTCCGCTTTGGAGGGTAATCTCTTCTCCGGCGGAGACGCAGACGGCAAGGACGCTGTCCTTCGAATTATATTCCAAAGTCACCTCGACCGCTATCTTTTCCGCCTTCAGCTGAGGAATGATAATATGTACCAGAAGCTCTTCCAGCGCGAGCTGCACCTGGTAGGTCTGTTTCTCTGACGCGAACTGTTTTTTGCAGAACTCTGCCGCGCCCGCGTTCAGGTCATAGATATCAAAATTACGCTCGGTGATGGTACTGCTATAGACCTTCAGGCGATTGATAAAGGCACGGGTCTTTTTTCTCTGCGGATTGTCAAAAATCTGGGCTGGCGGTCCCATCTCATAGATCCCTTTTTCATCCATGTAAATCACGCGGGTGCTGATCGCTTTCGCGAAATTCATCTCATGTGTCACAATGACGCAGGTCATACCGCTGTTCACGAGCCTGCGGATGACCGCGAGCACCTCGTCCACCATCGTCGGATCCAGAGCGGAGGTCGGCTCGTCAAACAGGATAATTTCCGGCTTCATCGCGACACAGCGGGCGATCGCTGCGCGCTGCTTCTGACCGCCGGAGAGCTGGGATGGCATATAATCGACCCGCTCCGCCATACCGACCTGTGTCAGGCAATCCATGGCGAGTATATAAGCGTCTTTTTGTGACAGGCCTTTCAACTGCATGGGAGCCATCATGACATTTTCCAGGACTGTCTTATGGGAAAACAGGTTAAAGCTCTGGTAGACCATGCCCATTTTCCGGCGAATCCGATCCAGCGGCGCTTTTTTCGCGGTGATTTCCTCACCGTCGATAAATACACGGCCGGAGGTCGGCGTCTCCAGGAGATTGATACAACGCAGGAAAGTGCTTTTCCCACAGCCGGAGGGTCCGATCACAGAAATGCAGTCGCCCTGGTCAATATCAACATTTATGTCGTGAAATACCAGGTTGCTGCCATAGGACTTACAAAGGTTTTCGATCTTTATCATTGCCATTTTACATCAGCTCCGTGTTCTTAAAATGCCTGTTCCGGTCAGCTGCCCCCAGCATCCGGTTTGCCGCAAAGCCGAGCAGCAGGTAAATGACCGAGGTAATCACCAGCGCGATGATCGGATCCATCGTGCGGGAGGTGATAATCGTTACTGCGCGGGTCATATCCTGAATCGCCAGAAGACTGACGACTGAAGTGTCCTGCATGGTGAGGACAAACTGTGTTTTATACAAAGGCATCACCTGATGCACCGCCTGTGGGAATACGACACGGAAGAAAGCCTGCCATTTCGAATAGCCCAGCGTGCGCGCCGCCTCTATCTCGCCCTTTTCCACAGAATCCACGGCAGAGCGGAACATTTCTGCCAGGTGCGCCGAACATTTCAGAGTAAAGGTGATGATGGCGATCACGACAGAACTCAGGCCGGTCCCGGCCAGAATCAGATAAGCAAAAATCATTAAGAGCATCAGCGGCGGGAGCTTGACCAACAACCCTGTGAATATGTTGCAGAGTCCTCGGAGAACCCTGTTTTTGCTCCCCTTCGCCATACAGAACAGCATCCCGAAGAGCGTCCCAAAGAAAAAGGACGCGAATGTCAGAAGCAGCGTAATCCAAAGCCCGGATACAATCAGCTGGTACCGGCTTTCATATATCAGGTTCCAGTAAATCGCGTCCTGAAGATATGTAATCAGACCCATTATTTTCTCCTCATATCCATGGTTCTGCCTGTGTCAGGCGTTTTATGACTCATCCGACCGTACAATCAGTACCAGCTCCAGGTCAAAATAAGCATCTGAACACAGACATGCGCCTGTTAATTCGGTTTCTTCCACATAATATTCGGATACCGCGCACACGAAAATATCAATATCCCCGTTCGTGACCGCGATCGCTCCCGCGTCCCAGGATCCATCCACCCACTCGATCCGATAGCCATACTCAGCGGCAAAATGCGCAATGAATTCAATGTCAACGCCCTGAGGCTCGCTTGACCCGAAGTCATAATAGGTATAGGGATAGTTGCCCGACGACGTATCAATTCCGACCCGGATCACTTCGCCATCCTCGCACACCGGAATATCCATATCCGGGACAAAATCCTCCGCGTTGGCGCGGGCATATAAGTCCTCATACGCCTCGCTGTCCCGGAAAACCGGGATATACCTGTTGATCTCTTCCAGCAGGTCCGCGCGCGTCGGCGTAACATAGGCGACAATCGCGTCGTCTCCGATTGGCTCATCCAGCACTTCAAATTCAGAATATTGCTGCAGCACTTCATACGAATAGAGCGAATCCACCGCGATCGCGTCTATATATCCGAATTTCAGAGCCATGATACAGTCGCCCGCGCTGTCATAGCGGTAAAGATTTGTACTCGGTATATCCGCATTCGTGGTCAGGTAGTAGTCTGAACTCCACGCGAGCGGCACGCCAATGCGCCAGCTCTGCCAGTCGTTTGTATCCGGTTTCGAGACGGTCTTTACATTTCCGCAGCCACCCAACAGAAGCGTCATTACGAGCAGGCAAAGGGTGCCGCGAATTATTCGTCCATTCATCCGTTTCTCCACTTCCATTAAAACCCTCCCGCATTCCGCCTCGCAGCTGCTTCTTAATTCTCAGGCTGTTCTGCCCGTCTCCCTTACAATTTCTTCATGAAACGATCCTGATCTTCAAAGCGGTGCAATCCTCAGTGTCATATCCGGGAACAATACAACTTACACACGTTCAATGACACCCTCTGCCTGTGAGATAGCCCGCTCTACTTCTTTCCATTTACTTCCTTTAGTTGACACACGAAATACCTCGGCGACTTCGCGGTTGGGAATATACGCCTCTTCCTTCAGCTGATCATAAGCCAGATATCCAAGATGAATGAGCAATGTCAGCACATCGTCTTTATTTTCAAAAGAAGTGATATCGTTTTGAAACGTATTGATATCTATTTTGACACGCTGTCCTCCCAGCATCAATATAATAGCATCTTTGAGGCCGTCATAATTCTCCCCGATATACCGTTTCAGGCTTTCAAACGTTTCCGTCTGTGTCCAGTAATTTCGAAATTTTTTGAATTTTATGGCATTTATCACCGAATTCGGACTGTAAACAGATCCTGCATCTTCAAATGAATAGCCGTCATACCACAGTTTCATTTCATCATAACTGATGTGATATCTGTTGCAGAGTACCTGAACATCCGACTCGGTAAATCCAACGTATTCTGACAATATAAGCGGATCCGCCATCGAAAATTCTTTAAAATCAGACAGTGCGGATTCCGTACCATATTTTTTGATCGGAAGAATTCCTGTCATGTATGCTGCGGCAATAGTTTTTGAAGTCAGATCTTTATTTTTAATACTTCGCAAAAACAGGATATAATCTTTTTGAAGCTTTTTGTCATCCTTAAATTCCCGAAACAGCGCATCCCATTCATCGATTACAAAAACGAATTTTGCGTTTCCTTTTGATACAACTGTGTAGAGTGCTTTTCCGAGATTCCTCTCTTCTTCACCGATACATTCATGAAAAGAATCCCTTAATTCCTTCAAAATGGAATTCTTAATTTCCGAAATAACATTTGTATCGTTATCCCTTGATTCAGCAATAAATCCGGTCACATCAAAAGAAATCACATTAAACTGATTCATCATAATCTCGAAACTGTCGGATTTCGCGATTTCCAGATCCTCAAACAGGACATGCGAATCACAACTCCTGTCATAATAAGCACACAGCATATTTGCGGTATAAGATTTGCCAAAGCGTCTTGGTCTGCTAAAGCTGACTAACGGCTTTGGCTTGCCAATCAGATCATTTATATAGGCAATCAGACCGGTTTTATCAACGTAGATATCTCTTCTGATCTCCGCAAAACCTTCGTTGCCCGGATTTAAATATAAGCCCATAAGCCCGGTTCTCCTTCTCCGATAAAAATGTCATCCTTTATCATTCATCATCTTCGGCATTTTTAACTGCGTGCTTCCGCATTTCTTTTACCAATAAAAATGATAACATAAGGTCTCCGGTTTTTCAAGCAGTGTAGACAATCTTAAAATCCGGTAAAACTGAATAAAAATCCGGAAAATGTGAATCATATTAAATGAGACTGGCTTAAGATACATATTCACAGCAAGGAGTTACGAGCATGAAAACAGACCGTGTCATCCGCATTTCTTTTATTGTATGTGCTGTACTGGTGATTGTCGCATTCTGGGCCGGATACTACTTTGGAAACACGGAACAAAATGTATCTTCCGCCGCAGAGGACGATACGTCAGACCTGTATATTGAGAGCGAATCGGATGCTTCCGAGACAATGACAAATGCTGCCGGGACAACAGATCAGTATTCCATGACTGTTGAAGAAAATATCTCTGCCGGGAATGATAATGAAGAAAATGATACTTTGAATTCTGTCGGAAAGAATATATCAGAATCATCAGATGATGTATATTATCTGAGAAAGAACGGGAGTTATCTGTCTGTCTATCAGGGAGATTCTGACGAAGTATATTTTGATACCGGTCTGAGGATATCCGATCTGCCGGAGGATATTCAGGAAGCGGCAGAAATCGGAATTGCTTTTGACAGTCTGGAGGAATTGTACGGATTCCTGGAGAACTATTCCAGCTGATATTCATTCACATACAGAATCAGAAACAACAGATAACAGCTTACCCCGCAATGGCCGCATGCAACCCGGCAAGATATCCGCTGGTCCACGCCCACTGGAGATTATATCCCCCGCAGATACCGTCCACGTTCAGTATCTCGCCTGAAAAATACAGTCCATGCACAATCTTTGACTGCATCGTAACGTCGACTTCTTTTAATGGAATGCCGCCGCAGGTCACCTGCGCCTGCTCAGCGGGGCGTGTTCCGACAATACGCACCGAAGTATTCTTCAACTGCCGCACGATCAGTGACAGCTGCATTTGAAATGTCTTTTCAGGCAGGTTCCGCACAGACACATCCTGCAGATGCAGTTTTTCGCAGATCATATGCGCGATCTTCCGATTGCAGAGACCACAGAGGATCTGCTCCCAGTTTCTGTAATCTCCTGTTTTGTCTGCCGCAGCGGTTAAAAACTGATTCGTTTTCTGAAGGGTCATCTCCGGCAAAAAATCCACCGAAACATCGACCTTATGTTTTTCAGAAAGGGCGACAGCCGCATACCGGCTGATCTGGAAGACCGGAATCCCGGAAATACCATACTCCGTCAACTGCAGCTCACCGGTATCCTCTGCCTGATTTTCGCCATCTATATACAATGTGACACGGGCGTCACAGCGGACGCCGGCTGTAAGAGAAAGCCAGTTTTCGTCAGACACGAGCGGAACCAGGGCAGGCAGCGGCCGGATGATCGTGTGCCCAAACTGTTTCGCATAGCGATAGCCGCAGCCGTCGCTGCCGGTTTTCGGCGCGGCAATTCCCCCTGTCGCCAGAATGCACCGACCGGCGGAATATGGTTCTGGCTTTGTCCGGATGAGAAAAGCATCTCCGTCTTTTTGAATCTCTGTGATTTCGATTTTATTGAAAATCCGTATATGCAGACGCCGTGTCTCTGCAATCAGCGCGTCACGGACCGCGGATGCCTGACCGCTGCGCGGATAATAATAACCGTTCTTTGCCTTTGAACAAACACCCAGACGTTCAAAAAAAGAAACTGTCTCCCCGCATGAAAACTGATCCAGCGCACGCTTCACCAGATCGGGATCATCACTCCGGTAACAATCCGGCTCCTGACGCTCGTTGGTGAAATTGCATTTTCCGTTTCCGGTCGATAAAATCTTTTTCCCGGAGACAGCATTGTGATCGAGGACGATAACGGAAGCACCTTTTTCCGCCGCCGTGACGGCGGCCATCATACCGGATGCACCGGCTCCGATCACGATCACATCTGCTTTTCTGTTCTTCTGATCTGTATCTTTCATGTTTCCTGCCATCATCAAATCACACGATATTTACAGGAAACGACATTAGGTCGTTTCCTTTGCTTTGGATTGTTTCTACAGCAGATGCAGCCTCTTCGCAATCCGGATGATCCGGGTTCCCATCGGGAAGCTCTTCAGCTCCTCCTCCGTCAGTCCCTTCACCAACAGAAGAATAACTGCGTAGCTTACGATTCCTGCCAGGATTGCAATGATCGTGGCGACCGCGTTGCTGTTCACTCCTCTGTACAGGGCAAAATAAACCGCGTATACGATCACGCCCATGAGTACCGAAGCGACCGCCGGCTTGACATAGGTTTTCGTGATATCAGGACGAAAACCGGAATATTTCCGAACCGAGAGCGCATTTAAAATACACATGACCAGAGAAAATACGATATTGCCCACGATCATGGCGTAGATATTCAGGTCAAATACATAGAGCGAGATCGGCAGCGACACTACATTCGCAGCCAGAGCGATCAAAGCGTTGCGGATCGGGATGCGCATGCGGTCAATGCCCTGCAGGACAGCGTTGGACAGGGTGGATATCGAGTAAAAAATGATGCTGATCGCTCCCGCCTGAAGCAGATGTCCGGCCAGATCGTTCGTCGTGGAAAACAAAAGCCGCATGATCGGGCCTGCCAGAACGGCCATTCCGACCGTACATGGAAGCGCGATCACCATGATAAAGCGCATTGATAATCCGATCTTTTTACGCACCTGGTCATGATCCCTTTTTGCGAAAGCGGCGGCGAGCGCCGGCACGCTGCTTGTGGCGAGCGCCGTCGATATGGAGATCGGCACATTGACCAGCACACGGTAATAGCCGGAGTAAACGCCCCACCAGAGCGAGACGGAGTCACTGTCATTCCCCTGCAGAATCGCAAGATTTTTAAACAGACCCTGATCCACGATGGAAACGAGGTTGTAGAGCGTGGTACTCAGAAGAATCGGAACGATCGTCAGAATCAGAATCCTCATCATAGATCCGAAATTTTCCGGCTTTCTCGTGCCGGCTCTCCGTTCTCTGGCAATCCCTTTTTTTATGGTTTTACGGTAGGCAAAGAATACAAGCGCACAGAAGATAAGCCCGATCGCCGCTCCCGTACTCGTGCCGAGTGTGCCGCCTGCAGCGCCGTAAGCCTCCGCATAATGCTGTTCTCCGCCGAGTACCGCGGCGATTCTGGTTCCGTATCCGAACAGCACGAAGGCCGCGGCGACACTGACGACTGCGTTGACGATCTGCTCCAGTATCTGAGAGATCGCGCTGGGAATCATCGTCCCGAGCCCCTGAAAAAATCCGCGGATCACGCCGAGTACCGCTACGATGATCAGCGTCGGCGCCAGCACGCGCAGTGCATAAAAGCTGAGCGGCGTCTGAAAAATCTTCGTCAGAAACTCCGCGCCGAAAAACACAAACAGACATCCGGCAGTCCCGGTTATAAGCGCAATGATCAGTGCGCCCTGAAACACGCGATATGCATTTTCCTGCTGATGTTTTGCCATGCGCGCGGATACCATTTTTGAGACCGCCATCGGCAGGCTGTAGGATGAAATCAGGAGAACCATGCTGTATATCTCGTAAGCACAGCTGTAATAATCATTACCGTACTCACCGATGATATTTGTCATGGGAATGCGGTAGAGAAGACCGATGATCCGACTGACGATCGACGCGATCGCCAGAACGGATCCCTGTACCAGAAACGATGTGTCATTTTTTTTACTGCTCATAAATTACCTCTGTTGTTTTTGCGCGCTCCTGCTGTAAACGTCATAAAGTCACGTACCATCATTATTTCAGTGAGCATGCGTGGATGTTACAGGCTCTACTGTGCGGAGAATGCCTCCTCGCTGGCGTAGAACGTGATATTATCCTCATAGGTGTCCTGCACGATGCAGACCCAGGTCCTGCCCTGATTCAGGGTGATCTCATTCCCGGCGGAATCATAATATCTTGTCGCTCCCGTCTGTGAGGCTTTCGTCCAGGTGACCGGAATCGCCTGCCCGTTTGTCACATACCAGCCTGTCCCGGAACCGATCGTCTCCACGTCCAGATATCCGGTATCCGTGTTCGCGGTATACCAGTCGCAGACCTGAATCAGAATGTTTTTTACCGTAAGCTGTTCGTCTGTGAGCGCATCGATCTGCTCTGCGCTGTTCTGATAACGCTCATACAGCCCTGTCCCGGCATTATACACGAACCACGGCTTGTTGACAAGATACCCCGGCTGTACGACCAAGGCCGCCACGCCGTCCGTCAGCGTGATCTCGTTCTCATCGTCCTCATTGAACTGATAGTGTGATTCATAATCGGCATCGTGCTGTATCGCATATCCTTTAAGGCTGATGCCCTGGAGAATTCCAGCGCCGGTCGTATAGGCATTGTGTGGTGCATTTTTAGAGGAATCCCTGAAATACATGATATTTTCCAGCTGACCCTCCAGCCCGTTTAGATTGTCCACATAGGACTGGCTCAGCATGTCCTCCGCGAGGTAAGCCTGTCCGTAATGTCCGTAGATCGCGTCGAATTCCAACGCCCAGTCAATATAATACAGACGGCAGCTGCGGATGGACATGATTTTTTCCACGCTCTGATAATCCTGGAAAAACGCCATCAGCCGTGTCTCGGAGCCCTCCACCGGCGCTTCATAGATAATATCGGCGGACCCAATACCGTACTGCGGCGTGGCAATCTTTGTATTTCCGATCATCACGGCAAACGGACGCTGCGCGGCGAGTTCCTCGTCGATCCATTCGCCGGTCAGGTCGCTCCTCGCCTCCCCCTCATGCGTCGCTTCTGTCTCTGCTTCTGTTTCCGTTTCGGAACCCGACTGCGCCGCAGCCAGATCCTCTACTTCCACGATACTGATCTCCTGCTGTGTATCCGATGCCGCGGAGGAAGTATCTTCTGTTCCGCAAGCAGAAAAAAGTGCCATGCATAAGACCCCCGTCATGGCAAAAATCGCCCGTTTTTTCATTCGTTCGTTCTCCTTTTCGTATTTATCTGTATTTTAATCAGGCCTGTGAAACGGTCGGCGGATCCTGAGGAACTATTGCAAAACAACTGATGTATCCTGCATCGCCTGACATGTGAATCTCAGGCCGTAAATGCTTTACCGAAGCCCGCATCATGCGACATCACCGGCTGATCTGCAGCGCATCCAAAATGGCACGCTGATGCGCTTCCATCACGGCAGCGTCTTTCGCCTCCATATGGTCATATCCCATCAGGTGAAGCATACTGTGCGTGATCAGGAAGGCATATTCTCTTTTCTGGCTGTGCCCGTAGGCTTCCGCCTGTTCCCGCACCCGGTCCAGTGAGATCACGATATCGCCCAGCATGACCTCCTCCGTGTCCGGATTGACACATCCCTCCCACTGATCTTCCACTCCTGAAAAGTCAGCCGGAGCCGGGTAATCCAGCATGGGAAAGGACAGTACATCCGTCGGCGCGTCAATCCCCCGCGTTTCCTGATTGATGGACCGCATCCGTTCATCTCCCACCAGCGTAAGGGAAATCTCCGCCTCAAAGGGAAACTGTTCCGCATCCAGAGAAGCCTCCGCGACCTGCTGTGCCAGACTGCGGTAAGAGAAAGAAAACTCCGGCTTCTGCTCACAGATGATATGAATCGTCATATTATACCGTCCTCCTCGTTTTTGCCGTGCGGCTTTTTTCCCGGGAAGCCTGTCTGTTTTCATACTCTTCATAAGCCTTTACGATCTTCTGGACCAGCGGATGCCGCACTACATCCTGGCTGGTCAGGCGGCAAAAAGCGATATCATTCACTTTTTTCAGAACCTGCATCGCTACGTCCAGTCCGGATTTTACCCCGGGCGCGAGATCCTTCTGCGTGGCGTCGCCCGTTACCACCACCTTCGAGCCGAAACCGATCCGGGTCAGAAACATCTTCATCTGTGCCGGCGTTGTGTTCTGTGCCTCATCCAGAATGATGAAAGCGTTGTCCAGCGTCCTGCCGCGCATGTAGGCCAGCGGTGCCACCTCGATCAGACCCTTTTCCTGATTTCTCAGAAAACTCTCCGGACCCATGATCTGATACAGCGCGTCGTAGAGCGGGCGCAGATACGGATCCACCTTGCTCTGCAGATCTCCCGGAAGGAAACCGAGCTTCTCCCCCGCCTCGATCGCCGGTCTGGTGAGGATGATGCGCCCGACCTCCTCATTTTTAAAAGCAGTGATCGCCATCGCCATCGCCAGATACGTCTTGCCGGTACCGGCGGGGCCGATACCGAACACGATCATCTTCTCGCGGATCTGATCGACATAGTTTTTCTGCCCGAGCGTCTTCGGCTTTACTGCCTTGCCGTCTATGGTGTGGCAGATGATCTCACTGTCCGCTTCCAGCAACGCATGACGATTGTACGGGCAGGTATCTATGGCATACGTGACATTCTGTTCAGTGATATCATTCCCTCTGGCGGAGAGCGTGACCATCTGATCCAACACAGAACAGGCGGCGTCCACCGCCTCCTGTTCTCCCATCACCTTCAGATTTCCGTCTCGTACGACGATCGTAACGCCAAGGCGTTTTTCCATCAGTTTCAGCCAGGCATCAAACTGGCCGAACACATTTGCCATATGGTCAATCGGAATGTCCATCATCTGCTGTATCAATTCCATCCGGGTCTGTTCCTTCCTCCATCTCTCTCTGCAAAATCTCCTCATAAGAATCCTGGCTGACCAGAGCCTCCAGATCTCCATGAACGAGGATATTTTCCCCACTATGCTCTATAATAACACTATTTGATAAAATTTGAACCCCATTTTCCGCCAAATTTTCACAATAGAGATTTAAATGCTCCTGAGCCAGGGCTTCCGCCTCCTCTTTTGTATAGGTTCCGGTCTGAATTTCATATTCCAGATACTCTGTTTTTATAATCACAAAGGGCAGATAAAAGTCCGTACCAATCCGCGCGGAGCAGATGTTCTCCATTTTAATATAATTTCCCTCCTTCGGTTCAAAAAACGGCACCGCCCGCCAGGCGTCAAGACACACGGCAAACCGGATCTTCTTTTTTTCCGTCAGAATATATGTTTCATATTTTTCTGAAAATTCATCCGAATAGGAAAGCGTTGTATGAATCTGAACATCAGCGTCGCTTGACACATAGTTGCGGGCGGAGACCTCGCCGGCATCATTCAGAATCTCCCGCACGCCGGAGACCAGTATATCTCCCGCCTCCACTGTATCTCCGGCGGAGACGAGCGGCGTCCCCCGTCGAACCGTGATCGACGCGATCGTTCCGCTGTTTTTTGCGATCAGACTGGTCGCCGTGTCTGCATCAGGGTCTGTCTCCGCGTCATTACCCTTCATCCGCTCCTGAATCACCAGATACAGCACGGTACCCTCTGTTTTGGCTGAAACCCAGGTCATATCGGTGAACTCCTTCCGGAGCATGTTCTGGAGTTCTTTACAATTGATTCCGGATTTCAGTGAGGCATAGCCGATTCCGTTTTCATGAAGATAATCCAGAATCGTCTGTGTAGAGTAGTAAGAATTTCCTTCAATTTCAACTTTCCAGATAAAACGGGACATAAAAAACAGAAGAAAACAGGCGCAGAAAATGCCGATGAAAAAGGAAGCATGTTTTTTATACTTTTTCATCAGATACGGGACGCCGTTTTGACGGATCACATGAACCTGCGTGCCCGTCCTGTCAAGCAGGGGTCCAATCAGGGCAAATGCCTTCCGGCTGATAAAAAAACGGTATCCCTCCTGTTCCCGCTGCAGATCCCAGAGGACGATATTTTTCCTGCCGCAGAGATTCAGAAAACGCTCCGGAGAATACCCGCTCAGATATACATACAGATACCCCTGAAAAAACTTGATGAATTGAAACACTGAACATCCTCACCTGTCATAAGAATCATGATTGCCGTCAGAAAATCATATACCGGACACCTTCCTGATCAGAACGTGTATTCCAGCTTATCAATCCTTCCGGAAATTTTCATGTCGTCATTGGTATAGTATTCGATATTCAGCCCGACCCCGGATATCTGTATCTGCCCGTGTTTTAAAGACAGGCGGATCAGAGAATCCTCATAGACCAGAATCCCTCTGTAGTTCTCCACGGTCATATCGCTCCGGCCCGTGATCGTCACGATCGGGGCGCCGAGCATCAGATCCTTCGGCAGATGGAATCCGTCCGCCATGCGTTCCGCGACTTTTCTGTTTTTGGATTTCCTCATACTGTATATGTATGAAATAAACAGTTCTGAAAGAACAGCGGACTATTGCAGCGCATCAAAAAACATTTCATAAAAATCATCTTCGCCAAGCAGCATGGGCGAATTCTCCCCGCCGCCGTTGGTACTCCGCTTCATGGTGGCGACAAACTCTTCGCCGGCCTGGAGCAGTTCCATCTCGTAAATCTCATAACCGAGCTCCCGGCATTTTGTGCAGAAAGCGGAAAACGGATCATCGGCCTGCCGGGTGGCGAGAAGCTCCGCGCGCAGCGCCTCGTCATGCAGCGCTTTCTTTTGCAATGTGTCAAGTAATTCCAGTGTATTCATGAAGCTCTCCTTTCTGTAGCCGGCGGAAGGCCGGGGTGATCAGTGAATTTTTATTTATGATATGGTTCATTTGCCGTGATTCGATATGCCCGATAGATCTGCTCCAGCAGAATGACGCGCATGAGCTGATGAGGAAAGGTCATATCAGAAAAACTGATGGATAAGTCTGCGCGCGCCAAAACCGCGTCGGACAGGCCGAGAGAACCGCCGATCACAAAGCCCAGATCGCTTTTTCCATGCAGTCCCAGCAGACGTATCTTCTCGGCAAAGGCAACGGAATCCAGTTTTTCTCCGTCTAAAGCCAGCGTGATCAGAAACGTGCCGTCACGAATCCGGGCGAGCAGACGTTCCCCCTCTCTGTCTTTGATCTGTGCGGTCAGGGCCGGACCGGTGTGATCCGGCGTCTTTTCATCCGCGACTTCCACAATCTTCAGTTTACAGTAACGGCCAAGGCGTTTCGCATATTCGTCAACCGCCTGTCGGAAGAAAGATTCTTTTATTTTCCCTACCGCGTAGATGGTGATGTTCATGGTGTTTTGTTCCTCCGCCGGGTCGGCGGCAGTATCATTCCGAAAAAATGAATGACTGCGATCCATCCCGAAAAACGCAAAATACCACAATGTACACAACATCGTGGTATTTGCGGTCTCACTCGCCGCATATTCTGCTTCCTGATCTGTTGCAGTGCTTCCCGTTCACCGGTATCACACCGGCATGATCGGCTTATTGAACTCTCCGTCCACAATACCGGCCACTGCCGTATAGATCGCGGACGCGCCGCAGACGATACCCTCGATACCGGCGATGATGCCGACGATATGTACACCCGTAAAGTTCTCAATCGCCAGAAGCAGAAACAGCAGCATCAGCGTAAAAAATACAATCTGTGTCGCATGGTTCGCCTTCATCGTTCCGATAAACATGAACAGTGTAAAGATACACCACAGCAGCATATAAAATCCCAGAGATCTGCCGTCCGCCGCCTCAGCGCCTAAACCAGACGGATTCACCAGTATGATGACCAGCGACCACCAGAACAGTCCGTACGAAGTAAACGCGGTGGCGCCGAAGGTGTTGCCGGCTTTGAACTCCATCAGACCGGCGATAAACTGTGCGAGACCTCCCATTGCGAGACCCATGGCAAGAATCATCACGGACATCTCGATCACCCCGGCGTTGTGCAGATTCAGAAGAACCGTGGTCATTCCGAATCCGAGCAGTCCCAGAGGACCTGCGTTCGCTTCCTTGTGTGCAGTAACTTCAGACATATCAATCTCCTCTCCCTGTTTTCTCCGAACATGCGGTGTCGTCCGGATTCATGATTGCGTATCCTGTCCGACAGAATATATTTTGTCGTTCACTATATATTAACATCACACTATCCGTTTTGCAAGAAAAAAGGCAGATGATCTTTATATTCTCATGCTGTGCCGGACGTGAAACAGCTGCTTTTGCGCATGTGAGACGAATAGCTGAGAATGGTCATTCCGGCGCTCAGCGGATCGCGATCACCTCATAATCCGCGTCCTCCACCGCTTTTTTCAGCACGTCATCCGTCACATCCGCGCTCAGCGTCACAATAGCGGTGCCTTTCTCGTGACTGGCCTCCGCCTGTGTCACGCCGTCGAGCGCCTCCAGCGCATTTTTGACATGCTTCTCACAGTGTCCGCACATCATACCCTGAATCTCGATGGTCTTTGTCATGGGTTCTGTCTCCTCCTTCCTGTTTTGTGTTGTATTCATATCATCCTGTCCGCCGAAGAGTTCTTCAAACAGGCTGTCTGATATCGCATGTCTTTTTTGTTTGTCCCGGTGTGTGCTGTGAACCTTTATAAAATTCAGACGCAGCGCGTTCATGACGACGCAGAAGCTGGATAAGCTCATGGCCGCTGCGCCGAACATCGGATTCAGCTTTAATCCAAACAGATAATACCATGCGCCGGCTGCAAGCGGAATGCCGATGATATTATAAAAGAATGCCCAGAACAGATTCTCATGGATATTCCGGAGCACCCGCCTGCTGAGCCGGATCGCGGTCGGCACATCGTCCAGATTGCTTTTAACCAGAACCACGTCCGCCGCATCCAATGCGATATCCGTACCGGCGCCGATGGCAATGCCGATGTCCGCCCGCGTCAGTGCAGGGGCATCGTTGATGCCGTCGCCCACCATGGCGACCTTTCCTTTTTCAGAAAGTCTGCGGATCACAGTCTCCTTATCGCCCGGCAGAACATCCGCGATGACATGATCGACGCCCGCCTGTGCACCGATGGCCCGCGCGGTGCGGATATTGTCGCCGGTCAGCATGACCACCCGGATCCCCATCCCGTGGAGCTGGCGGATCGTTTCCGGGGCTTCTTCCTTCATCACATCCGCCACGGCGATCATCCCGCAGACAGTCTGATCTTTTACAAAAAACAGGGGAGTCTTTCCCTGTTCCGCCAAATCAGACGCCTGTTGTCTGATCCTGTCCGGAATCGGTGCGACGGAAGAAATGTATTTCTGGCTGCCGGCATAGAGACGCACGCCGTTCCACAGACCGGTCAGTCCGTTGCCGACAACCGCCTGAAACTCCTCCGCCGCCGCTGCGGTCAGTCCGTTTTCTTCCGCATATTCTACGATCGCCCGTGCCAGAGGATGTTCACTCTTCTGTTCCAGAGCATAAGCGATTCTCAGCAGCTCCTGTTTCGCACGCTCATACTCCGCGGTATCCTGTGATTCTCTCCCTGTCGTTTCAACACTTCCGTCATCAATACTTCGGTTTTTATATATCTCCGTCTCCTTTATCCCACTTCTTTTTGTCTGTGCCGGCACCACCGGCAGGACGTCCGTCACCTTTGGTTTCCCGGTCGTGATCGTTCCGGTCTTGTCCATCGCTACAATATCGATCTTCCCGGTCTCCTCCAGAGAAAGCGCTGTCTTAAACAGGACGCCGTTTCTGGCTCCGACGCCATTGCCGACCATGATCGCCACCGGAGTCGCCAGACCCAGCGCGCAGGGACAGCTGATCACAAGGACGGAAACCGCTCTGGCCAGGGAGAATCCGAACGTCTGCCCGACCAGCAGCCAGATGACGAAAGTCGCCGCTGCAATCAGAAGTACGGACGGTACAAAAATACCGGACACCCGATCTGCCACCTTTGCGATCGGTGCTTTTGTCGCCGCCGCGTCGCTGACCATCTGAATGATCTGTGAGAGAACGGTATCTTCTCCGACGCGGACAGCTCTGCATTTTAGAAATCCTGACTGATTCATGGTCGCCGCCGAGACAGTGCTTCCCTCTTCCTTGTCCACCGGAATGCTCTCGCCGGTCAGCGCCGCCTCGTCCACGGCGCTGATCCCCTCGAGCACAACGCCGTCCACGGGGATACTCTCGCCAGGACGAACCACAAAAACATCTCCGATCTGAACCTGATCGACGGAGATCGTCTCCTCCGTACCATTTCGGATGACATGGGCCGTCTTCGGCGCCAGCTGCATCAGGCCGCGCAGTGCATTCGTCGTCTTCCCCTTGGAATATGCCTCCAGCGTCTTCCCGATGGTGATCAGTGTCAGGATCATGGCCGCTGATTCAAAATAAAACTCATCCATATAGGTCATCACGGCATCCATGTCCATCCGGAGCTGCGCGCCGGTCATGGCAAAGAGTGCGTAGGTACTGTAGGCAAAAGACGCAGCCGAACCCATGGCGACCAGAGTATCCATGTTCGGTGAACGACGCAGCAGGCTGGTAAATCCGTTGACAAAAAACTTCTGATTGATCACCATGATCAGGATCGTGAGAAGCATCTCATAAAGCCCCATCGCGATATGATTTCCCTCCATGGCGGCCGGTAGCGGCCAGTTCCACATCATATGACCCATTGAGACATACATCAGCGGCAACAGGATCACCACGGAAACGATGAGACGTTTCAGAAGCTTTGGCGTCTCGTGGTCCGCGAGCGCTTCCTCATTAACTTCTGCATTTGTGCCGGAGGATTCCTTCCCTTTCAGCGAAGCCCCGTAACCCGCGGCCATGACCGCATCAATGATTTCCTTTGAAGACGCGGTGCCATCCACACGCATGGAGTTCGTCAGCAGGCTGACTGCCACGTCCGTCACGCCCGGCACCTTCTGCACGGCTTTCTCCACATGGGCGCTGCAGGCCGCGCAGCTCATGCCGGTCACTGAATATTGTTCCATAAAATTTACTCCTTGTTTTAGTTTATGATTCGGGCGACAAAAGGGTATGACACTACAGACCCCAAATCCGGAAATACGGATGCGAGCATCCGATTTCTGACCTTTTGTCCCTTATATCATCATTTCATTAATTTCTGTATGGTCTTTACGAGCTCGTCAATGATCTCATCATTGCCGGACCGCACGTTCTCCACCACACAGCTGCGTATATGATTCCCCAAAAGTTCTTTATTAAAACTGTTCAGCGCGGAATTAATCGCAGACACCTGGTTCAGGATATCTACGCAGTAAGCATCCCGCTCGATCATGCCCTTCACGCCGCGTACCTGTCCCTCGATGCGGCTCAGGCGGTTCATCAGACTCCGATACTCTTCCGGAGAGCGCTCCTTTGTCTTGCAGGACTCACAGCAGCTGCAGGAATCTCCCGTATCTGCTGTTTTCTCCGGAATATTCAGTAAATTCTCTTCCATTCGATTTTCCTTTTCTGTTTTATGATCTGAAAATTGATTCAGGTGTCAAAACCGGTTCACGGATTGTTCCGCTGTGCGAAATCATTCGTAATCTGTCCGGTTTCGTGCCCTATTATATACCCCTGATGGGTATAATGCAAGTAAAAAAATAAGAACCCTGCCGAAATAACTGTGAAGACAGGGTTCTTTCTCTCTTTTATTTCATTTATGCTGTATCTGATTGCGCTGACAGCCATCCACATGCGTCTGCATAACCCTTTACAGTTTCCCCTCCAGCATATCCATCAGAAGATCTACCGAACCGGAGACGCCGTAGCTGGCGCTGTTGATCGTCAAGTCATAATTTTCCGCTCTGCCCCACATCCTTCCGGTAAAATAGCGGTAATCCCGCAGATGGATTTTGTCCGACTGAATCAGCATCCTGCGAATCTGTTTTTCGGTCATCTCCGTGTGCATGGAGGCCAGACGTTCCACGCGTTTTTCAAAGGGCGCCGTGATAAAAATGCTGATATGGGGGATATTTTCATTTGAGAGTACCACATCTGCATAACGCCCCAGCATGACAAAGTTTTCCGACTTTGCCAGATTCAGGATCATTTTGCTCTGTGTAAAAAACAGGGCGTCCCGCCGCGGCAGTCCGTGAAACTTGGAGAAATCCTCTTTCACCTGCCGGAAAAAGGGAAGGTTATCCTTCTCGAAAGGCATGCCGGCATAAACCGGATTCCCGATATCCGCTCTCTCGTAATAGTCTTCATGTTCCCAGATGCTTTTATTTCCCACCGACATGCGCTTCATGATCTCCATGAAGATCTTTTTGTCATAATAAGCCAGATTCTCCCGGTTTGCCAGAGCAAATCCGATCTCGTGACCGCCGCTGCCGTACGTTCTCGCAATGCAGATAATCTTCTTATCATTCTCCGAAACCCGCTTATTCAGCGCGATAGAATTCAGGTGCGCCCGGGACGTATCCAGAATATCTACCCGGGTATAATGGTCCGCCTGCCATTTTGTCAGCTTTGTGATGGCGTTGTACTCGTCCAGCACATCACTCCGCCCCTGCTTTTCTGCAATCGTTTTTCCCATATTGCCGATCAGCGCCAGCTCATCCCGCAGAATATCAGAGCCCTTTTTCGCCTCCAGCAGATCAATGATATACTGAATCGCATGCTCTTTGTCTCCGTTGTAGACTCTTCCGAGGGCGGAACCGGTAACGGCATATGCTTTTTCATCCAGATTATAGATGCGTTCCGCCAGTTCACGCAGATCCAATGATTTGATTTCTTCCATAACGGTCACCTCCTACAGGAAAAAGAGCAGCATATCGATCACAAACACCGGGATCAGAAAACGAACCGACCAGGTCAGGTATGCAACAAAAGACGGCATGCGGATACCGTTCTCCTCGGAAATGGATTTCACCATAAAGTTCGGCGCATTTCCAATGTAAGTATTGGCTCCCATAAAGACCGCGCCCGCGGAGATCGCCATCAGCATCTTTACCGGAATTATTCCGACAGTCGTAGCGATACCGGAGCTGAAATCCATCGCACCGGCCGTCGTCAGAAATACCAGATACGTCGGCGTATTATCAAGGAAGCTTGACAGTGCGCCCGTCACCCAGAACATCTGGAACGGTTCGGACAATCCCAGGCTTCCGCCCCTTGCTTTCAGAATCATCAGCGCCGGCTGCATGGTAATAAAAATACCTATAAAAAGAATGGCAACCTCCCGGATTGCGCCCCAGGTAAAGTGATTTGCCACGCGCACGGTCTTCTTTGTCGTGCGGAAGGACAAAAACGCAGCGAGCAGGATGATGATCACCTCGATCAGAGAGGAAATCGGGAAACTCACATCACCGAAAATATGAATGCCGATGGTCTCCCCCGCCGCGTCCTGAAACGCGGACAGTTTTGGCAGTGCGCCGCTTAAAATGACCGCAAAAATGATCATTCCGATGAAGATAAAATTATGGATGCCCTTCAGGGAAATCTTTGTACCGTTCCCGCTGATATCCGGCCGCATGCCGGCCACGATATCGCTCCGGTACGCTCTGCGGTCAATCACGCAGAAAATCAGGAGTAAGAGAACCGTATTCACAGCCAGAATCGGGAGCAGATGGAAGCTCCACGCAAAAGGAACGCCTCTGGAAAATCCCATCAGAAGCGGCGGATCGCCGATCGGCGTCAGGCAGCCTCCGATATTGGACACCAGGAAAATAAAGAAAACCATGATATGGGCCCTGTTCCTTCTCCATGAGTTCATCTTGATCACCGGACGGACCAACAGCATGCTCGCACCGGTCGTCCCGATAAAACTCGCCAGTATCGTGCCCAGAAGCAGCATCAGAACATTAACTCTGGGCGACCCCGCCAGATCTCCCTCCAGATGAATATTTCCGGCGACACAGTAGAGGCCGAATAGCAGGACAATAAAAGTGAGATAGTCATTGAACAGACATTCCAGCACCGTCTCCGCGGCTGTGCCTGTCCCGAACAGCACGGCAAAGGGAACAATAAAAAACACAGATAACAGAATGATCACATATAGCTGATGCTTTTCCCACCATTCTCCCGCCACAAGCGGCATCACTGCAATACAGACCAGAAGCGCCGCAAAAGGCAGACATACCCACAGTGGAATGGATGTCATATCCATCGTACTCATGTTAACACCTCCCGTTACTTTTTAAATGGACATGCACTGCTGTCGCAGTGCGCCAACATCTGCTATAACACTTTGCGGAAAAAATGTCAAGTGTCTTTTTTATACCTTAAAATTTCCGCAATATGGAAAAGCATTGCTGATCAGTTCTATCTCATCCCCGGAGATCGCCGCGACGTCAAAGCGGCAGGGTGTATCCGGCGGACAGTGATGCATGTACAGATAGCATGAGGCCGCATTGCAGATCCTCTGCTGTTTTCTGGCGTCTACCGCCTCCTGCGGCGCGCCGCAGCTGCCCGTGCTCCTGTATTTTACCTCGACAAAAACAAGACAGCCGTCTTTTGTCATGATCAGATCGATCTCGCCGAAGCGGCATCGAAAATTCTTTTCCAGAACACGGTATCCCCGGTGTCTCAGCCATTCTGCTGCTCTGTCTTCCTTCACGGCACCGACTCTGCGTTTGTTCTGCATAAAACCACCTTTCTACTCTCTCAATCGAGCGGGAGGCAGCTTTTGCCTCATACTCGTTGTGCGGGCGCGTGCAGCAAAGCAGCAAAATTTCCTTACGCGACCTGTACAAAAATCAAAAGAGGATATACACGCTGCCGTCTCTGGCTCTGTGTATATCCTCTCTCAAATCATGCATACGCGATGCATAAGCAACGCATCCATGTCTATTCAGGCAGGTGCAGAGCACTGTCCTGAATAGCTGCCAACAATCTAAATCGCATGGCAGAACATGTTCGGCTGGAACCTGGGTACCGTGACCACGCCGTCTTCCGTGATCGACTCATAATCAAGCAGCACGCACATAAAGTAATTGAACTCTGCCGACGGATCATAGTGGCGATCCGCCTTCCGCATGTCCTGACAATGTGCAACGGACGCCGCCGCGATCTCATGTCCGGCCGCAACATACAGATCTGCGGTCCCCTGCATGGCTTCAATCAGAAGCTTTGCCAGGGCATAATCATACATCTCCCAGATCGTATGCTCCACACCGTCCGGTGTGATAAAATGATAGGCCGGCGCAAAACTCTTCGCTTTGTTCATCAGGACCGTTACAAAAGGCTGCTTATGATAAGCAATAATCACAGGCTCTGTCTGAAGCTTGTCTGTCTCGAGCTTGCTGAGCTTCTCTTCCGTCACCTGGTCGCTCGCCCAGCTGTGGTTGCGAATCACACCTTTCAGATAATCGTCCACGGATGCGCAGGCATAAATGCCGTCATATACCTTGCCGCCGTCCTTTACCTGATAAACAAAAAACTCTCCGAAATGATTCTGGAACAGTCTGCCCGACTGGTATCTCCCGACTACCTCCTCATAGGACAGGACACCCATCCCGATCGCTTCTTCCTTTTCGGGCCGTACAGCCTGAAAACGTCTCACATCTGCCATCTTATACCTCCATTTTTGAACTGATACTTTCGTAACTGTTCAGTACTTTCACAGTTACGAGGAAAAGCCCATTTATAATCGCTGCGCGATGGGACTTTTCCCTGTGTGATCTACGTTATCATACGTACTTCGCAGCAAGTGCAAAGTACTGTCCTGAATAGTTACATACTTTCAAGTGTATAAAACCTGTCACAAGTGTTTACTCTGTACAATAGCCTTTGATAAACTCATCCGGGCATTCTACAACATCGCTGCACTTTACAACGCCGCCAAACGGATTCGTGCTCCAGCGATAGATGTACTTGAACCCCTTCGCGGTCTCCCCATCGGGGAATACATAGTCCTTCGGCTCCTCAACCATGATCACATCGTAGTTCATCTCGGATTTGCCGGACTCGTATACGTCAGCTCTGACCGCGTCGATACTGTACAGCTGTACGATACCGTGCGTCTTATAGTACTTCGGTGTATTCGCTGATTCCTTCCAACCCCTCGTCTTATAATATGTAAGCGCCATATCATTTCCTCCTTATATATTTTCTCAAAAGTATCTTTATTATAACATGTCGGACGGTCAGATTCAACATTCGCATCCAAAGCTTTTATGCAAAAAAACGCTTCGGTTATCCAATTTTTGCATAATATAATTCCAGACGAACGATTTTTATACAAAATTTCCGATAAAGCTTCTCCTGTGAATCGGCGTCGGGCCGTATGTTTTCAGAGCTTTGATATGTTCCGCGGAACCATACCCTTTATTTGCGGCGAAGCCGTATTCCGGCATTAAAGCGTCATATTCCATCATCAGCCGGTCACGTGTCACTTTGGCAACGATGCTCGCCGCTCCGATTGAAATGCTCTCCGCGTCGCCGTGAATGATCGGGACCTGATCAATCGCCAGACCCGGTATGGTCACCGCATCGTTCAGAAGCAGCGTCGGCTGCGGACTCAGCTTACTCACCGCTTCGCGCATCGCCTCATAGGTCGCCTGCAGAATATTGATTTCATCGATGCGCTGTGGGCTGCGCATGCCGATTCCGACGGAAACTGCCTGTTCCATAATAATCTCGTACAGTTCCTCCCTCCTTTTTGCAGAGAGCTTCTTCGAATCATTGATGTACAGAATGCCGCAGTTCTTCGGCAGGATCACCGCTGCCGCCGTCACCGGTCCGGCCAGCGGCCCGCGCCCCACCTCATCGATCCCGCAGATATACTCATAATCGGCATATTTGCGTTCATATTTTTTCAGCCTTTCCGTCCGCGCCAGTTCCGCTTCCAGCTTTTCCAGCCGTTTTCTTGCCTGAGCGACAAGCGTCTGTACGCCGGCACGTTCATCGGCGGCATATTCCCAGATAAATCCGTCGAGGGCGCAGTCGGATATCTGTTTCAGTTCTTCCCGGATCTCCGTTATTTTTTTCAGAGCCATCACTGTTTCCTTTCATAAACCGGTGTCTCCAGTGTGATCCGACCGAGACGTCCTGCGCGGAAATCGTCAATAAACAGAATGGATGCCTTGCTATAGTCGATGTCGCCGCCGGTACGGATACAGTTTCTGTTCTTCGCAATCCCTCCGAGCAGATCAGCCGGCTCACCCGTCTGTTCATTCACGCCGTAACGCTTTGCCAGAACTCCCGGATAAGCTTCCGTAAGATATCGGATCAGTTCCAGAGCAAGTTCATCTGTGTTCAGCAATTGATCATTCATGGATCCGATCCAGGCCAGACGCATACCTGCCGACTGATCGTCGAACTTTGGCCATAAGATGCCCGGCGTATCCAGAAGATCTGCATGTTTGTTCAGGCGGATCCATTGTTTTCCCTTTGTAACTCCCGGCTTATTGCCTGTTTTTGCACAGGCTTTTCCGGCAAAAGTATTGATGAAAGTCGATTTCCCGACATTCGGAATACCCACAACCATGGCGCGGATCGGACGATTTTTGATTCCGCGCTTTCTGTCCCTTTCGATTTTTTCCCTGCAGGCCTCCTGTATGACATGCTGAACGGCCTTCATGCCGCTGCGGTTTCTTGCGTCCAGTTCCACCGCAAAATATCCCTTTTTCTGAAAATACTCTTTCCAGAGTCTGTTTTTTTCTGCATCCGCAAGATCGGCTTTATTTAATAAAATCAATCTGGCCTTATTTTTCCCCAGATCATCGATATCCGGGTTCCTGCTGCTCCGGGGGATGCGCGCATCCACCAGTTCGATCATCAGATCAATCAGTTTTATATCTTCCTGCATCTGGCGCTTTGCCTTTGTCATATGCCCCGGATACCACTGAAAATCCATCTCCGGCTGCCTCCTTTTCGTCCGAAACGTCAATTTTTGTCTTGGCCTGACAGTTTTGCCCCATATACATCACTGCACCCGTCCCATATCGCGGATGGAGCTGTAATAAAACCAGGCTTTCCCGACAATATATTCCATTTTAATATTACCGATATTTGCATAACGGCTGTCCTCGCTGCTGTTGCGGTTATCACCCAGTACAAAATACTCGTCCTCGCCAATCGTGATCTCCTCCTCTGCAAGACCGGCATTGACGATCGCTTCGGTATCCTCATCATCATACATCTCGCCATTGACATAGAGTACGCCGTCACTGATATAAACTGTATCACCGGGAACAGCAACCACACGTTTGACATAATAGTGACTTTTTTCATTTCCGTTTGGCAGAAACACGATAACATCTCCTGCCTTCGGTTCGCTCAGACTGTAGACAAGGCGGTTTACCAGCACTCGATCTCCGTCCGAGATGATACTTTCCATGGAGTTGCCCGAGACAGTCACCTTCATGCCTACAGAATATACAACCACAAAGGCCAGAAACAGCGCGATCAATATCTTGATTGCCATCAATGCGATGTTTTTTGACATGGACAGGGAAAACTTTTTTTTCCTTCTTCGGAAGCTCAGTCCTTTTGTGCGTAATGGTGCCATTTCCGTCCTCCTGTTTTGCAAGCGTAATTTTCTGTTCAGTGATATCCCGGATCGCGATGCGTTTATAGTGAGCGACAAAAATAATTTGTCATTCACTATAAAGAATGCACACAGACGCATGAGGAATGGCTGCTTTCGCAGCCTTGCGTCTGGCGCAAAGGAAACGACTTAATGTCGTTTCCTATAAAAGACAAAAAGGAGCTGTGTATCTCACAACCCCTTCCGCAAACAAAGCATATGTTTATCTCACTAACTCTTTGACTTTCGCCTTCTTGCCGACGCGTCCTCTCAGGTAATAGAGCTTCGCTCGTCTAACTTTACCGCGGCGGACTATTTCGATCTTTTCTACGATCGGGGAGTGAATCGGCCATGTCTTTTCTACGCCGACACCGTTTGAAAACTTGCGGACGGTAAACGTCTCACGGCTGCTGCCGCCCTGTCTCTTGATCACAGTGCCCTCGAACACCTGGATACGCTCACGGTTGCCCTCTTTGATCTTCGCATGTACACGGACGGTATCGCCCTCGCGGAAATCCGGCAGGTCTGTTTTCATCTGCTCTGCTTCAATACTTCTGATAATTTCATTTGCGTTCATCTTGTGACCTCCTGTCTAATGGATGTTCTTAATACAATAACGTAACAGAGGACCATCTCTTTAATTCACAACAATCAATACTTTACCACAGGATACATTACTTTGCAAGTGTTTTCTCAGCAAAAATATATAATCATTTCCAAGTGAACGAAAATGAGTAGCTCCGCAGTCATTACGATCTATAAAAGTCGATGTCTCCCGTGCTTCGCACTCCCGCAATCGCTGTCAGCACTCACAATCCTTCGTTTCAAGACGTGTGATCCTTCGTTTCAGACGCGTGATCCAGAATCAGTTTTACATCCCGGTACGACAGATCTGCCTCATCCAGAAGATCCGGACGATGGCGCAGTGTGCGCAGCACAGACTGTTCACGGCGCCAGTTTTCAATCTTCTGATGGTCGCCGGATAAAAGCACCTGCGGCACCTTTCTTCCCATCCACTCGGCCGGGCGGCTGTACTGCGGGTATTCCAGCAATCCGCCCTCCAGAGACTCAGAACTGCCGGATGCGTCATTTGTCAGCACGCCGGGAATCATTCTGGATACAGCATCCACCAGTACCATGGCCGGCAGTTCACCGCCGGTCAGAACATAATCGCCGATGGAAACCTGATCTGTCACAATCTCCTCCAGAACCCGTTCATCGATGCCCTCATAATGACCGCAGAGCAGAATCAGATCCTCCTCCCCGGCAAGTTCCTTTGCCATAGACTGATCAAAGCGCCTGCCCTGCGGAGTCAGATAGATACAGCGCGGTCTCCCTTTGCCGGATGCGTTCACGGCCCGCCATGCGTCATAGACAGGCTGCGCCTGCATCACCATACCGGCTCCGCCTCCGTAGGGATAGTCGTCTACTTTTTTATGGCGGTCTGCGGTATAGTCGCGGATATCCACAAGATCCAGTTCCAGAATCCCGTTTTGAATCGCATTTCCGATGATGCTGGTCTCCAGACCCTGACGTACCATATCCGGAAACAGCGTTAAAATATGAAAACGCATCCTTCCTCCTTTAATCCCGCAGGCCCGGCATCAGAAACACCGTAATCACCCTTCGGTTCATATCTACATCTCTGACACAGTCATGAATGGCCGGGAGCAGAAGCTCCGTCCCATCCGGCTCCTCCACAATGTATACATCGTTCGCACCGGTCTGCAGGACATCCTTCAGAATCCCCAGATTTTCGCCGTCTGTCGCGACCACATTCATGCCGATCATGTCTGCGATAAAGTATTCATCTTTTTCGAGCTTCACCGCGTTTTCTCTTGTCACATACAGGCTTTTTCCGCGAAAACGCTCTACCTCATTGATATTCTGAAATTCCCTGAATTTTAAGATCACCATCTGTTTGGAAAAACGAGCCTGCGAGACCTCCAGATTCATTTCCTCTCTGCCGGTATCCAGGATTACATGCTTCAGCTCCCGAAAACGTCTAATATCATCTGTCGTCGGGAAAACCTTCACCTCTCCCGCGATACCGTGCGGGCTTGTAATGATGCCGACCTGAAATCTGTCTTCCATAATTATATACCATTTCCTTTAAACGAAAATATTTTTGACGATAGATAAAGGACATGGCTTTCGTCATGTCCTTCCCCTGCATATTCATCCAGTGTACGGTCAACCCGTTTCAGTACTCACGTACTGAATATCAACGTTATCGTACATCAGACAATCTCGACAACGACCTTTTTGTTTTCTCTCGTTGCGGCCGCTTTCACTACAGAACGGATTGCCTTTGCGATTCTCCCCTGCTTTCCGATCACTTTTCCCATGTCAGACTGTGCTACGTGGAGTTCCAAAACAATCACATGCTCTTTTTCGGTCTCTGTAACAGAAACCTCATCCGGGAATTCGACAAGTGATCTCGCAATAACCTCTACTAATTCTTTCATTTCGTTTTCCTCATAGATTCACTACTTCTCGACGCCGGCGATCTTTAAAAGCTTGTCTACAGTCTGTGTGGGCTGAGCGCCATTCGCCAGCCATTTTTTTGCTGCTTCCTCATCCACACGGATTACGGACGGATCTTTGGTCGGGTCATAGTAACCGATCTCTTCGATAAATCTTCCATCACGCGGGCTTCTGGAATCAGCAACAACAATTCTGTAAAAAGGAGCCTTTTTCTGTCCCATTCTTCTCAATCTGATCTTCACTGCCATCGTACTTCACCTCCTGATCTTATTTGTTCTGTATTTGGAAATCGCAGCGGTTCAGGTATGAAACCGTCACGAAAAAATCACTCATAACTGTCCTGAACAGGTACAATCACGCTCTGCCGTTTACATGCGACATGTCTCTGCGCCCGCCCGGAACGGCAGGCCTAAAACGGCAGTCCTTTAAAGCCGCCCATTTTGCCTCCCAGACCGCCAAAGCCGCCCATGCCTCGTCGGCCCTTTTTACCGCCGGACATCTGCTTCATCATCTTGCGCGCCTGCTCAAACTGCTTTACCAGACGGTTGACCTCACTGATATCAACCCCGGCGCCCCGCGCGATGCGGCGTTTCCTGCCCGGATTCAGCAGGTCAGGATGATCCCGTTCCGCCGGTGTCATGGAATAGATAATCCCTTCGATGCGCGCCATCTTTTTATCATCCATCGCATCCTCGATCTGTTTCATCTGGGAGCCGCCCATGCCGGGCATCATGCTGAGCACACTGGAAAGACCGCCGAGCTTTTTCATCTGGTTCATGGACTCCAGATAGTCGTTGAAAGAAAACTCCGCCCTGCGCATGCGCTGCTCCATCTCAGCGGCTTTCTCTTCATCCAGCTCAGCCTCCGCTTTCTCAATCAGGGAGAGCACATCTCCCATCCCCAGAATCCGTGATGCCATACGATCCGGATAAAACTGTTCCAGATCAGACAGCTTCTCACCCATGCCGGCATAAAAAATCGGCTTGCCTGTCACGGCGCGAATCGAGAGCGCGGCGCCGCCTCTGGTATCGCCGTCCAGTTTCGTCAGAATCACACCGTCGATACCAACCTTTTCATCGAAGATACTCGCTACATTGACCGCATCCTGGCCGGTCATGGCGTCCACCACAAGCACCGTCTGATCTACATCCACATGTTCCCGAATCTCGATCAGCTCATTCATCATATCCTCATCAATATGAAGACGTCCCGCCGTATCTATAATAATGATATTATTTCCGTTTTTTGCCGCGTGTTCCACAGCTGCCTTCGCGATATTCACCGGTCTGTGTCCGTCTCCCATGGAGAACACTTCAACGCCCTGCTTCTCGCCGTTGATCTGAAGCTGCTGAATCGCAGCCGGACGATATACGTCACAGGCGACCAGCAGAGGCTTCTTACCCTTCTGCTTATACTTCCCGGCGAGCTTCGCGGCCGTGGTCGTCTTGCCGGCACCCTGCAGGCCTGCCATCATAATGATCGTCGTGGCCTGGCCCGGATTCAGCCGGAGCTCCACCGTCTCAGACCCCATCAGCTTGACCATTTCTTCATTCACGATCTTGATGACCATCTGGCCGGGATTCAGGCCGTTCATCACGTCCGAACCGATGGCGCGCTCCTGCACCGCCTTCACAAACTGCTTTACAACCCGAAAATTCACATCGGCCTCTAATAGCGCCATCTTGACTTCCTTCAGGGCGGCTTTTACATCTGCCTCGGTCAGTCGGCCTTTGCTCCTCAGGTTCTTAAATACATTCTGGAGTTTTTCAGATAAACTGTCAAATGCCATATCATAGCTCCTCTAAAATCTGACCGGAAATCCGGTAAATCTCCGCCAGAACCTCTGAACTGTCACCATCGCCTCCCGCGGATAACTCGCGGATGCGGACAACGTTCTTACGGTTTTTGAAAAAACGCTCAACCAGATGCAGCTTCTCCTCGTAGGAAGCCAGAATCCTGTCACATCGCTTCACCAGATCATGGACGCCCTGCCGGCTGATGCCGCGCTCGTCGGCAATCTCGCTCAGGGACAGATCATTCAGCACAACATCCTCATAAACGCTTTTCTGGTGGTCTGTCAGCAGTTCGCCGTAAAAATCATATAAAAATACCTGACGTCCAATCTTCTCCATATCAATCACCTTGCGTAGATTAGCACAGATAAGGATGGGTGTCAAGTGTTTTTTCTTTACAGTCCGATTGTTTGTTACTATTCACAGCCGATTTAAAAGCACGCCAAGTACCCAGAGAGCTTTTT
>JAJQEU010000059.1 GCA_021201535.1 Clostridiales bacterium | reverse complement strand
AGAGAAGAACAGAGCATAGAAAAACATTGTCTGCTCATTTGATTTCTGTTATAGTTAAACTGCAAAATCATGAGAGTCAAGAGAAAGGAGCGTTATTATGCCAGCACTTCAGCCACAGCCGGAAGCCATGACTTTAGAGCAGTACGAAACATTACCGGAGGATACCCGCACGGAAGTTTTCGACGGCATTGCTTATGACATGTCCGGGCCGTCAAAAACACATCAGTCCATTTTGACAGAACTGCTTATTGAACTGCGCGGTTATATCAAAAGAAAGGGCAGTCTCTGTTCTGTATTTCCGGCTCCGTTTGACGTAAAATTAAGCGATATGCCGCTCACCATCGTACAGCCAGATTTAATGATCGTGTGTGACAGGAATAAATTAGACGAAAAATGGTGTAACGGTGCTCCCGATTTTATTATAGAAATTGTATCCCCCGGCACGCAGTCAAATGATTACATTCGAAAGCTGTACTACTACAAAAACTACGGTGTTCGTGAATATTGGATTGTCGATCCTCAACGAAAATCTGTCATCGTAAACTACTTCGAAGGTGACCTGCTGAACGTAAACTACAGCTTTGCTTCTACCATCAAGGTCAATATCTACGATGATCTTTATATTGACTTTTCTGAACTGGAGATATAGTCATTCCGAAATTGTTCTGCCGGTGACATAGATGATCTGACAGCTTTCGGAAACCTCCCGCAGCAGACGCATCCCGCCCGCCGTTTTCTCCGCGTCGAGGTTGACAAAGGGATCATCCAGGATCAGAAACGGCTTTTCATCCGGGTACATGGCGTCCACCAGGGAAAATCTCAGACACAGCCCGATCAGATCCTGATAGCCCCGGCTGAGATACTGTGTTTCACGCTGCATCCCCGCCTCCTCCACCGTCAGATTCGTGTTCGCGTCCATGCGGTATTTCTCCGCCGGCGTCCCGGATGTCCCGGCCAGAATTTCGTAATAACGGGAAAAACTGTGCATCAGCGGCTCCATATACCTGGCCGTCAGCGTTTCTTTCGCAGCCGAAAGATATTCCTGCGCTTTTTTTACATACCCGAATTTTTTCTTCAAATCGGCAAGCTGTTCCTGCTCCGACTGCAGCATCTCCTTCGCCTGCGTCCACTCATCATACTGTTCGCGCAGGGAAGCCAACTGATTTTTGTAAAGATTCAGCCGGCTTTGTATCTGCTGCCCGTCCGATTCCAGCTGACGCTGACGCTGATTCAATGATTCCAGATCGGGCATATCCTGCTCTGTCTCATCCGGCAACAAAACATCCGTCTCATTCTGAGACTCAAACTCCTGTTTTTTCAATTTGGCAGCCTCGGCCGCCGTCTTTGCCCTCTGCCACTCCGTGCGCCGCTGCCGGATCTCCTGAAGTTGCTCCCGAGCAGAACGATCCGGCTCTGTATGCCAATCTGAACGCATCCCCATTTCCGCAAATGCATCTGAGACATACTTCCGCTTCTGTTCATACTGCTCCCTATACATCTGATAATCCCGCTGCTTTTTTGCCAGCGCTACATACAGACGTTCCAGATTCCGCTCGTTTTCTGCCTGCTTCTGTATCTCCTCTTCCTGAAGCTGGGCTTTTTCTTCCCGATCTCGCTTCAGTGTATCTCGTTCCTGATCCCGCACCCGAAGCATAGCCCCCATCACGAAAAAGATCACGCCCGCCGACAGAAGCAGGACTCCCGGAATCAGCATCCCCGGAAACAAAATCAGAGAACGCGAAGTATTCGGAAATAATCCGTCCGAAGGGAAAATCTTTGAAAGCAAACTGCACAGGCAGCAAACCGCTCCCACCACGGCAATGATAGCACCCGCCGGCATTCGCAGTCGTTTCCTGTCTCCTACCTGCCCGGCATCCTTTTCTGTCCGCGGTGCACGACGCTCCCGGAAACCATTTTGTTCCAAAGTACCCTGAACCGGCTCCTCCGGCGATTCCCACAGTCCTCCGTCATCGTATCGCTCCGAATGATTGCGCATCCGCTGCGCCTCTGCCCGTTGCGCTTCCAGATTCTCAAGCTGTTCTCTTTCCTCCGAAGTTAATCTGCAGATCTGCGCGCCCTGCGCCGCCCGCTCCATCTCGTCGCAGGCTTTCTGACATTCCCGCAGTTTCTCCTCCGCCGGAACCTCTCCCGGAAACCATGCCTCCGCCGTCCGACAAGCCGTTACCGCCTCTTCACAGGCCGCGCACAGCTGCAGATATGCCGCCCTGCGGACTCTTTTGTCCTGCATCCTGCTCACCTGCTTCTGCAGAGAGAGAACCTCCTCCTGTTCCCGTCTCTTTTCCCGAAGCTTTTCCTTCTCCTCTGCCTCCATAGCCTCATACCGGCGGATAGAAGATCGCAAAGGCCGGTTCTGCGAAATCTCCGTCTGCAGACGCGTGATCTGATCGTTCATCTGATGAATCGTTCCGGTCTTCCTGCGCGGATTCAGTTTATTTAATACATCCTGCATCGCCCCGGCAGCCTTTTCATAGCTGTCAAGGTCATTCATATTGTCCGTAAAATTGCCGATCTTCGCATTAATGCTGTCCGTCGCGTGCGTCACACAGTCATTCTGCCCGATAAACACTGTACGCAGAAAAGACTCCCTGTTGATATGGAAAATCTCTTCTCCCAGATTTTCCGAAAAATCCGCGCTGGGCAGGTTCGTCCGCGCATCGCGCAGTTCAAAGCTGTCATTGATTTTTTTATCTGAAAAACTCCGCGTCACCGTATATGTCCTGCCGCCGGTCTCAAATGTCACTGTTCCTCCGTAAGCGCCGCCCTGCCACGGCAGATAACGCCTGCGCTCGTTCTCGATACCTTTTCGCTTCGTCTCACCCTCGAACCCGAAAAACATCACACGAAGGAAAACGGTAAGGGTGCTTTTCCCCCAGCCGTTCGCCTCACACAGTATATGACAGTCATGCTGAAACTCCATCGTCAGATCGCGCAGCTTTCCAAAATTTTCTATATGACATGAAATCAAACGCATTTCGATACCTCTCCCGCCACGGCAATATACAATCCCCCGCTTTTATCACAGGACAAAGATTCATCCGCATTCCAGAATATCCTCCCCCGCAAGCGCGCGCAGACCACAACGGATCACCTCTGCCCGATCCTCTTCGGGAAGCTCCTCCGCGGACAATACGGCACGCACAAACTCGCCCTTCAGCGACATGTCCAGAAGAAAACGGGACACATCCACCCGGGGCACCGTCTCATCGTATATTTTTACAAAATAATAGTCCGGTTCTAGGCGTTTCCGAAGATACTCCGCATCAATCTCATATTCCACATCCACCTCACCGACAAGAACGATCTTCACCAGATCCGTTTCCGCCGGGTACTGCGTCTCAATCACGGCATCCATCCGGGCAGCCATCTCCGAAACACTCCCACAACCGCTCACATCCACCGGAATCGTAAAAAGCCTTCGCTTTGCAAAAGGCACAAACTGCCGTCTGCATGTCCCGGATGTCTCATCCACATCCAGCAGGACAAACCCATGCTCCCCGCACTCGTCAAAACCGCGTCCCTCCAGGCAGCCGGAATAGCACCAGACACCGCGGGCATCCAGTTCTCCCTCCTGATAAGCATGGATATGTCCCAGTGCCAGATAATCAATGCCCTTATTTTTAAAATCCCGCAGGCGGATCAAACGCATCTTTTCCTTCGCACCGGCCTCAGCCTGCTGTCCGTGAAGCATGATAATGTTAAACTTCTCCGGATTCGGAATCAGCGTGTGTGCCGCTCCCGCCGCGTTTTCCGCGGTAAGCTCCAGCGCGGATATCACAATCCTGCCGCCCAGCGGATAAGACATCCAGTCCGTGCCGAACATTTTTAAATTCTCCGGTATCTCCTCCCGGTCAGCCAGAAAATGATCCGTATCGTGATTACCCTTTAAATAAAAAAAGGTAATCTCACGGTGAGCACAAACAACGTTCCAGAACGTCTGGCGCGCCGTGGCAGAAATATTTCGCGTATCAAACAGATCGCCCGCGATCAGGATCGCCCTGACCTGATGAGCGGCGGCATATTCCACCATCCGCTCAAAGGTCAGCAAAAGCTCCTTTTTCCGTTCTCTCGCTTTTTCCCGGCTCAGATTCGATGTCATCCGTGAGTCCAGATGCAGATCTGCGCAGTGAATCAGTCGCATAGAATCGACTCCTTTCATTTCAACTGATTATATGCTTTCTTCAGGAGAAAATCAATGCTTCCGATGAACAGATCCTTTATTGATATGTTGTTATTCCTCATAGATGTTACTTAAATAATCAATAAAACGTCTGCATACCGTCATCAGCAGGTCATCTTCCATGTAATATTTGACTTTACGAAATCAGTGATTGAAACGTCTTCGGTCCGGCAACGCCATCCTCTGTCAGTTCATGCGCTTTCTGGTACTTCACCACAGCGTTATACAAATATGAAAGCTTTTTGATTCCTCTGGCCTTTAAATCTTCTACTCCCCCACTTGACTGGGCAGACCGCATCATAACCGTGACTTTTATCGTTGATTACATACTCAGAATTACTACGGCAGACATAAAACTTCAGAAAGGAGAACTCTCTTATCTGGTCTATCCGGTCACTCCGCTGGCACTGATCGATTTGCTGTGCATTTTGCCATCATTTTCCATACTCGCGTCCGGATTCAAAATTTTAAAAGTAGTGCGTCTGCTGCGGGGACTGAGAGTTCTTCGAACATTTAAAATCCTTCGATACTCAAAAAACGTGGGAATCATTATAAATGTCATAAAAAAACAAAGTGCGCCGCTGATAACTGTATTCAGTTTTGCTGTCGGATACATGCTGATCTCGGCTCTGATCATGTTCAACGTCGAATCGGACACTTTTTATACATTTTTTGATGCTGTTTACTGGGCGGCCATCAGCCTGACGACCATCGGATACGGAGATATCATTCCCACAACTTCCATCGGCAGGCTGATCACGATATTATCCGCATTTATCGGTATTGCGATTATCGCGCTTCCCTCCGGTATAATCACTGCCGGAATCATGAGTGAGATACAGAACCCCAAAGGCAACAAAGAAAAATAACGTTTGTTTGTAATACAAAAACGGCGAAAATCCATACAAAAGCCGAAGATTCCGCCGCTTCCGAACCAGTGAGCGTGCCGGGGTTCGAACCCGGGACAACCTGATTAAAAGTCAGGTGCTCTGCCAACTGAGCTACACACCCGTATTTATTGTATTTAAAATGCCCAGTTCCGGAATCGAACCAGAGACACGAGGATTTTCAGTCCTCTGCTCTACCAACTGAGCTAACTGGGCATTGAGTTGCGGGAGTAGGATTTGAACCTACGACCTTCGGGTTATGAGCCCGACGAGCTTCCAGACTGCTCCATCCCGCGATATAAAATTATAATGGCAAAATTATTAAAAAATTACCAAATAGGTGGAGAAGACTTTGAGACCGTTTTGTTTTCATGCAACGGATTTTTTCTCTTTCTCCAAATGGGCGGAGAAGGATTCGAGACCGTTTTGTTTTCATGCAACGGATTTTTTCTCTTTCTCCAAATGGGCGGAGAAGGATTCGAGACCGTTTTGTTTTCATACAACGGATTTTTCTCTTTCTCCAAATGGGCGGAGAAGGATTCGAACCTTCGAAGTCGTCGACAACAGATTTACAGTCTGCCCCCTTTGGCCGCTCGGGAATCCACCCATATATACGACATAACATATATTGTATTATGTCTGTTTTCAAGCCGATGATCGGACTCGAACCGATAACCTGCTGATTACAAATCAGCTGCTCTGCCAATTGAGCCACATCGGCATATGTTTTATATCAAGTTTCTTTTTGCGCTGATCTCGAAGAGATCGTGTGCATCCGCCGTCAGGCGGTGTCACATTTTACAGCTTGGTGCATTATGCTTTTAATCACGTATATGCTGTAAAATGGGACCTATAGGGCTCGAACCTATGACCCTCTGCTTGTAAGGCAGATGCTCTCCCAGCTGAGCTAAGATCCCGCAAACGACCCAGAAGGGACTCGAACCCTCGACCTCCGCCGTGACAGGGCGGCGCTCTAACCAACTGAGCCACTAGGCCTTAAAAAATGACATGTACCTTCAAAACTTCATACAGAAAGAGAATAAGTGCCTTTGGTCAAGCCC
>JAJQEU010000044.1 GCA_021201535.1 Clostridiales bacterium | reverse complement strand
TTCTAAGATTAAACAGCAGATGGACTTGACATAATCCACAAAAAAGTATAGAATCAAATAGTTGTAATTTATGACATAATTATTCATTTATAATTTTTTTGTTATATGTACAATAAAACTTAATAAGGAGGTGCGCCTGAGGTGCTGACTGGCATAGCAGTAGTGATTACGGCTGTTGTTGCGGTTGTTATCACCTTTCTTATCACCTATTTTGTTTCGACCGCGCGTTTTAAGAAGAACACGGAGGAGAAGATCGGAAGTGCGGAGGAGCGTGCGAGGAGCATTATAGATGAGGCGGTGAAGAGCGCAGAGTCGAAGAAGCGGGAGGCTTTGGTTGAGATTAAGGAGGAGTCCATCCGGACAAAGAATGAACTCGACAAAGAAATTAAAGACCGCAGATCTGAGATTCAGCGAAATGAGAGACGTATCGAGCAGAAAGAAGCGAATCTGGATAAGAAGCTTGAGGCTGCAGAACGTCGCGAACAGAGCTTCACGGCCAGGGAAGAGGAAATCAAACGACAGAGAGCCGAAGTTGCGAAGTTGAATGAAGAACGCATACAGGAACTGGAAAGAATTTCAGGACTCACCTCTGAACAGGCAAAAGAATATCTATTAAAAACTGTCGAAGAAGATGTAAAAATTGATACGGCAAAGCTGATTAAGGAGATGGATCTCAGAGCCAGGGAGGAAGCTAACAAGAAAGCCAGAGAATACGTGGTGAATGCAATTCAGAAATGCGCTGCGGATCATGTGGCGGAGACGACGATTTCTGTCGTACAGCTTCCGAATGATGAGATGAAGGGGCGGATTATCGGACGTGAGGGACGTAATATCCGCACACTGGAGACTATGACAGGGGTTGATCTGATTATCGACGATACTCCTGAGGCTGTCATTCTGTCCGGGTTTGATCCGATCCGAAGAGAGGTGGCGCGTATCGCCCTTGAAAAATTAATCGTGGATGGGCGTATCCATCCTGCCAGAATTGAGGAGATGGTTGAGAAGGCTCAGAAGGAAGTCGAAAGCGTGATTCGTGAAGAAGGCGAAGCAGCCACGTTGGAAGTTGGCGTCCATGGCATTCATCCGGAGTTGGTACGGCTGCTTGGCCGTATGAAGTTCCGTACCAGTTATGGGCAGAACGCATTGAAACACTCCGTCGAAGTTGCCCAGCTCGCAGGCTTGTTAGCTGCTGAGATCGGCGTAGATGTGAGAGTGGCAAAACGTGCAGGATTGCTTCATGACATCGGAAAAGCCGTGGATCATGAGATGGAGGGATCTCATATTCAGCTGGGAGTTGCCCTCTGCAGAAAATACAAAGAATCAGCGATTGTGATCAATGCAGTGGAAGCGCATCACGGAGATGTGGAGCCGGAGTCTCTGATCGCCTGTCTGGTGCAGGCGGCCGATACTATTTCGGCAGCTCGTCCGGGAGCGAGAAGAGAGACGTTGGAGACATATTCCAACAGATTAAAGAAATTAGAAGACATAACAAACAGTTTCAAGGGTGTAGATAAATCTTTTGCAGTTCAGGCGGGCAGAGAAGTTCGTATTATGGTTGTTCCTGAGCAGGTAAGCGATGCTGACATGGTACTTATGGCCAGGGATATCTCCAAGCAGATTGAGGCTGAATTGGAGTATCCGGGTCAGATTAAGGTAAATGTAATTCGTGAAAGCCGTGTTACAGACTATGCAAAGTAGGATGCGGCAGTGATGCTGAGACAGTGTGTATCATTGCGCGGCGGCTATAGTACCAGGTTCGTATGATTGGCAGAACCCCGTAAATTCTCTTCCGAGAGTTTACGGGTTTTCTGGTTATCTGACGGCGCTTTCTGGATGACGTGACCGGCTGTATGGAGAGTTTTCTTTACCGAAAAGGATTTCAGACAGGAGAAATAAAAGTGAAATTAGTTTCATGGAATGTAAATGGTTTGCGTGCCTGTGTGCAAAAGGGGTTTCTGGACTATTTTAAGAGTGCGGATGCGGATATTTTCTGTGTACAGGAGACCAAACTGCAGGAGGGACAGATTCATCTGGAACTGGAAGGATATGAGCAATACTGGAATTACGCCGACAGAAAGGGCTATTCCGGGACGGCGGTTTTTACGAAGATGACTCCTCTTTCAGTTTCCTATGGGATTGGCGTTGAAGAGCATGATCATGAGGGACGCGTGATTACGCTGGAATTTGAGCAGTTTTATTTTCTGACAGTGTATGTGCCGAATTCGCAGAATGAGCTGACGCGTCTGGATTACCGTATGAAATGGGAGGATGATTTTCTTGCATATACGAGGAAGCTGGAAGAAAGTAAACCGGTTGTCTATGCGGGCGATTTAAATGTTGCACATCAGGAAATTGATTTAAAAAATCCGAAATCAAACCACAGAAATGCCGGCTTTACAGATGAAGAACGGGAAAAGATGACAAATGCGTTAAAATGTGGTAGAATAGATACATATCGGTATTTTTACCCGAAACGGACGGAGATTTATTCCTGGTGGTCTTATCGCTTCAAGGCGAGAGAACGGAATGCCGGTTGGCGTATTGATTACTTTATTGTCTCAGATTCTTTGAAAAATGCCTTGCAGTCGGCGGATATTCATACGGATGTTTACGGATCCGACCATTGTCCGGTGGAGCTTGTCCTTGATCTTCTGCAGGTAAAATGAGGAGTTGGCTATGAGAGACAGTCGAAAAAAGGAGCCTCAGACCCTGCGGCGTAAGCGTGAGATGGAAAAGAAAAATGAAACGCGCAGGGAAGTGCTCAGCTGGATTCGCATGTTTATTATCGTGGTTGTAGTTGTGTTTGTTGCGACAAGGTTTATTATCATCAATGCGACAGTCCCTTCCGGTTCTATGGAGACGACGATCATGACGAAGGACCGGCTGATCGGATTTCGGTTTTCCTATTGGTTTGACGAGCCGGAGCGGGGAGATATCATCCTGTTTTCCTATCCTGTGGATGAAAGCCAGACGTATATCAAACGGGTGATCGGTCTGCCGGGAGAGACGGTTGAGATCCGGGACGGAGGGATCTACATTGACGGCAGTGACACGCCGTTGGAAGAGGATTATCTGTCTGAGGAGTGGTACTGGGAAAATGACGGCTATTATTTTGAAGTGCCGGAGGACTGTTATTTTGTCCTGGGAGATAACCGGAATAATTCTCTGGACAGTCGTTTCTGGGCTGAGAAAGCTTTGGAGTCCGGTCTGGCTGATACTCAGGAGGATGCGCTTCAATACAGTTTTGTAAAAAAAGATAAAATTAAGGGAAAGGCAATCTTTACCTACTATAAATCATTTAAGTTACTGATTCACACGGCGGACTATCAGACAGACTGACAGCCGCAAAGTTATTTTTAAACGAGGAGACTATTATGGAAATGACACAGACAGACATTGTAACGGAGATGACTCAGACAGATACCGCAGCAGAGACAACACGTACAGATACCGCAGCGGAGACAACGCAGACAGAACCTGCGGCGGAGACAACGCAGACAGAACCTGCGGCGGAGACAGCACAGACAGAACCTGCAGGGGAAACAGACCGGACGGATCTTGCGGCAGAGACAGAAGAAACCACTGATACAGAGACTGTGGCAGAGACAAAAGAAACAGAGCCGGATTCGGCGGAAGAGTCTGCCGGGACAGCAGTGTCAGATGACACTTCGGTCACGGAGACACCTGCGGAGTCTATGAAGGATATGGAGAAGGAACTGGAAGCGTCATACAAAATGATGGGAGACGGCGTACATGATACGGACACCCTGCTGGCATGGTCCAAAATCATGGAGCTCTATGAAGCGCAGACGAATCTGACAGTGGAGATTTCCGGGATCGTCAATAAAGGTGTGATCGCAGAGGTGGAGGGAGTTCGCGGATTTATTCCTGCTTCCCGACTCAGCCTGCGGCATGTAGACGACCTGAATGAGTGGCTGGGAAAAGAGATTCAGGTACGAATCATAACAGCTGACCAGTCTGCTGATAAACTGGTTCTTTCCGCCCGTGAGATCTTAAAAGAGGAGCGGGATCATGCAAAACAGCTGAGGATTTCATCGATTGAAATCGGAAGTATTTTTGACGGCAAGGTGGAGAGCATTCAGGATTACGGTGTCTTTGTGGATCTGGGTGACGGGGTTTCCGGACTGGTTCATGTGTCGCAGATCGCCCTTGAGCGCGTCAAACACCCGGCTGATGTTCTGAAAGTCGGGCAGGAAGTCCGCGTTAAGGTGATCGGAAAACAGAATGGAAAGTTAAAACTGAGTATTAAGGCTTTATTAGAACAGAAAAAACAGGACGAGGAGATCCGGGTGAATATTCCGAAAGCGGAGTCGATTGGCACTTCCATGGGTGATTTATTGAAAAACCTGAAGTTTTAGGCTGCCGGATCAGCGACAGGATAGTATTTACCTGCCCGGACTGCCGGGTATCATAACATGAAAGGCGCTTGGATGGCTGAAAAGAAATGGATTCATGAATCCGGGAAAGATTTTGACTGCACAGCTCTCCACGGAAAGTATTGTACGATCAATATGGTCGGTCAGGATGTCGGTTACGCCCGTGTGGGGATTGTCTCGTCCGGCCCGCAGTATCTTCTGTTTCAGTTTCGCGGCAAGCGGGGACTCGCGGCAAAAGCATTTATCAAAGATATCACGGAAGTAAAAATGACAGAGCGGAAATTAAAAAAAGAGACCGAACTGATCGTGGAAGACTGGGATGAAGATGTCAACCCGTTCTGTTACTTCGTGGGAGATCGATGCGATATTCATATGCATCAGACGCGGTTGTTTGAGGCGACGCCCGGTTTTTTCGGGGCAAAGCTTCTTTATGTAGACAATCAGAATCAACTGATCCGCATCAAAGAGAACAGTAAGCAGTTTAATGTCAGTATATCGATGATCTGCGGGATCATGCAGAGTGTAAATTGAATCAGTGTAACTGTGAAAATACCGAACAGTTACGAATCTGGACGGCACCGGATGACCGACGGGTGTCTGGTTCGTGCAGACCGGAGAGGAGCACAAAAGGCCAGGATGGCGAATGCTCCGCCGGCAACAAATGTATCATCCACGGGAGAAGTCAGATGGATAAAAAGATATTAGCCCGCAAGACCTTTAATCTGGACAATGCGGAGTTGGAAAAGGCGATTGAAGATTACAAATTATCGAAGAATGATATGAAAAAATTAGAGGAGCTGATTCGTATTTTCAAAGAATCACAGGTCATTGTACCTGTGGCGTTTCCGAAGAAGGCGGACATAAACGTTGTCCTGAAAATGCTTCGCGGAGAGCCGCTCAAAAAGAATGAGGAGTTTCGCATGATTCCCGTGACGGTCTCTGATCCGAAAGGGAATAAATACGCGCCTGTATTTACTTCGCGTGACATGGTTCTGGAGACGAAGGATTTTCCCTATATGATACGGATTCCGGCCAGTCAGGTGGTTCGGAATGTGTTGAATGAAAAGGCCGGACTGACCGGCGTGATGCTGGATCCGCAGACGAAGGGTTTTATTTTTCGGAGGCAGGCTTTTACAACAGATTTTTCAAAACAGGATTCTTCCCGCCAGGTACAGGTGAAAAAGGTTTCCAAAGCAGAGTTTGCCGTCCTGGCACGTAATTCTGTCGAAAAGGGACAGATCCCGAAGACGCTGTTTGAGAAGCGGGAGGAGTTTGTCCGGGAACTGGACGAGCGCGGAGCAGAGCTTTTGCTGGAAATGTATGCGAAACCGTACGGTGACAAGCTGCCGAGTCCTTATACCATTGATGATTTCAGTGTGATGGCACTGGATATCAATGATGAGACGACGGCTGTCTGCATGGAACTTCCGCAGAAAGGACTGTTCGTCCAGGCAGCTCTGTCTGCGTATGTGATTTTCAATCCGCAGACAAAGGAGGCTCATTATTATATGATTGAGAAAGGCGCGAAGGGTGAAAGCAATGTACTTTGCAATATCACACCGGAAGGCCGCCATCAGGAACTGATGTCCGCACCGCCGGTCGGCAGCGAACTGACAGCTGTTCTTGACCTGATCCGTGAGGAGAAAGAGGAAGCGGAATAAGGATGTCCGGCTGTTCAAGCCGGACAATATAGAAATTATAAAGACAGTTCATTGGTACCATCCTGTCTATAAACAAAACCAGGACTGACACAGCCGAATACCGGCTGATGATGCAGTGCAATCTGCAGTGAGTCGTGGGATTTGTTCCACGGCTTTTTTGTTTCAAAAGGAGTAGATATGTATACCATTCGTACAGAGCAGAATTTTGATTCGGCGCATTTTCTTGCCGGATATGATGGAAAATGCAGCAATCTGCACGGACACCGTTGGCGCGTTATCGCTGAAGTGTGGGCGGAGGAACTTCGGGAATCCGGACAGCTGCGGGGCATGGTCGCCGATTTCGGAGTTTTGAAGCAGGATTTAAAAATGCTGGCAGATTCTTACGATCATGCGTTTATATATGAGACGGGATCTCTGAAAGAAAAAACGCTGCTTGCGCTCAGAGAAGAAGGATTTCGTCTGATTGAAGTTCCGTTTCGTCCGACTGCCGAGAATTTTGCCCGGCATTTTTATGACTGTATGGAGCGAATGGGATATTGTGTCAGGCAGGTGGAGGTATACGAGACTCCGAACAATTGTGCCGTCTACAGCGGCGGCGATGACGGGAGTTTACAGAGCGGATCCGCGAAGCGAAATCTCTGATGTCCGTCATTGAACCTGTGCAGAGCGGATATGGACTTTCGCGGGCGGCGATGACTGCGTTAGCAGACAGGCCCGTCCGGAATCAGGAAAGGAAAACGATGGCAGATTTTAAGGTTGCTGAGATTTTCAGCAGTATCAACGGTGAAGGGCCGAGACAGGGACAGCTGGCTCTGTTCATACGGATGCAGGGCTGTAATCTCGACTGCAGTTATTGTGATACACAGTGGGCAAATGGCGAGGATGCCAGATTTCACTGGACTTCTACGGAAGAGATCATGGATCTGATTCGTCAGATGCAGATTCGAAACATTACGCTGACCGGCGGAGAACCGCTGTGCCAGGAGGATATCATGGAGCTGCTCCTGGCGCTGGCCGCGGAACCGTGGATCCGTGTAGAGATTGAGACGAACGGCAGTGTTTTTCTTGAGCCGTTTGCGCGGATTCAGAATGCGCCGTCTTTCAATATGGATTATAAACTGCCGGGCAGCGGGATGGAGAGCAAAATGCTTCCGGAGAATTTTCGATTTCTGTCAGAGAAGGATGCGGTAAAGTTTGTGGTGAAGGATTACGCGGATCTTCTGAGGTGCCGCGATCTGATCCGTGAATATGACCTTACGGAAAAATGCAGGGTTTTTATGAACCCGGTTTACGGGGAGATGGATCCGGAGGAGATGGTGAGCTTTATGAAGGATCATCATCTGAATGATGTGACGCTGCAGCTGCAGATTCATAAGGTGATCTGGGACAGTGAGATGCGCGGTGTTTAAAGGGGGATAAGATGGCGATTGATTCTAAGGCGGTACAGGAACATATCCGGGGCCTTTTAATCGCTCTCGGGGATGATCCGGAGCGGGAAGGATTGCGGGACACGCCGGAGCGTGTGGCCCGGATGTACGAAGAGGTATTTGAAGGCATGAATTACAGCAATCAGGAGATTGCCGCTATGTTTGACAGGACTTTCGAGGAGGATCTGACGTTTTCTCAGACAAACAGTGATTTTGTGATTGTGAAGGATATTGATATTTTCAGTTTCTGTGAGCATCATATGGCACTGATGTACGACATGAAGGTGACGGTCGCCTATGTACCTCACGGCAAGGTAATCGGACTCAGCAAGATCGCGCGGATTGCCGATATGGTATCCAAACGTCTGCAGCTGCAGGAACGAATCGGGACGGATATCGCGGAGATCGTCGAGACTGTGACCGGATCCGGTGATGTGGCGGTTCTGATTGAGGGATGCCACAGCTGTATGACGGCGCGTGGTATCAAAAAGACGGATGCGAAGACTTATACGTCCACGCTGCGGGGCAGATTTCAGACGGATATGATGCTGCAGACCAGATTGAGTCTGGCGATGAATTGATGAGCGCCGGAGTGATAACTGTGAGCAACGAATGATGGTACGGCGCACAGGGAATCGGCAGAATTCACAGAGGTATCATGAAGGAACGGGAGGAGCGTATGAAAGCGATGGTTTTGTGCAGCGGCGGTGTGGATTCCACCACCTGCCTCGCAATGGCGGTTGAAAAATACGGACGGGAAAATGTGATTGTCCTGTCGATTTTTTACGGTCAGAAACATGACCGGGAGATAGAGGCATCGCGCAGGGTTGCGGCTTATTATCAGGTGGAGCAGCTGTTTCTTGACCTGGAAAAGATTTTCCAGTACAGCGACTGCTCTCTTTTATCTCATTCTGAACGGGATATTCCGAGGGAATCCTACGCGGAACAGCTGAAAAAAACAGATGGCAGCCCGGTTTCCACCTATGTTCCGTTCCGGAACGGATTGTTTCTTTCCAGTGCGGCAAGCGTGGCTTTGTCGATGGGATGCGGCGTCATTTATTACGGCGCACACAGCGATGATGCGGCCGGAAACGCATATCCGGACTGCTCGGACGCATTTAAGGAGGCGATGGGGCGGGCTATTTTTCTCGGAAGCGGGAATCAGCTGACGCTTGAGGCGCCGTTCGTCTCCTGGACGAAGGCGGAGGTGGTCAGGCGGGGGCTCGAACTGGGAGTCCCCTATGAACTCACCTGGAGCTGTTATGAGGGGCAGGACAGACCCTGCGGCAGATGCGGTACGTGTATTGACCGGGCGCAGGCCTTTGCGCTGAACGGGGTGGAAGATCCGGCTTTAAAGGATGAAAAGTATTCAGAATACGGGAGGAATGCAGGTTGTCATCAGGAAGAGTGAGAGAGGATATGCGGGATATCACCCTGCTGGGAAACCGGAAGAATCAATATCCGACGGATTACGCGCCGGAGCTGCTGGAGACGTTTGAGAATAAGCATCCGGATCACGATTATTTTGTAAAGTTTAACTGTCCGGAGTTTACTTCCCTGTGCCCGATCACCGGTCAGCCGGATTTTGCGTCGATCACGATTTCGTATGTTCCGCTGACAAAAATGGTTGAGAGCAAGTCGCTGAAGCTGTATCTGTTCAGCTTTCGCAATCACGGGGATTTTCATGAGGATTGCGTGAATATTATCATGGAGGATCTGATCCGGCTGATGGATCCGAAATATATTGAAGTATGGGGACGTTTTCTGCCGCGTGGCGGGATATCCATCGATCCGTACTGTAATTACGGAAAGCCGGGGACACGCTGGGAGACGGTCGCCCGGGAACGCCTGGAACACCATGACATGTATCCGGAACAGGTGGATAATCGATAACCGTTTATGATAATCGTTTATATGATAAAGGAGAATGCTATGGAACGGATGAAGCGGGTGGACCGCATTCTGAAATACAGCGGAGCGATTGTGGATTTTTATGATGATGTGATGGAATCACCCACCGGGCATATCGCCCACTGGGATTACATCGCGCACCGGAAGGGGGCGGCGGCGGTACTCCCCGTCATGGATGACGGGCGTATCCTGATGGTGCGTCAGCACCGCAACGCCATCGAGAGGGAGACGCTGGAAATTCCGGCCGGTTCGCGCGATGACGTGAATGAGCCGCGGATTGAATGTGCGGCGCGGGAGCTGGAGGAGGAGACCGGCTATCGGGCCGGGAAGCTGGAGCTCCTGATCACTGTCGCGACAACGGTGGCATTCTGCAATGAGATCATTGAGATTTATCTTGCGACAGAACTGAAAGAGACCGAGCGGCATCCGGATGAGGATGAGTTTGTGGAGATCGGGCGTTACACCATTGAGGAGTTAAAGGATATGGTGTTTGCGCAGAAAATCCAGGATGCAAAAACTGTGGCGGCCATCATGGCGTACTATGGGAAAGTGCATGGATGACAGCGTATATTTTCTGTAAAAACCATGGATTCAGATAATATTCCCCCGCGGCTCCGAGGAGAAAGACGCCGGAGAACAGGATATATTTCAAAACGCCGGCTGCGGAACGTTTCGGCCTGTTTCTGATCAGAGACAGGTAAGCCGGCAGATATGCAAATATCTGCGGGATCATCATTGCGCCGGTCAGGAGGATGCCGAAGACGGAAAACTGCCGGGCGAATGTGGCGGACAGGATTCCGAGAGAAAGTCCCAGCCAGCCGCTGCAGGCGAGCAGCGCGGGCTCTCCCCGGTAAAACCGGCTGCACATGCAGAGTGCGATCCATACCGGCAGCCGGTTTCTCAGCAGAAACCGCAGGAAAACAGGCCGCTCCGTCTTCCACATCTCGATCTGTTGCAGGGCGCGTTCTGTCTGGTAGCCCAGCCAGAACGACTCGTTCGCCCATCGCAGGTTCGCGAGCAGGACGCCTGCAAAAAAGAAGCCCAGAAACAGGAGAATATGGACTTTCAGGGTAATATGAAGGTGTTCTTTTCTCCACCCTGTTAACATGATCTGTCAGTTTCCTTTCGATTTTCATAGATGTTGGCGCGCTGCGACAGCAGCGCATGGAAGTTTACTTTAAAAAAATGACTTATATTCCATAGTATGTGAAAAAAAATAACAATATGCACAAAGTATTCACAAAAAATGGAAAAAAATCAGCAAAAATGTCTTGATAATCTAAACTTTTTGTCTATAATAAAAAAGTGGGCACCCGAACGATGCTTACAGAGAGAAAATTGAAGGGAGAAACATGTCATGAATGTTTTAGTTATTAACTGCGGCAGCTCGTCGCTGAAATATCAGTTAATTGATTCAGACACAGAGACAGTATTGGCAAAAGGACTTTGCGAGAGGATCGGTATTGACGGAAAGCTTACATATCAGAAGGCCGGCCTTGCAAAGGAGGTTTCCGAGCCGGCGATGCCGACGCACAAGGAGGCGATTCAGCTCGTTCTGGATGCTCTGGTAAATGAAAAGACCGGCGCGATCAAAGACCTGAGCGAGGTGGGTGCGGTCGGACACCGTATCGTACACGGCGGCGAGAAGTTTGCTTCCTCCGCTCTGATTACAGATGAAATGCTCGCGGCGGTTGAGGAGTGCAACGATCTGGCTCCGCTTCACAATCCGGCGAACCTGATCGGTATCAACGCCTGCAAGGACCTGATGCCGGGCGTACCGATGGTCGGTGTATTTGATACCGCGTTCCATCAGACGATGCCGGAGAAGGCTTATCTCTATGGTCTTCCGTATGAGTACTATGAGAAGTATAAGGTTCGCAGATACGGCTTCCACGGCACGAGCCACAGTTTTGTGTCGAAGCATATGGCTGAGTTTCTCGGCATGGACATCAACGATTCAAAGATTATCGTGGCGCATCTCGGAAACGGCGCTTCCATCAGCGCGGTAAAGGACGGGAAATGCATCGATACATCCATGGGTCTTACGCCGCTGGAGGGTCTTGTCATGGGTACCCGCTCCGGCGATATTGATCCGGCTATCATGGAGTTTATCGCCAAGAAAGAGGATCTTGACATCGCGGGCGTTATGAATGTCCTGAATAAAAAGTCCGGCGTTCAGGGTATTTCCAAAGTATCCAGCGATTTCCGTGACCTTGAGGAGGGCATGAACGGGGGCAATCCGCTCTGCGCGGCAGCCATCGAGGTGTTCAGCTATCGCGTGGCGAAATACATCGGCTCTTACGTGGCAGCCTTAAACGGTGTGGACGCGATCGCGTTTACGGCCGGCATCGGTGAGAATGCGCCGACTGTCCGTGCGAAGGTCTGCGAGTATCTGGGATATCTCGGCATCACGCTGGATCCGGAGGCGAACGGTCACCGCGGTGAGGATCTGATTATCTCCACCCCGGATTCGAAAGTAAAGGTCTGCATCATCCCGACGGATGAGGAGCTTGCCATTGCGAGAGATACCGTGGCGCTGGTGTAGTTTTTAATCTGACATTGTTTTACGGAACCCCCTTTTGTCAGGCTGAGGCAGGCTGATGGAGGGGGTTTTTACGGGGATATCTATGTTGGCTGAAAAGAAAAAGAGAGTTTTTGAAATCATACAGATCGGTTCCTCCGGAGACTTTCTGAGCAGACTCTGCGATGCCCTGATTACCGTCGCGATTCTGATGAATCTGTTCATCGCGATCTTTGATACGTTTGACGCTTCCGCAAATTATGAGGATGTCCTGTATACGCTGGAGACGATTACGGTCGTCGGATTTACCGTGGAATATGCGCTGCGTTTCTGGACGGCGGAGTATCTTTATCCGGGTAAGGGGATGTGGAGAGCCAGGGGGAGATATACGGTGTCCTTCAATGCGATCATCGATCTCCTGTCTTTCCTGCCGTTTTATCTGCCGGTCATGTTTCCCGGCGGTATCGTGGCGTTTCGGATGTTCCGGATCATCCGTATCCTGCGTCTCTTCCGCATCAATGCTTATTATGACGCACTGAATGTGATCGGGGATGTCCTGAAGCGGAAGAGGGATCAGATCGCGTCCTCGATTTTTATCATTCTGGTTCTCATGGTCGCCTCGTCTCTGTGTATGTACGGATTGGAGCATGAGGCGCAGCCGGATGTATTTCAAAACGCGTTTTCCGCGTTCTGGTGGGCGGTGTCCACGCTGCTGACGGTGGGGTACGGCGACATTTATCCGGTGACGATGGCCGGGCGGTTTTTCGGCATTGTCATCACTTTCCTCGGCGTCGGCATGGTGGCGATCCCGACCGGTATTTTATCTGCCGGTTTTGTGGAACAGTACACCATGCTCAAAAATTCCATGGACTATCTGATGGAGGAGGAGCTGAAATTCATTCGCCTGAAGGTGGGGGAGAACCATCCCTGGGAGAATCAGAGAGTCATGGATCTGCCGCTGCCGCCGGGATTGATTCTGGCCGTGATCCAGCGGGAGGGCGATACCATCGTTCCGAGAGGAGATACGATGATCTGTTCCGGAGACTCAATTGTTCTCGGCGCGGAGGGCGGTTCGGGAGATATCGGTATTACTTTGAAGGAGATTGTGCTGCAGGAGCGGCATCCCTGGGTCGGATATGCGATCAAGGATCTGGATATCTCCAGGCAGACACTGATCGTTATGATCCGGCGGGACGGAAAGGCGATTATTCCGACGGGTTCCACCGTGATGCGGGAAAAGGACGCTGTGTTCGTCTACTCCAAGAGGAATATCGCGGATGCGCAGAAAATAAATATATAAAAATTGCAAATTCAGTTGACAAATATTCCGAGCATGTTTATAATGTTCAGGTATGATTGCGCGAGAGGTGCGCCTTTATCTGGTGTCACAGGATCATAGATTTTATATAATGGGAGGTGTAATGAGATGTCGATCTGTCCGAAAAATAAATCTTCCAAAGGCAGAAGAAACAGCAGAAGGGCCAACTGGAAAATGACTGCCCCTACCCTGGTGAAATGCAGCAAGTGCGGCGAGCTGATGGTTCCGCACAGAGTATGCAGGAGCTGCGGCAGCTATAACAAAAAAGAGATCATTGCAGTTGATTAATGTATACGGAAGTAAATGAAAGAGTCAGGAGTTCGTCTGAAAACAGGGACTCTTGATTTTTTTATATACAGAAGCGAGTCAGGATATTTACGATATATTTGAGGAGAATGTGATGGCGGATCTGATTTATGATATTATGCATATGGACAGGCGGGTGGCCAGAATCGATGTATCCGGCCGATGTAAAGTATATTTTCCCTCCTTTATGCCATATCACCTGTACCTGGATGACACATCTGCGGACGTTGATACTCTGGTAAACAATGTGACGAATTTTTACTATTGGTGTGCGACGAGAGTCCTCACTCTGGATCGGACATACGCAAAAGAGATTCTGAACAGTATCGGGATGAAACAGGCAGTCACGGATCGGGAGCGGGCACAGATTGCGCTTTCTTACCGTTGTGCCTCTCTTACCGATGTGTTCTGGGTTAAGGAACACTCGGAGCGCGTCTCTTTTTCCGATGTAAATCTGTATGACAATCACCTGAGCAACGCGTTTATTGATATATCTCTGCGGGGCAGGCAGTATACCGTGGATAATCGGAATCTGGCCCGCGACCTTTCAACCAATGGCTGTTTCCCGAAAGCATGGAAGAGGGTGGAAGGCGGTTTTCTTCTTCTGAAGGACGGCGGGGAGGACGCGGTGAAACGGGAACTTCTGGCAAGTCGTGTTGCAAGATGCTTTGATCTGTCCCAGGTTTTATATGAGGAGGATGTGTTCGACGGGGAGAGAGTGACTGTCAGCGTGAACATTACATCGAAGGAATATTCGATTGTCCCGATGGAATCGTTTGAGATTTATTCCCTGAATCATGAGAGAAATACCAGAAAATATATCTTAAGCCTGGATCGCCACAATTATTATATGATGAATATCATTGATTACCTGGTGGGCAATACTGACCGGCACTGGGGAAACTGGGGTGTACTGGTTCGGAATGTCACAAATAAACCGGTGAGTCTGCATCCGCTGATGGATTTCAATCAGGCGTTTTATTCCTATGACACGCCGGATGGAGCGAATTGTCAGACCCTGTTTGGAAGAAAGGCAAATCAACGTGAAGCGGCGCTGGAGGCAGTGCGGAGGATCGGATTAAATCAGCGTGCAGAAGTGGAAAGCGACTGGTTTTCGGAAATGCCGGAATATTACGATATGTTTGTACAGAGGTTAAACATATTAAAAGAGAAAACGGTTGATTTATAAGAATCGATGTTGTATATTCATTTGTGAAATGTTCGGGCGCGGTTGAAAAAGCGTCTGTTTTGTGCGGATATAAGCTGTTGTGTTTCCTGTTTGTGAAAATTGTATACGGGGACAACACGGAGTGCGGAGGTTTTATATGGCTGATATAGTACGTGTGGTGGTAGACGCGATGGGAGGCGACAATGCGCCGGCGGAGATTGTAAAGGGAGCGGTGGAAGCTGTGAATTCCCGGGATGATATAGAGGTGATTCTGACCGGTCGGCAGGAGTCTGTGAATGCGGAACTGGCAAAATATACATATCCGACGGATCGGATTCGTATGGTTCACTGTGAAGAAGTGATCGAGACGGCGGAATCGCCGGTACATGCCATTGGAGGAAAAAAGAATTCTTCCATGGTCGTCGGCATGAATCTGGTAAAGCACGGTGATGCGGATGCGATTGTCTCCGCGGGGAATTCCGGCGCGATTCTGGTCGGCGGGCAAATGGTGGTCGGCCGGATCCGCGGCGTGGAACGGCCGGCGCTGGCGCCGCTGATTCCGACAGAAGACGGAGTGGCGCTGCTGATCGATGCCGGGGCGAATGTGGATGCACGCGCCTCACACCTGGTACAGTTCGCGCAGATGGGTTCAATCTATATGAAGGACGTTGTCGGCATTCAGCAGCCGCGCGTGGCTATTTTAAATATCGGGGCGGAGGAGGAGAAGGGGAACGCTCTGGTCAAGGAGACTTACCCTCTGCTGCAGTCCTGTGAGGGGATTCATTTTATTGGAAGTATCGAGGCACGGGAGATCCCGCATGGCGGGGCGGATGTGATTGTCTGCGACGGTTTTGCCGGAAACATTGTCCTGAAGCTGTATGAGGGGCTGGCCGATACACTTTTGAAAAAGGTTAAGGAAGGGATGATGTCCTCTCTTCAATCTAAAATCGGCGCTCTTCTGATAAAGAATGCCCTGCGACAGACACTGAAAAGCTTTGATACGTCGGAATACGGCGGAGCACCGTTGCTTGGGTGCAGAGGCCTGCTTGTGAAGACACACGGAAGCGCCGTGGCGAGCGATGTGAAGAATTCTATCATTCAGTGCGTCACTTTTAAGCAGCAGGGCATCAATGACAAGATCAGTGAACATATCAGTCGGCGAAAAAAGCCGGATACGACGGATGCATAAGTGATGTAAAGTCCGGCTGGAAAGGGGCATCAGAATGGAATTCGAAAAGATCCGGAATGTGATAGCGGAGATACTGGATGTAGAACCGGATGAGATTACGGAAGAGATGGCTTTAGAGGAACTGGACGCTGATTCTCTGGACCTGTTTCAGATTCTTACAGAACTGGAGGATGTATTTGGCGTTGAAATCACGACCGAAGAAACGGAACAGATCCGGACAGCCGGCGATATTGCGAATTTGATTCGCAATATGGTTCCTAAGCTGTGATATAAGGGGCTGCTGCCTGCCATGCGGCAGCCTTTGTTTACATGATCAAACAAAAACAGGGATAATATTATGGAGCAATTACGGGAATTTCAGGAAAAGATCGGGTATCAGTTTCAGCAGGAAGGACTGCTGCGTCAGGCGCTGACGCACAGCTCGTATGCGAATGAGCGCCATATGAAGCGTGTTTATAATAACGAACGTCTGGAGTTTTTGGGCGATGCGGTTCTGGAGGTTGTGACCAGCGAGCATCTGTATCAGACTTATCCGGACTGGCCGGAGGGAGAGCTGACCAAGGTGCGGGCGAGCATCGTATGTGAACAGACGCTGGCATTCTGCACGCAGGCTCTCTGTCTGGGAGATTATATTTTTCTCGGAAAAGGCGAGGATCAGACCGGCGGCCGGACGCGCAAATCGATTCTTTCCGATACATTTGAGGCGGTGATCGGAGCGATTTATCTGGACGGGGGATTTGCCGGAGCGAAATCTTTTATCCACCGTTTTGTCTTAAATGATCTGGAGCATATGCAGCTTTTTTACGACAGCAAGACAATCCTTCAGGAAATCGTGCAGGGTGAGAACAGGGGAGAACTCTGTTATCGTCTGGTGGAGGAGAACGGCCCCGACCACAACAAAAGCTATGTCATAGAAGCCTGCATTGACGGAAGACCTTTGGGGCGCGGAGAGGGACACACGAAGAAAGCAGCGGAACAGGAGGCGGCTTACCGGACGATCATACAGCTGGGAGGAAAGTATGTATCTGAAAAGTATTGAGATACAGGGTTTTAAATCTTTTGCCAATAAGATCGTTTTTGAATTTCACAACGGCATCACCGGTATCGTAGGACCGAACGGCAGCGGGAAGAGCAATGTTGCTGACGCAGTCCGCTGGGTGCTGGGTGAGCAGAAGGTAAAGCAGCTGCGCAGTTCCAGCATGCAGGACGTGATCTTTGCCGGTACGGAAAACCGGAAGCCCGTGAGCTTTGCCTGTGTGGCGATTACCCTGGATAATGCGGATCATTTTCTGCCTGTGGACTATAATGAAGTGACGGTGGCGAGACGCGTCTACCGTTCAGGTGAGAGCGAATATCTGCTGAACGGATCGACCTGCAGACTGAAGGACATTCAGGAGCTGTTTTATGATACCGGCGTCGGAAAAGAGGGATATTCCATCATCGGTCAGGGACAGATCGACCGGATTTTAAGCGGGAAGCCGGAAGAACGCCGGGAACTGTTCGACGAGGCCGCGGGTATTGTAAAGTTTAAACGACGCAGGCAGATGACCATGAAAAAGCTGGAAAATGAACAGCAGAACATGGTGCGTATCACGGATATCCTGACGGAGCTGGAACGCCGGGTCGGACCGCTGGAGCGTCAGTCCGAACAGGCGAGAATCTGGTTAAAGAAAAAGGAAGAACTGAAACGCTTTGAAATCAGTCTGTTTCTCTCGGAGATGGAGCGCATGGCGGGGGAGAGCCGAACCGTCTGCGAGAATTATGAGATCGCGGAACAGCAGCAGCGCGAGGCATCGGCGGAATATGAGCAGGTACGTTTTCAATATGAAGAGCTGGATCGGCGGATACAGGAAAATGACGCACAGATCGGCCGGCTACAGAGCCAGATCGGCGAAAATGATGTGGAGCGGGAAAAGCTGGAAGGCCGGATGAATGTACTGCGGGAGCAGATCCGGACGATTGAGCAGAGTGAGGCACATGTAAAGGAACGCATGGACGAGCTGGGGGCGGATATCGACCGCCGTCAGCAGACCGGTCGTCAGTACAGCGACGAGAGGAAAGAGATACTTCTCCGGATCTCAGAGAAGGAGGAGGAGCGGCGTCAGCTTGACGAAAAGCTGGGCGAACTGCAGCAGAAAACAGCGGCATGTGAGCAGAAAATCGAGGATGGGAACCGCGGTATCAGGGAGCTTCTGGATGCGAGGGCGGCGATCGAGGGAGATCAGCAGCGATTTCATACGCTGATAGAACAGGCCGATATCCGGAAGGCACAGCTGCATCAGCAGCTCATTCAGAGAAAGAGTACCGGGACAGATGTAAAGGCACAGCTGCGTCAGCAGGAGACCGATCTGGAGTCTCTGGAGCAAAAGATCCTCAGCATGGAGAAGAAAAAGATCTCCGTGAGCGAAAAGCGCAGGAAATGGCAGCGGCAGGCGGAGGAACTGAGCGCACAGCTGGATGAGGCGCGCCAGCAGTTTCACAGAGAAACCTCCCGTCTGGAGTCGTTAAAAAATATTGCGGAGCGTTACGACGGATACGGCGGCAGTATCCGGCGCGTCATGGAAAGGAAGACGGATACACCGGGGATCCGCGGTGTGGTCGCCGATCTGATCCGGGTTGAGAAAAAGTATGAGACGGCGATTGAGACCGCGCTGGGCGGCAGCATACAGAATATCGTCACGGATAGCGAAGATACAGCCAAGCGCATGATCGCTTACCTGAAGGAAAACCGCTACGGGCGGGCGACGTTTCTGCCGCTGACCAGTGTGTCGCCGCCGGACAATGTCCCGGCGAGAAAGGCTCTGCATGAGGAAGGCGCGATCGGCATGGCTGATACGCTGGTACAGACACAGGAGCAGTACCGCGGCGTGGCCGGCTATCTGCTGGGCCGGATTCTTGTGGCGGATACGATCGATCATGCCATCGCCATAGAAAAGAAATATCATTATTCCCTGCGCATCGTCACACTGGAGGGAGAATCCCTGCAGCCGGGCGGATCCATGACCGGCGGCGCTTTCCGGAACAGCAGCAACCTGCTTGGGCGCGGCCGGGAGATCAAGGCGCTGGAAAAGAAGATACAGAGTTTGAAGAAGCAGGGAAGCCAGGTACGGGACCGGTTAGAGGAAGTCAGAACGGCGGATGAACTGTTAAAGGATGATTTTGGCGAGATCCAGACGGCTCTGCAGGATTTTTATATACGGAAGAATACGCTTCAGGTGGAGGTGGAGCACCTGCGGGATGCTCAGGCGCAGCAGGAGACGTTCTACCGGAACATTCAGGATGAGATCCGGACGCTTGAGGATGAGAAGCGTGAGGCCGAGGCGGACAGACAGCAGATCCTTCTGCAGGTCAGCCGGTCCAGACAGCGGGAGGCGGATCTCACCGCCGCGAATGAAGCGCTTGCGAAGGAACTGGAGCAGGTTCACTCCGAGGCGGATGCCGTGCAGGATGAGATTTCCGCTGCGACGGTCGTTCTTGCGCAGCTGCAGCAGAAATCTGATTTTGCCGCGGAGAATATACAGCGGGTGTCGGAAGAGATACTTGCCCTGCATCAGACGCAGCAGGAGGTTCTTCTGAACGCTTCCAACAGCGGACAGGAGATACAGGCCAGGGAGCAGGAAATCCTGCAGATTACCGAAACCTGTGAGGCGGCTAAAATGGAGAGGGAGTCCATGGAAAAGCAGCTGACGGTCTGTGCGGACGAAAAGGGCGTCATGGCGGCAGATCATAAAAAACTGCTTGACCGAAGGGAAGCGCTTACGCAGGAGCTTGGCCGCTTGGACAAAGAGATTTTCCGCCTGAACGACCGGAAGGAAAAGCTGGAGCTTGACCGTGAAGCTCAGACGGATTACATGTGGAAGGAATATGAGCTGACGCTTCATGAGGCGGAAAAGCTGCGCACGGAAGATGTGTCCGGGACCTCAGAACTGAAGAAACAGATTTCCGCCGCCAGGGATGAAATCCGGAAACTGGGAAACGTCAATGTCAATGCGATCGAAGAATACAGGGATGTTTCCGAGCGCTATACTTTTCTGCGCGGACAGCACGAGGATCTTCTGCAGGCGGAAAAGACGCTGCAGGATATCATCGCGGATCTGAACGAAGGGATGAAAAAACAGTTTTCGGAACGTTTTGCTGATATTCAGGCGGAGTTTGACAAAGCGTTCCGCCAGCTGTTCGGCGGCGGGAAGGGAACGCTGGAGCTGGCGATGGAGGACGAGAAGGACATTCTCGAGTGCGGCGTGCGCATCATCGCCCAGCCGCCGGGGAAAAAGCTGCAGAATATGATGCAGCTCTCGGGCGGCGAAAAAGCGCTGACGGCCATTGCGCTGCTTTTTGCGATTCAGAATCTGAAGCCGTCGCCGTTCTGCCTGCTGGATGAGATCGAGGCAGCGTTGGACGATTCCAATGTGGAGCGCTATGCGCGGTATCTGCATCAGCTGACGGAGCATACACAGTTTATTGTGATCACACACCGGCGCGGGACGATGACGGCGGCGGACCGGCTGTACGGGATCACGATGCAGGAGAAGGGCGTGTCCACGATGGTGTCGGTGAACCTGATCGAGAAGGAACTGGAGGAGTGAGTGAAGATAAGGAGATGCTTGAGATGGAACAAAAGGAAGAGAAAAAGGGTTTTTTTAAGCGGCTGGTCAGCGGATTGACGAAGACAAGAAATAATATCGTATCCGGTTTTGACTCCGTTTTTAAGGGGTTTTCTCACATTGACGATGAGTTTTATGAGGAGATCGAGGAGATACTTGTCATGGGTGACATCGGCATCCGGGCGACGGAGGAGATTATTGAAAACCTGAAAGGGAAGGTGAAGGAGCAGCATATCAAAGAGCCGGAGGACTGCCGTCAGCTCCTGATCGACAGCATTCGTGAGCAGATGCACACGGAAGAGGCGGCTTACCGGTTTGAGCAGGAGAAATCCGTTGTCCTGGTGATCGGCGTCAACGGCGTCGGGAAGACGACGACGATTGGCAAGCTGGCGTCGAAGCTGAAACAGCAGGGCAAAAAGGTCATCATGGGTGCGGCGGATACCTTCCGCGCAGCGGCCGGCGAGCAGCTGACCGAGTGGGCGCACCGCGCGGGCGTGGAGATCGTCGGCGGGCAGGAGGGCTCCGATCCGGCTTCCGTGGTCTATGACGCGGTGCAGGCGGCGAAGGCGAGAAAGGCCGATGTGCTTCTGATCGACACGGCGGGTCGGCTCCACAATAAAAGGAACCTGATGGAAGAGCTGAAGAAGATCAACCGTATCCTGGAGCGGGAATATTCGGACGCGTTCCGCGAGACGCTCGTCGTGCTCGACGCGACGACCGGACAGAATGCGCTGAATCAGGCGAAACAGTTTTCCGAGGTGGCTGAGATCACCGGTATCGTGCTGACAAAGATGGACGGCACCGCGAAGGGCGGGATCGCCGTGGCGATTCAGTCCGAGCTGGGGATTCCGGTGAAGTATATTGGCGTGGGTGAGACGATTGAGGATTTGCAGAAGTTTGATTCGAATGCGTTCGTGGACGCGCTTTTTCAGGTCGCGGAGTAAGGAGGAAATGAAATGAGCGAGATGCTGACGCTGGACCGTTTCGAGGAGGCCAGCGAGATTGTAAAGAAAGTAACGCAGGAGACGAAGCTGGTATACAGTGAGTTCCTGAGCCAGAGAACTGGCAACAAGATTTATTTAAAGCCGGAGAATATGCAGTATACCGGCGCGTACAAGGTGCGCGGCGCTTATTATAAGATCAGTACGTTATCTGCAGAGGAGCGAAGTCGCGGCCTGATCACGGCCTCAGCGGGCAACCATGCGCAGGGTGTGGCCTATGCCGCGCAGAAGTTCGGGGTGCACGCGACGATCGTCATGCCGACCACGACGCCTCTGATCAAGGTGAACCGCACGAAGGGGTACGGCGCGGAGGTCGTTCTTCATGGAGATGTCTACGATGAGGCCTGTGAGAAGGCCATGGAGTTGGCGGAAGAGCATGGTTATACCTTCATCCATCCCTTTGATGATCTGGCGGTGGCGACCGGACAGGGGACGATCGCCATGGAGATATTCAAGGATCTTCCGCTGGTGGAATATATTCTCGTGCCGATTGGCGGCGGCGGTCTGGCGACCGGCGTATCTGTGCTGGCGAAGCTCTTAAATCCCAAGATCAAAGTGATCGGCGTGGAGCCGGCGCATGCGAACTGTATGCAGGAATCCATAAAAGCCGGAAAGGTCGTCACGCTGCCGAACGTAAGCACGATCGCGGACGGTACGGCCGTAAAGACGCCGGGTGAGAAGATTTTCCCTTATGTAAGCGCGAATCTGGACGATATCATCACGGTGGAAGACGATGATCTGGTGGTGGCGTTTCTGGATATGGTGGAAAACCATAAGATGATCGTAGAGAACTCCGGGCTGCTGACGGTCGCGGCCTTAAAGCAGCTGGGTGTGAAGGATAAACGCGTTGTCGCCATCTTAAGCGGCGGTAATATGGACGTGATCACAATGTCCTCCGTCGTGCAGCGGGGACTGATCTTCCGCGACCGCATTTTTACCGTATCCGTACTGCTGCCGGACAAGCCGGGCGAGCTGAGCCGCGTGGCCGGTCTGGTCGCAGAAAAACAGGGCAATGTTATCCGCCTCGAGCATAACCAGTTCGTCTCCTCGAACCGGAATGCCGCGGTGGAGCTGCGCATCACGATGGAGGCGTTCGGCACGGAGCATAAGAATGAGATCATTCAGGCGCTGGAGTCGGCAGGGTATGATGTGAAGCTGGTGCAGGCGGTGTTATAGATATGATATCAATGTCAGTAAGTTAAGCCAAGAGATATAAGGAGCATGCACAATGCACGACAGGCAAAAGGAAGAAACAAAAAAGTTTTTGGATCGGGTAAGAGAATCCTTAAGCAATATGACCCAGTGACAAAAAGACTGTTGGATTCTGAATCAGGCGAAGCTTGAAAATGCGAATGGGTATGAAAGCTTTCTAAAAAGTCTTTATGGAAATATGGATATTCGCTGCCTTCCGGAGGATAAAGAGATAGAAGATTTTTGTGAGCAAGTCACTGACGGTGAAATCTATTTGGAATATAACACATGGTATGAGGAGTTTGACAGTTTTGGAAGCTATAAAGACGATTGGGAAGTGGAGTATCTGGATCCGGGTGGGATTATGGAATATTTGGACAGGATATTTGACGGATGCCATGATCTTATTAAGATCGGGAGTTATCGGCACGCCGCTGATGTTTTGGATAGAATCTGCCGGCTGGAATTTGCAATCGAAGAATATGAGGATTCAGAGGATTTTGACCCGGATGCCAATCCGTTTTCTCTGGCGGATGTTTATCGGCATCATTTGCTGTATACAGACAGGGATCAGGTTGCGGGAGACCTTATTTATGCGTGTTATATGAGCCGTAAGGATCAGGGAAAGGAGGACGTGGCGGAAAGAATTGCGGATCTTTTACTTTTGCCCGTTTGCAAAGGATTTCTGCCGGGGGATGTGTTGTGGAACGAGGTTGAGAGTTCTTTTTTTCGATCCTTAAGCATGGCGTTAGAAAAAAAGTCTGAGAATCTTGCAAATCTTGCGGAGGAAGATACTTCTGTATATTGTTTTGAGACATATAGCCTGAAAGAACAGCAGGAGCATTTGCAAAAAATGCTGAACCATCTGCAGCTTTTATTGAAACAGGAAGATGACGCTGAAGAGACGGGAAAAAGGCTGCTGTCAGATGCATGGGCCCGGATTGGTGATTTGTTGGCGAGTCTTCGGTATGAGCCTTATATCGATGATCAATTGCAAATTTCAGAAATCTGGGAAATTTGTGAAACATTGATAACGGAACATAAATGTCAGGCGGCGCCATGGAGCCTTCGGAAGAACATATTGTCTGACATCGCAGAGAATGAATATTATGATTATTATGGATGTTATGATCCGATGAAAGATCTTGTAAGAGAACTCTGCGTGGAAAAACAGGAAAATCTGGAGTTTGCAGACTTATTGTGTCAGGTGAATAGAGGGGTATGCACAAAAGAAGCAGCGGCACTTTATCATGAGTATGGTGCAGAAGAGAAGTATATGAAGTATTTGCAGGACAATCTGGGAAAGACCAGTCAGGAGTATACAGATCTTATGGACTGTTATGAAAAGCGGGAGGATTGGGATAAGGTCGTAGAGACAGGTTTGATTGCTTTGGATAAATGCAAAGAGGATATGACAGATATTTTTATAAGTTTGATACGGGCAGCGTGGAATCAGGGGGATACTGCAGGAACAGAAAGCTATTACGCAAAAGCCAGAAGGCGCAGGAAGATTCAGATGGGGAAGGTGGATGAAGCCTATAACCTGTTGCGCGAGGGCGGAGCTGTTTGGGATATGAGTAAAGGTTGAAGAAATGTGCAGATTCATACAGATGAGAGCGGCTTGATAAGAGTTTGGCTTTATGCTAAAGTAAAAACATAAAAAGTTTATCTTCCGAAAGGAAATGGTTCGAATGGGTGAGTATTTAAATCCGGGCAATGATGGTTTCGAGACAATCAGAAACGGAATCTATGTCGATAAGACAGGACTGATCGATTATATAAACAGCACGATTTATACGCCTCTCAAACTGACGAGCTTCAGCCGCCCCCGCCGTTTCGAGAAATCTTTTGCGGCGAAGATGCTGTGCGCTTATTACGACAGGAGTTGTGATTCACGTTCGCTTTTTGAAGGACTGGAAATTTCGAAAAAAGCCACATTTGAAAAAAATCTGAATCAATATGATGTGATTTATCTGGATATTACATGGTTTATTTCTACGACAAATGATGTAAAAAACGTTGTCACAGATATACAGGACAGTGTTATTTCGGAACTGAAACATGAGTTCCCGGCATATGTTTCCCCAGAGGAGAGATCTTTGTCCCGTGTTTTATCAGGCATTGCTGTTAAAACAGGAAACAAAACTCTGGCATTTGAGTGTCCCCAACCCTGTATGCTTTGTGGCCGGAAGAACGGGAAACAGGAGAAATCACTTGCCCGGAGGCATAAGCGGTGGAAGAATGGACAAATTTGCTTATTGAGAGATACAGTTGATGTTTAAGCGGATTGTGATACAAAAGGGGAGTATGGATCACCTGATATAGCGCAGTTTAATCTGATTCAGGAAGGATAGTTTTTACGTTGACTGGAAGTAACATATATGTTACACTTCTGGAAATGTTTTAGAAAAGGCTGGTATAAAGACGTGGAGGGACAGACGGAAAATCAAAAACAGGAGGCAACTGTCGGACGACAAGTGTCAGATCAGGATATAGCATACAGAAAGAAAAGGAATCATAAGCAAGATAATGAAATCAAAGAATATCTGAAACAGTCAGAAAAGTACGAAGAAGAATATACAGGAATAGAGGCGGCTCCTGAGGATGATGTGGAAGAACCGGGCATCAGGGATGGTGAATTTCCATACAATGTAAAAGATATTCGTATTGATCAGAAAATGATTACTGCCTTTCAGATTGAGCATTGGATAAATCACGGAAAATTAGATCTTCAGCCAGACTTTCAGAGGAACCTTGTCTGGGATGTACAGAGAAAAACTGCTTTAATTGAATCCATGATGATGAGAATTCCGATTCCGGCGTTTTATTTAAGTGAAGAATCAGATGGTAAAAAGTACGTTATTGACGGCCTGCAACGTTTTTCTGCGATTCATGAGTTCATGACCGATGGATATCAATTGAAAAAAATGCAATACCTGAAGTCATGTGAGAAAAAATCATTTAATCAGCTGGACAAAAAGTTTCGGACATACATCGAAGATACGATGCTGTATGTTAATATATTAGATGAACGGTGTCCGCAAATGGTTAAGTTTGATGTATTTCGAAGAGTAAATACAGGCGGCATACCTTTGAATCCGCAGGAGATTCGAAATATTATGGCTGCACCGGGTGTCAGAAAGCTTTTAAAATCCATGGCGGGTTGTGAGGAATTCCTCAGAGTTACAAATAATCGGATCAGGGATATACGAATGGGGGCGCAGCAGTTATGTCTTCGATTTCTGACTGTATATGATATTTATGATTGGGATCAACATGTATTGAATGATTATCATGGCCTTTTGCGGATGATGGATGCGAAAATTCTCAGCCTGAATGCTCAGCAACCAGACTTTTTGATTCATTTATTGGAAGAATTTAAACGAATTATGAGTCAGTGTGAAATTGTGCTGGGAAAAGAATCTTTCTGTAAACCGGGAAGTAAAGTGATAAACAAATCTATCTTCACAGCGTGGTCGGTAGTATTGGCAAATGTTCATATCGACAGAGCAAAACTGGAATCGTCTTCTGAAATACTCAAACGTAAATATCATTCTCTTCTGAAAGATTATAAGTTTTATAACTCGATTACATCATCGACTGGAACGAGAAGTAATATTGAAATTTCCATAGAGGGTATACGTGGTATTGTGGAGGAAATTTTATGATAGAAAGTATTAAATTAAAGAATTTTAAATGTTTTCGGGATATGAATTTGTCTATGGCTGAAATGACGATTCTGGCCGGGGCAAATGCAGCGGGGAAATCGTCAGTTATTCAGGCTTTGCAGCTTTTTTTTGCAACTATACGCGAAAAAGATTCATTTGTAGATGTGGCAGATGCATTGCATATGGAAATAGGAAGTCCGCATCTTTTGATTTCACAAAATCCTATAGAACTGCCGGATGCTGATTTTTTGATTGGTATTACCTGCAACGGAGAACAGACCGATATTCGATATAAGATTAATAAACTGACACCGTTACGGTTATCGTTTCAAAAGCCGAACAGGAAATTAGGGGAGCAGCTGTTTTATCTGAATGCCGAACGGAGATGGCCGAGAATTTCATATCCTGCAAAAGTAGATGAGAACATTATGAGCGACGGATCAAATGCGGCATATCTGATTGACAGAGGTGATATGCAGGGACATAAGGTGTCAAAATCTCTTTTGTTGGATGGGGCAGCCAGTAAATTCTCCGTTCATGTGGAGGAATGGATGAATGTAATCCTTGAGGATGTAACTCTTTCGGTCAATGTTGATTTGAATAAGGCAACTACAGATATTCGTTATAGCAATGCATTGGTGGATCATGATGTATTGCCTACCATGACAGGTTTTGGTATCAGTTATATTCTGGCAATTGTTACTGCCGGACTCTGGTGTTCATCCTTGAAAAATGCTGTTTTAATTATCGAGAACCCGGAGGCGCATCTTCATCCCAGAGCACAGAGTCAGATGGGTAAATTTTTATACCTGGTATCAGCGTCCGGAGTTCAGGTGATTGTAGAGACGCATAGTGAACATATCATCGATGGCGCGAGGATACAGGCGGCGCTTATGAAACAAACAGAGTGTCTTAGTATTAATTTTCTGTCAGAACAGGAAAGAAAGATAGTAATAGAAGCAATTAAAGTCAAAAAGAATGGGGAACTGGAAAAATGGCCGGAGGGTTTTTTTGACCAGAAAACACAGGATCTCAGAGAATTGTTTGAATTGAGGAGGAAGAGTGCGGGTAAGTAATATACTGGTAGAAGAAAGTCTTCATTACACACAGGATAAACCGGATTTTTCTGTTCGGGAAGATGAAATTTATGCGTTAAACGATATTGCAGAATATTGCAGAAATCAGTACGTTAATGAAAAAATCAGTTATCATGATGATATTCTCTGGTATATAGAAGTTGAGTACGGGGTGCGCCTGGTTGATTGGCTTTATGGCAGTCGAGACGGTGGTGGCGATGAATGCTGGAGAATGTTACTGGAAATATTGGATAAAAGCTGTACTTCGTATGATGATACTGTTTCATTTGAGCATCCAATATATATTTCATTGGGGGAGTTTGACGGCACAGCGGCGGATAAAGAGGAGTATCTGGAGAAAAGACGAGGTTATTTGTCTCTGTGTCAAACAGTTGAAGAGTATGATCGCTTTATGAGATCTTGTTTTATAAACAGTGCTTTTGCAAAAGATATCATTTCGGAAATGTCGCATATCAAAGATTTTTCCCTGTGCGCTGAAGAAATTACGAAATGTCTGAGTGTTTTAAACGACGAAGCAGTTGATTTATACAATAAATATCATAACAATTTAAAAGAGGCAATGAACATTCTTTCTGCTAAGCTTTTGGCATGTTCACCAGATCCGGGAAACAGTGGAAAATTGAATTTTGTTTTTGCATATGAGGATCAGGTAAATGGAAAAACGGTCGACAGGACAAAAGTAATAAACTGTTCGCCTCATTTAAAATTAATCAGACGAGACTCAAACCTTAGAATCTATTTTTATTGGTGCGATAAAGATATTGATAATGGGACAAAAGTACTTATCGGAAGAATTGGAAGGCATCCATATCGCTAAGGAGACAGGTGCATCGCCAGATTTGAAATTCAGGCGCAGAATTTCAAAACAGACGATATCTTAAAATAAAAATCAAATATATAGG
>JAJQEU010000124.1 GCA_021201535.1 Clostridiales bacterium | reverse complement strand
TTATTTACAACAAAAAAGAGAGGTGATAACCTCTCCAAAGTGTTTAACTACCGAACCGATGCCATACTTTTTTTATATTAAAAGTATGGTTTCGACTTTCGATTTACCTGTTATAATAATCGCGTAAGATTATGTAAAGTTTGGGTAAATAAGGGGTTGACGGTTATATGAAAATCAGACACAATTTCTTAAACAAACAAACAAACAAACAAACAAACAAACATACATACATACATACAATGACGTATGGCTTTTTTGCTGTGCAAAATAATGAATAAAAAGGCATAATTATCTGTCTGTAACAGGATGGAAATTATGTCTTTTTTCAGTTGTGACCATGAAAAGAGTACGTAACTGTGAAGTGAAGGTACTGAACAGTTACAAGAGCACGATTCAGACAGGCAGGACTACATGGCGGACAAAGAATTACGGAAAATGAACCGCACAGAGTTGATCGAGATTATCTACGCGCTGCAGCAGAATGAAAAGACGCTCCGCACAGAAAATGAGCGTCTGCGCACGCAGCTGGAGGATAAGCGCATACAGATCGAGAATTCCGGCTCGATTGCGGAAGCCTCGCTGAGGCTGAACCATATATTTGAAGACGCGGAGCTCGCGGCCCGTCAGTATCTGGATTCGGCGCAGCACGCGAACGAGGATGCGGAGCAGGTATTGGCAGATGCCCGGTCCGAGGCGGATCGGATCCTTGCTGACGCGCAGAACCGTGCCCGGCAGACGGAGACGGAATGTCAGGCCATGAAAGAAAATGCTGAGAAGGAAGCAAAGTGGAAAAGGGATGCCTTTGTCCGGGATGTCATGAGGGTGCTGGGAAAGTATCCTGAGCTTGCCGCAAATATACAGGATTTTCTGAAGACCGGCAGCAGTAACCTGTCTCCGAATTGACGCTTTTACGGGAGGCTCTGCTGACGGAGCGGGAGGTGCATGTATGGATGAAAAACTTCCGGAGATGGCGGCTGTTCCGAGTGAAGAGGCGGTCATTGCCGAGCGGGAGCGTCTGCAATACCAGAAGAAATACCGCCAGACACTGCGGACGACCATCTATGCGCTGGTCGTGGTCGCGGCGGCGGCCGTGCTGGTCGCCACCCTGTTCATACCGGTCCTGCAGGTGTCCGGCAGCAGCATGGAGCCAACGCTTTCGGACGGGGATGTGATCGTCCTGTTCAAGAGCGGGGAGTTCGAGACCGGCGACCTGGTGGGGTTTTACTATCAGAACAAGCTGCTCTTAAAAAGAGTGATCGCCGGGCCGGGAGATTTCGTCGATATCGATGACGAGGGGAATGTCTATGTCAACGATGTATTGCTTGATGAGCCGTACGTGACGGATAAATCGTTTGGCGAGAGTGACCGCGACTACCCCTATCAGGTTCCGGACGGACGATATTTTGTGATGGGAGACAACCGGACGACGTCGATCGACTCCCGGAGCAGTGCGATCGGGTGCATAGAAACGGAGCAGATCGTGGGGAAGGTGGTCCTGCGTGTCTGGCCGCTGAGAAGACTTACGTATATGAATGAAGGAGGGATGTGAGCATGAAGCTATGTTTGAAGTAAGAATGCCATGTGTGGCGCAGGTGTACAGAGCCGGTGCTCTGCCGCCTGGGGAATGGAGAGGAAGGTTACCGGACAGTTATATCAGCTTCACAGTGCAGATTGGCTCTTCTCTTGCATCAGTTGATGGAACAGTCAGTGACCAGTACTATACAATTACAACTTCGGGGCTGACTGACGGCTGTACATTTGAAATATCCTTCGAAGATGATTTTACTTCAACTATTTTGACATCGTCTCAAATGATCATTGTGACGTATACTGCTACGGTAAATTCAGATGCTGTCATTTCCGGTGATGGCAACTCAAATGAAACATACGTAAGTTATGGTAATGAAGCAGAATCAACCTCGGACAAAACCACTACATATGTGTATGAGTTATATGTTTATAAATATACGACAACGACGAGTGGAGGAACTACGACGGAAAATGCTCTTTCCGGAGCAAAGTTTGTCCTGTATAAAGAGATTAACGGCACAAATTATTATGCTGTGTTGGACAGCGACGGTATGATCAGCAGTTGGACGACAGATAAAACTGAAGCCACGGAGTTGGAAACTGACGATACCGGAATTGTTTATTTCGGTGGTCTGGATGCTGGAACTTACTATCTTGAAGAGACAGAGGCACCCGATGGATATAATAAGCTTGCTGCAGCTGTGGATGTTGAAATAGCCCAGGATGGGACTATTACCGGTACACAGACTATCAGTGTGAATGGAGAAGATACCTCGGCAATAAAAATCTATAACGGCAGCACTGACGAGATGCCCAGCACCGGCGGTATCGGCACCACGATCTTCTATGTCATCGGCGCTATCCTGGTGGTTGGAGCCTGCGTGATCCTGATTACGAGAAGACGTATGGGAAGAGCCGAGTAGGAAACCTGTGAAATGTGAGAAATGTACGAGATAAACATCTGCTTTTTGCTGGCTGCCGCATAAAGATACCGGCAGCCTGGCAGCGGCAGGCATTGCAGCGCGGAAGAGGGATAAGGGTTCATGGGTTCTGCGGGAAAGAGTAAACGTACGGGAAATAGGCGGCTGCTGACGGTGGTTCTGGTCCTTGTACTGCTCGTCGGCCTGTGTGTCCTGTTCTACCCTTCCGTGAGTAACTGGTGGAATGAGCGGGCATCCACCCGCGCGATTTTTTCTTATGATGAGACGGTATCCGGTCTGTCGGAGGAGGCTACGGCTGTTTATATAGAAGCGGCGGAGGCTTACAATGCCGAGCTGGCGGACATCGGTTCCTACAAGGCACTGGTCGGCGATCCGCCGGACGGCTATGAGGACATCCTGGATATCACCGGCACCGGCATCATGGGGTACATCACGATTGAAAAGATCGATGTGGAACTGCCGATTTACCACGGTACCAGTGACAGTGTCCTCTCATCCGGCGCTGGCCATCTGGAGGGGAGCAGCCTGCCGGTCGGCGGCGGGAGTACCCACTGTGTGATCTCTGCCCACCGGGGTCTGCCGAGCGCCCTGATGTTCACCCGGCTGGATGAACTGGAGGAGGGGGATATCTTTACCATCACGGTGCTGGACCGGGTGCTGACCTATGAGGTGGACCAGATCACCATCGTCCTGCCGGAAGAGGCAGAGGGTATTTACATCCAGGACGGGAAAGATTATTGCACACTGATGACCTGCACTCCCTACGGCATTAACACCCACCGTCTGCTGGTGCGGGGCGTGCGGGTTGACAACGCGGACGCTGCACTAATCCATGTGGCTGCAGAAGCACGCCAGATCAATACCCTGGCCGTTGCGGCCGTTGCCGCCGTGCCCCTGCTGCTGCTCCTGCTGGTCTGCCTGTCAGTCCGCACGCGCCGGAGGAAGAAAAAAGGAGGCGAACCATGAGGAAACGAGGCAAGAACATAACCCGCTGCGGCCTGGCCCTGCTGGCTGCGCTGCTGTTCCTGTTTGGTACAGCCCTGGTCGCCTATGCGGCGGATGCCGCGAACCTGGAAACGGACCGGACCGGCTCTGTCACGCTGACGCTGGCGGACGGCAGCGGAAACACGGTTTCCGGCGGGGCACTCAGCATTTACCAGGTGGCTTCCCTGTATCTCGACGACGGGGATATGGCTTACGCATATACAGAAGCGTTCCGGGGATGTACGGCTGTCCTGGATGTCACGGATACCTCCCTGGCGCAGACCCTGGCGCAGTTTGCGTCGGACAATGATGTCAGCGGCACGGCCGCCTCTGTGGGAGCCGATGGAACTGTCGTTTTTGATGGTCTGGAGCTGGGGCTGTATCTCCTGGTGCAGACCACTGATTCCGACTCCTATGTGGGCATAGCTCCTTTTTTGGTCACTGTGCCTATTGATAACGACGGCCACTGGGAATATGCGGTGGACGCCACGCCCAAGGTGGTGACTGTGTTGGCTGCGAGTGAGGGAGACCTTGATGAATCGGAAGACACCGATGAGTCGGAAGATACCGATGAGTCGGAAGACTCTGGCGGTTCTGACGGATCCGGTTTTGGCGGATCTTCGGAAACCGGAACAACCACATCAGAATCTACATCAGGAACAACAACATCAACGGATACTGCCCTGCCGCAGACCGGGCAGCTGTACTGGCCGGTGCCCCTGCTGGCGGCCGGCGGTGTGCTGCTTTTCGTCCTAGGTCGGGTTTTGAAAAATAAAGACAGGAAAGAGACGGCCCTATGAGGATGAAACTCGGCACCGCCTGCATGGCTCTGGGGATCCTTCTCCTGCTGGCTGCCGCCGCCCTGCTTGCCTATAACCGGTGGGACGACTGGCGGGCCGGACAGTCGGTGGCAGAGATTCAGGACGCTCTGGAGACGGCGGAAGCGGAAGACTCCGGCAGCGGCATAATCGAAGGTGGGGAAGACATTTCTGAAGATGGGCAGGATAATTTTGAAGACGGGGAAATGGACACCATCGAGATTGACGGGTACGGATACATCGGCACCCTGTCAATTCCCAGCTATGGGCTGGAGCTTCCCGTTATGGCGGAGTGGAGTTATCCGGGGCTTAAGATCGCTCCCGGCCGGTATTCCGGGTCCGTGCAGGCCAATGACCTGATCATCTGCGGGCATAACTATACCAGGCATTTCGGAAATCTGAGGTACCTGGAGCCGGGCGATGAACTGTCTTTTACGGATGTAAACGGGAATGTGTTTTATTATGAAGTGAAAGAGACCGTTATCCTCCGGCCGGCGGATGTGGAGGAGATGATGAGCCGGGCAGCCGGCGGCTGGGACCTGACGCTGTTCACCTGTACCATCGGCGGACAGACGCGTGTGGCCGTCCGCTGTAGCCGGACAGAATGAACGGACAGAGCTTCCGGATAGCGGTCCTTTGAATATACCGCCTGCGGCGGATACAATGCCGGAAGGAAAGCAGGGGTGCAGGCTTATGAAAAACATAGTAAGTACCTATGTGGAAAAGTTCATAGCGGACCATCGGAAGACACGGAGGATTGCTTCTCTGCTGCTGGGGCTTGCCCTGCTGGTCTCGGCCGGCGTTTTCTGGCAGCTCCATTCCACGGGTATCGCCCTGACGAACGAGACGTATTGCGGCCTGGAGGAGCATACACACAGTGAAGAATGTTACGAAGAGGTACTGGTCTGCGGACTGGAAGAGGGCGAAGATCACACGCATGACGCATCCTGCTATGAAGAGCAGCTCGTGTGCGGGATGGAGGAGCACACGCATACGATGGCATGTATGAGCGATGAGACCGCCGATGTGGAGACGGCCGATGACTGGGAGGCGACGCTGCCGGCTCTGACCGGCGTGTGGCCCGACGATGTGGCCGTGGTCGCTGAAAGCCAGCTTGGATATACAGAGAGTACAGCCAACTTTATCCTGGACGAGGATGGCGAGACCTGCAGGGGCTACACCCGCTACGGCGCCTGGGCAGGGAATGAATACGGCGTCTGGGATGCCATGTTCGCCTCCTTCTGCCTGTATTATGCCGGGGTCCCCGCGGAGGAAATCCCGGAATCCACCGGCGCCTATGCCTGGTCGGTGAAGCTGGAGGAAGCCGGGCTTTATGTGGATGGCTCAGGTGATGAGACGCCGGAGGCCGGCGACCTGGTGTTCTTCGACCGCAGCGGTGACGGAACGGCTGACGCCGTCGGCATTGTCACCGGTGTCTCCGGCACCGGCATGACCGTCATCGAAGGCGACAGCAATGACCGGGTCGAAGAGAACAGCTACAGCATCGGCAGCGCCGCCGGTTATGTGGATATCAGCGCTGCCTGTGACAGCCATACAGGAAATGATGTGGCCGAAGCAGAGGATGAGACTGGAGAAGAAGACGGTACAGGATCCGAAGCGGAGGGTGAAGGAGTATCCGGGACAGAATCCGGAGCAGAAGAGGGTACAGGATCCGGCGCGGAGGCCGTAGAAGAGACCGCGGCAGAAACGAAGACCTATACCGCCGCTGACGGCGGCGTGGATCTCACTGTGACTGCCCCCGCAGGTGCACTGCCGGAAGGAGCAGAGCTCACGGTGACGCTCTTTGACGAAGACAGCGACGCCTACACAGCGGCAGGGGAGACCGTAAACTATGATGCGGACGACGAAGATACCGGACTGGCCGCCATGGATATCTCCTTTTGGGCAGATGGGGAAGAAGTGGAACCGTCCGAAGCCGTCACCGTCAGCATGGATGCCTCCGCGCTGCTCCCGGATGAAGCGGATGCCTCCACCATCGAGGTGCAGCACCTGACCGAGACAGAGGACGGCGTCGAAGCCGCCCTGGTCGCGGATGTCAGTGAGGGCGTGGATGCCGATACCGTGACGATCGAATTTGAGGTGGAGAGCTTCTCGACGTTTACGATCACGTGGAGCACTGGAAACCGAACATCCACAAGCATCACAGCCACGACATATCTCTATGGCACGGAGAGTACCATAGGAAGCGGCAGCACCTCCCTGACCGGGACCTCTGGGACAGCGTTTGATCTGACCGCCAGCAACTCTGACCTGGAGATCGACGGTTATACGCTGGTCAGTGCTAGTTTGACATATAACGGGACGACATACAGTGACGTGACCGCCGTGACCGTGACGATCAGCCAAAGTAGTGGAGGCGGAGGCGGACCCGGTGGTGGGAACAATACGACTTATACGTATTCCTATACGGACAGCACGGGAACAACTACGCAGTTATATTCCGGATCCAGTTCACAGACGCTCACCGTTTCCCTTTATTATGTTGAGGATGCGGGAATCACCATTTCCGGCACCGGATCAGACAGTGAAGGATATACGCTGACGGCAACAACGGCGGGGAGTTACACATACACAGATAAAGTGTGGAGCATTGACGACAGTTCCCTGGCAGAGATGATTGTAAACGACGATGGTACGGTTACCGTGAACTGGACCGAAGATGCTGTCGCCGGGGATACCGTAACGGTGACGGTGACAAGCACCTATACCGATTATCTGGGTGAGACGGTGACTGTCACCGACACCTGTACACTGACCAACGGCACGGTATCAGTCACCATCCATACCACCTATGGAACGAACTCATCAACCGCAGCCGGGGCAAGCGTGGCCCTGCTCGACGCGGATGGAAACATTGTGGCTTATGGCACGACAGACAGCAACGGGGATGTGACCTTCAATGTCCCGGCGGGGACATATACCGTTGAAGCGACGTACTACACCACGGGCACAAGTTCAGGCGGTCAGGGAGGCGGCCAGTCACAGTCGTCTTCCACGGGATACAGCTACAGCGGCAGCCTGACCGTCTCCGCGGAGACGGCACAGACAGTGAACCTGACAGCGGACACATATTCCCCTTATGATCATGTGGATATCCGCGTGACGGGTGGAGAATATTCGCTGACAATAGAGACGGATGACGGCACTACGACGATCGAAATACCTACTTATGCGTATGCCGGGAGCAGCTTTACCGTGACGCTTCCGGACGGAACCGTTCTCTCCGGCACCGCTGAATACAGCGATACCGAGGTGGAGTACCGGCTGACTGGCCAGACGATCAGCAGCAGCTGGGATAACGAAGACGATTACGGGAAGTTTTCGATTGATGTTTCGGTTCTGCTTTCACTGAGTGAATTGCGCGAATACTTAACCGACAGTGAGATTGAGAGTATTTTCGGGGTAAGCCTGGCGGACGGATCGAGTGATCTGGTCACTTATGAGAGCGAAACCAACGGCGTGCCCGCGGGAACGTATATCATCGTTGATGTGACCGGTTACCATCCGGACGAAAATGTATGTGAAGGGACTGCAGGCCGGGACAGGGGCTATGATTTCGTGATCGACCTGTCGTCTGCACTGACTTACCTGACTGACCAGCTGATGGTCTATAAATACGTGGTGGATGAGGACGGCAATATTATTGAGGACGACACATCGTTTACTTTCACACTGACGAAGTCGGATGACAGCAGCGTGAACAAAACGACGAGCCTGGTCAGCGGAGAAAGCGATGTTTTCTCTGATATTGAAGCCGGATATTATTATATCACGGAGTCTGCCGCGGACGGTTATATCCCGGTGACACTGGACGAAAACGGGAATATTTCGGAAACGGGCTATGTCCAGTATGTCCAGTCCGCGACAAAGGAATCCGGATCGATTCCCAGTGTGACATTCTATAATATGAAGATGGAGACGGTTGGCGTTGTCACACTGAAGAAGGGTGTGGATGATGAGGAAGCAGAAGGAACCTACGCTGGCGGCACATTTACCTTCCTGCTCTATGCGGGCGATGACACGGAAGGCTATACGCTGGTGGAGAGTCTTGGCGAGATCAGCATCACCGACGGCGAAAGCACAGAGTTCTACCTGGCAGCGGGCACCTACACCATCGTGGAGCTTGGAAGCACCCTGGCAGACAACGATGCACAGACCGTGACCATCAACGGCACGACGCTGACAAGGGTGGTTGCCGGGGAGGACGACCCGTATGGACTGGATGAGGGCACCGTCTATTATGTTGGGACTATCACGGTTACCGCAGGCAGTTCGCTGACTTATACGGCAACCAACACCTATGTTGCCAGTTATTTGATGCCCTCGACGGGCGGTTTTGGTACCTGGCCGTACACATTGATCGGTTTTGCTCTCTGCGGCGGCGCAGCCGCGATACTTTGCCGGCGCAGAAGAAGAGCCTGATTTGTTTATGCACAACAACTGAAACACCGGAGAACACTGCGCATGTCAGTTGACAATCCGGAAAATTCATATATAATAAACTCACGACTCACCAACTCGTGAGTTTATTATTTGAGACGTGATAGTTCAATGACAGATTTTCCGATGCTGGTATTGATTTTTTCGCAGCATGTCAGTGATCGGGGCAGGAAAGTGATTGCGGATAATAAAACCGATGGGAGCGTAAAGCATGAAAAGGTTTAATACAGCTGTTGTATGCAGTCCGGAAAAGCATTATATGGTGGATATTTCGGAGAAAGCAGACCGGATCCTGGAACAGTATATCAGGCCGGGTTATTATTTTGCTATCAATCGAGGCAGACAGTACGGAAAGACGACCATGCTGAGTATGCTGGCCAGAAAGCTGAGAGATTCCTTCTATTGTCTTCGAATCAGTTTTGAGGGCGGGGAGGAGATGTTTGATTCCAACTATGCTTTTGTCGTCGGAATAAAAGATTTAATTGAAAGACAGCTGGAACTGGAACATGTACCCGCAGACCTGATCGGGAAATGGGGAAGGCAGATTGATACCGAAGGGTCGCTGCGAAAACTGGGGGATCGGATTACAGAACTCTGCCGTGACAGTGACATTGTGTTGATGATTGACGAGGTGGATCGCGCTTCGGATAATCAGATGATGCTGAGATTTCTGGGGCTGCTGCGTGATAAATATATTCGGAGAGAAGAGGGGAGAGATGATACGTTTCACAGTGTCATTCTCGTCGGCGTTTATGATGTGAAAAATCTGAAGCTGAAGATTCGTCCGGAGGAAACTCATCGCTATAACAGCCCATGGAATGTTGCCGTGGATTTTGAAGAGGATTTAAGCTTCTCCTCAGAAGAGATTGCCGGTATGCTGGCGGATTATGAGACGGATTATCATACGGGGATGGACATTCGGGTGATATCCCGGCTGATCTATGAATATACATCCGGGTATCCGGTTCTGGTATCCGGTATTTGTCAGCGTCTGGAAAAAAATGTTGTCGGTATGAAGGCTTTTACGGGGCGGACAGAAGCCTGGACTGCAGAGGGGGTTGCCGAAGCGGTTAAGATCATAGAACATACAAAGACACCTCTGTTTGAAGACATGATAAAACAGATCAGTGATTATCCGCAGTTAAATGACGTGCTGCGGCGGATTTTGTTTGAGGGGGAATCCATTCCTTTCAATGCTTACGATGACGCGCTGAACCTGGCGAAAATGTTTGATTATATTAAATGCGAGAACGGCAGGGTGGCGGTTTCCAATCGGATTTTCGAGGTGGTACTGTACGATTATTTTCTTTCGGAGTACAGGACGGACAATGCCACGAACAGGGATGCGGAGTTGAATAAAAGTCAGTTTATTAAGGACGGCAGACTGGATATGGAGTCGCTGCTCTGTAAATTTGCCGAACATTACACATATGTTTATTCAGACAATGACCAGAGATTTATCGAAAAATATGCAAGAAAGATTTTTCTGATGTATCTGAAACCTGTCATCAACGGAACCGGGAATTATTATATAGAAGCGCAGACACGAGATGAAAAGCGCACGGATATTATTGTGGATTACCTGGGAAAGCAATATCTGATTGAGACTAAGATCTGGTATGGTCCGAAGTATAACGAAGATGGGGAAAAGCAGTTATGTGGATACCTTGAACAGCTGAATCTGGACAAGGGATATTTACTGACATTCAGTTTTCTTAAAAACAAAAAGCCGGGGGTGCAGGAAACTGCGGTGGACGGCAAGATATTGTGGGAGATTACTGTATAAATGAATTATGAGGAAGCGATGTCTTTTCTGAAAGATACGGAACAATACGGGAGCCGCCTCGGGCTTGACAGTATCCGGCGTCTGATGTGCGAGCTCGGTGATATTCAGGAGAAGATTCCGATCATACACATTGCCGGGACGAACGGCAAGGGCTCGGTGGGTGCTATGCTTTCTTCCGTGCTTGCGGCATCCGGCTGCCGCATCGGACGTTTCAACACGCCGGATGTATTTTCATATGAAGAAGAGTTTTTGATGAACGGTGTTCCGATAGAGAAGAAACGTCTGGCACAGCTGTTTACGGAGGTGTCGGAGGCCTGTGCGCGGATGACGGAAAACGGGCTGCCGCATCCCACCCGCTTTGAGGTGGAGAGCGCGGCGGCTTTTTTGTGGTTTTATGAGGAACAGTGCGACATCGCGCTGGTGGAGACCGGCATGGGCGGGGAGATGGACGCCACGAACCTGATCACGAAACCGCTTGTCAGCGTTCTGACGTCGATCAGCATGGACCATATGAAGTTTTTGGGAGATACGCTGCCGGAGATTGCTGCGGCAAAAGCAGGGATTATCAAGCGGGGCTGCCCGGTGGTCTCCGTCGCACAGAAGCCGGAGGCGTGGGAGGTTATCTGTGAGAAATGCCGCCGGGAAGATGCAAAGCTGATTTTGGCGGATGAAAAATCGGCTGAAAATACGGTCTGCACAGAGGGGGAGATTTCTTTTCTGTGGGATATGTCCGCCTTTGATGGCGGTATCAAATGTGAGAATATTTATGCAAAGAAGGCTGTCTCGGAGAACAAACTGTTATTATCAGAAGAAAAACTCCGAAATACCGAAGCGGTGACAGTTGCGCCGGATTCAGAATCGGGATGCCTTGACGCTGTACCGGAAACGGAAGAAATAAAAACAGGAATGGAAAGAATCACCCTGGGGCTTCGCGGCGGTTTCCAGCTGGAGAATGCCGTCTGTGCGCTGCGGGTGCTGGAGCTTATAAAAGAAAGGTATCCGAATATCAACCGGTCGGCCGTGATTTCCGGATTGAAAAACACACGCTGGCCGGGACGATTTGAAAAGATCGGATCGTCACCGGATTTTTATCTGGACGGCGCTCACAATGAGGATGCGGTCAGGAAGCTTCGCGCCACTCTGGACTTGTATTTCCCGGCTCGCAGAATGATTTATATCATGGGCGTTCTGGCGGACAAGGACTATATACAGATGATCCGGATCATGTTCCGGGAGGGCGACCGGGTATGTACGCTGACGCCGCCGAGTCCGCGGGCGCTTTCTGCGGAAGAACTGACGGTTCAGTTAAAAAGACAAAAGATAGATGCCGTCTCTTGTGCAAATCCGCGGGATGCGGTATCATATGCTTTGGCGGAGGCAGAAGAGGAGGATGTGATTCTGGCGTTTGGTTCTCTTTCTTATCTGTCTGGCGTTCGGGAAGCGTTTCGGGAGATATTGGAATGATGAAATATACGGAGAGATTATTGAAAAACAGGCGTTTTCTGCAGGTTCAACGGGAGATTCGGGAGGACGAGGCAGAGAGGATCTACTGCCATCATGAACTGGAACACGGACTGGATGTCTGCCGGATCTCGTGGATCATGTATCTGGAAGATCAGTTGAATGAAAAGCAAAATGATTGCAGGGAAGACCCGGACAGCAGATACCATCAGGAGGAAGAGAATCTGGAAAACAGGCAGATTTCCCGGGAAGATATAAAAGACCGGCTTTATGTCACGGGACTGCTGCATGATATCGGGCGCTCGGTTCAATACCGCACGGGCGAGCACCACTCCACGGCCGGCGCGGCGCTGGCCGGACAGATTTTAAGGGAGATTGATTATCCGGAGAATTGGATTCGGGAGACCGTGGATTTCATCCGGAATCATCACGGCAGGCAGAATATCTATACAGATAAATACTCCGTCGGATACTATACAGAGCGGGCGGATCAGCTGTCCAGGAACTGTTTCTGCTGCCCGGCGGCGGATACCTGTAAGTGGAAGACGGAGGAGAGGAATCAGACGATACGCTGCTGACATTTTTCTCTGTTGTTTTTTCGTTACAGTGTTGTTTCACGCAGATTTAAAAAAAGGCTGATGTGGATTTTTTGAAAAAAAGCCTGATGTGAAAATAGCATGGAAAAGTGTCAAAATCACAAGAAAATACCTTGGAAAAATGACAAAAATGCAGTATAATTCTATAGAAAAACGTACATAATTTTTGTGCTTATTAAAGAAATGATATGATGTCATCTGCTTTGTTTCTGCAAAGCGCGGTCGGGAGGTGGCTTTATGCTGAAAAGAAAGATAGAGAAAGAGATTACCGCCTGGATCGGGAGCGGAGATAAGGCGCTCCTTGTCTATGGTGTTCGCCAGGCCGGAAAGACCTTTATCATTCGGGAATGCCTGAAAAACGCCGGATGCGATTATGTGGAGTTTAACCTGATCCGGCAGCCGGAGATTGTGTCTGTTTTAGAAAGCTCTGACAGTGTGGATGATCTGATTTTAAAGCTTTCCCTGTATGGGGAAAAGAAAATCACTCCCGGGGAGACATATTTATTTTTTGATGAGATACAGCGGTATAAAGAGGTGGTTACCAAGATTAAATTCTGGGTGGAAGACGGCAGGTATCAGTATATTCTCAGCGGATCTCTGCTCGGAGTTGAGATTGTGAATCTGAGGTCGGCGCCTGTGGGATATCTGAAGTCAGTTACCATGTACCCGCTTGATTTTGAGGAGTTCATTCAGATATTTGAGGTTTCGGATGCGGTGCTTGCACATCTGAAAGAATCTTTTTTACAGAAGAAGCCGGTGGATGGTCTGATCCATACCAAAATTATGGGTATGTTTTATCTCTATCTGATTATCGGAGGTATGCCCGCAGCGGTGGAGAAATACCGTGCTTCCGGCGATATCAATGCGGTCATTGATGAACATCGATCTGTGATTGAACAGTATAAGCTTGATTTTACGCAGTACGAGGAGGAGAACCGAAGGCTGGTACTCACTCGTATCTATGATTTGATACCCGCGGAACTGAACGAGAAAAACAAGCGTTTTATGGTGGCCGATATAAAAAAGAACCTCCGTTTCGAACGGGTGCAGGACAGTTTTATGTGGCTGTGGAAGGCGGGGGTGGCACTGCCGGTTTTCAATGTCACTGAGCCGTCGGTTCCGCTGATGTTAAACGAGAAAAGCTCACTTTTCAAGCTTTTTCTTTCGGATGTCGGGCTGCTGACTACGATTTACGGCAAGGCGACTAAGCTGAAAATTATTAATAAGGAGTCTGATTTAAACAAGGGCGCCATTTATGAGAATGTGATCGCGCAGGAACTGAATGCGCATGGTTTCCCTCTCTATTATTATAACAGTAAAAAAATCGGAGAACTGGATTTTGTCTTCGAGCTTGACGGGGAGATATTGCCGGTGGAGGTAAAGAGCGGAAAAGAGTATGAACGTCATTCGGCATTGAATAAAGTCCTTTCATCGGAAGGATATACCGGCCGGGAGGCGATTGTCTTTACGAACGAGAATGTGATGCGGACAGAGAGGATTTTATATCTGCCGGTTTATATGGTGATGTTTATAAAGAATGACGATGTGGAATTTGCTGATATTTCCGTTGATCGGTTTAAGATATGATCGGAGATGATCGGAGAAATTCGCAGGTATCATAAGAGTTAAATACTCTTGGATTCGACAATATGATCTATACAGGAGAGGCATTCAGGTGAAGATAGGAAATCGTGAATTTGATACAGAAAATGAGACGTATGTGATGGGCATCCTCAATGTGACGCCGGATTCTTTCTCGGACGGCGGCAGGTATGATTCCGTCGACCGGGCGCTGCGTCAGACGGAGCGCATGATCCGTGAAGGCGCGGATCTGATCGACATCGGCGGCGAGTCCACCCGCCCCGGCTATACCATGATTTCCGACGAGGAGGAGATCGCCCGGACGCTGCCCGTGATCGAGGCGGTGAAGGACCGATTTGACATTCCGGTTTCTCTGGATACCTATAAGAGCGGCGTCGCGAGAGCCGGGCTGGAGGCGGGCGCAGATCTCATCAATGATATCTGGGGGCTGAAATACGACCCGGAGATGGCGGACTTGATTGCGGCGTATGGTGTGCCATGCTGCCTGATGCATAACCGGGAGCAGGCGGATGATGCCGATCCTGCGGCGCCCGGATCGGCGGATGAGAGCGATCCCGCGCTGCCGGGCAATGCGGGTGATGCCGTTTTTGTGGCGGCCTGGAAAGCAGATCTGGCCGGGACCATTCGGCTGGCAAAGCAGGCGGGCATCTGCGATGACCGTATCATTCTGGATCCGGGCGTCGGATTCGGGAAGACCTACGAGAATAATCTGCAGGCAATCCGTCATCTGGATCAGCTGCACTCGTTCGGGTATCCGCTGCTTTTGGGAGCATCCCGCAAATCCGTGATCGGGCTTACACTCGATGTGCCCGCGGACGACCGCGTGGTGGGGACGGCAGTCACGACGGTGTTCGCGGTGATCCACCACTGCGCCTTTGTGCGGGTGCATGATGTGAGGGAGAATGTGCAGGCGATACGGATGGCGCGGGCGATATTGGGTGATTAGTGGATAGTGATCAGTGATTAGTGATTAGTGATTAGTGGATAGTGATTAATGATCAGAGATTGGTAATCAATGAATAGACAGTGTTGGCAGGAACAGGTTTTGGACGCAAAAACAGGCAAAAACAAGTGTAAAGCTGAGTTTTTTCGAAGACTTTGAACCGAATTGAGGATTGAAATATGACAGATCAGATCAGGATTCAGAATTTAGAGGTTTATGCGCATCACGGCGTTTTCCCGGAGGAGGCGAAGCTGGGGCAGAAGTTTCTGGTGGATGCGGTTTTGTATACCGACCTGCGGGAAGCGGGATTTACCGATCATATCAGTGCATCGGTTGACTATGGTTTTGTCTGTCATTTTATCACGGAGTTTATGAAGGAGAACACGTTTCAGCTTCTGGAGTCCGTGGCGGAGCATCTGGCGGAGGCGCTTCTGCTGGAAATCCCGAAGCTTGAAAGCCTGGATCTGGAGATAAAAAAACCCTGGGCGCCGATCGCGCTTCCTCTGGATGCGGCGTCTGTGAGGATCAGCCGCGGCTGGCACACGGTTTACCTGTCTGTCGGGTCTAATCTGGGCGACCGGGAAGCGTATATTCGGTCCGGTCTGGACGCTCTGACCGCTGACAGGCACACGCGGGATGTGCAGATTTCCTCACTGATGGAGACCGAACCCTACGGATACACAGATCAGCCGTCTTTTCTGAATGCGGCCATCGGATTGCGGACGTTGTATACGCCTGAGGAGCTGCTGGAGCTTCTGCACCGGGTCGAGGCGGAGGCCGGACGGGAACGCGGAATTCACTGGGGTCCGCGAACACTGGATCTGGACATCCTCTTTTATGATGATGTGACTCTGGAAAAGAAGGATCTCATCGTTCCGCACCCGGATATGGAGAACCGTTTATTTGTGCTGAAACCGTTATCGGAGCTGTGCCCGGGCAGGGTGCATCCGGTGCTGCGAAAAACGGTGCTGCAGATGTTGTTAAGCATTTAGAAAATATCGTTGAATCTGCGAAGAAACTCATGCAGGAAATTTCAGTGATTGACTATTCAAAAGTGGCATAATGAAGAGATATAAATATATTTTATGGGATCTGGACGGTACCATCATTAACTCTTACGAGGGCGTCTCCAGATGTGTGCAGTACGCTCTGGAGTATTATGGGATTCATCTGGAGGGCGAGGAAAATTTAAGACGGTTTATCGGTCCGCCATTGCGGGAATCCTTTCCGAAATATGCGCATCTTCCGGAGGCGTATGTCGAGGCCGCGGTCGCCCGCTATCGGGAACGGTATAATCCGATCGGGGTATACGAGTGTGAGCTTTTTCCGGATGTGCGGGAGGCAATGGAGATGCTGCGGGAGGGCGGGTTTATACAGGCGCTGTCATCCTCCAAACCGGAAGCTCGATGCCGGGATATTCTGGAGAAGTTTGGCCTGACCGGATATCTGGATGAGGTGGTCGGCGCCAGCATGGACGGACGGATCGATTCCAAGATTCAGGTGCTTCAGGAGACGTTTCGCAGACTGGGGAAGCATTTCAGGAAGGAGGACGCTGTGCTGATCGGTGATACGAAATATGACGCGGACGGCGCGGCGCAGGCAGGCATCGACTGCATCGGGGTATCTTATGGCTTTGGAAGCCGGGAAGAGCTGTTGGAGCATGGGGTGACGGCGGTTTATGACAGTCTGCCTGAACTGGTATCAGATCTGCAGGGCGACGGAAACAGCCGGTAAAGACAGTAGGCGTTCCATCAAAGGCAGAAAAATACTGTTTTGAAGTGAAATCATCTTTCAATCAAAAAATATTGATAATACCTGCACTTTCGACTATAATAATTATAAATATTAAATTAGCCGAAAGGAGAAGGTTATGTATATAAAAAGACATGCAGAGGACGCGGTATCTAAATTGTCTGCCATGTTTGGGGCAGTTCTTGTGGCGGGTCCCCGGCAGGTAGGGAAGACAACTATGCTGCAGAGTATGATGGCAGATGATGTCGGCTATGTTACGCTTGATGATCCTATATTTCTGTCAGGCGCAGTGGAGCAGAGCAATACTTTTTTCAAAGATAATCCGCCGCCGGTGTTTATAGATGAGGTGCAGAGAGCTCCGGAGCTTTTCCCGCAGATAAAAATGCTTATAGATAGAGAAAGAAAAAAAGGACAGTTTTACCTGTGCGGTTCACAACAGTTCCGTATGATGAAGAATGTCAGCGAATCACTGGCGGGACGTCTTGGGATGCTGACATTGCTGGGATTATCCATGCGGGAGCGTACAGGCTGTGATTTTAATGAACCCTTCCTTCCGGATGATGTATATTACTTAAAACGAAGGGATCATCTTTCGAGCGTGACTTATCGTGATATCTGGCGGATGATTCACAGGGGCACTATGCCGGAATTATGTATGAATCCGGACTATGACTGGCGAATGTTTTACGGTGCGTATGTTCGGACGTATATTGAGCGTGACGTGCGTGAACTTGCTCAGGTGGGCGATGAGGTGAAATTCACCCGCTTCATGGCTGTGATGGCCAGCCGCACCGGGCAGCTTTTGAATTTGCAGTCAGCCGCAAATGATATCGGTATTAGTCAGCCTACAGCAGACAGGTGGCTCTCTATTCTGGTTGCCACTAATATTGTGTACCTGTTGCAGCCCTATTCAAATAATCTTACGAACCGGGCGATAAAAACACCGAAGCTTTATTTTTTAGATACGGGTCTTGCGGCTTATCTGACAAGGTGGAATACGCCGGAGGTTTTAAAAGAAGGGGCAATGGCCGGGGCATTTTTTGAGAGCTTTGTTATATCTGAGATTCTAAAGAGTTACTATAATAAAGGAGAACCTGACCCTCCGCTGTATTTTTACAGAGACAAAGATAAAAAAGAAATCGATCTGCTTATAGAAAAGGATAATACATTGTATCCGATCGAAATTAAAAAACATGCAGATCCATCTGTAAAGGATTTCTCGAATTTTTCAGTTTTGGACAAACCGGGAAATGTGAAACGTGGTCCCGGAGGCGTTGTCTGCCTGTATGATCATTTGGTTACATTAAAGGGAGAGGATCGTGTGATTCCGGTTCAATATCTCTGACAAAAACTGTTTTGATATATATCTGCAGTCGGCAGGAAATGTGCCGGATAAAGAGTTTATGGTAGGAAGGAGCAGCTTGTGGCAAAGAATTTCAATGTAAGTGGTACCTGCAGGTCAGAGCGGCACTATATGGTTGATCTGAGTTCAAGACTGAAAGCCATAAAGGACATGGTTGACGCGGGAGATTATTTTACAATTAATCGCGCCAGACAGTATGGAAAAACAACGGTATTAAATGCATTGGCAGATTATCTCAAGCCTGACTATTATGTAATTAGTCTGGATTTTCAAGGACTGTCATATGCGGATTTTGAGACGGAGGGCAGATTTGTTGCCGCTGTCTCCAGACAGATATTGTTGGTTGCGGATGATCATTTATCTGATGAGGTGGAGCGCGAACTGATTCAGTATACAGATGAACCAAAACAGGGAATATCATTATCCAAATTTTTTATTTCTCTGACCGGAATATGTAAAAGAGTTTCAAAGAGAATTGTTTTGTTGATTGATGAAGTGGACTCTGCTTCCAATAATCAGGTATTTCTTGATTTTCTGGCGCAGCTGCGGTTTTATTATCTTAAAAGATCGAATATTGTGACTTTTCAGTCGGTAATTTTAGCCGGAGTCTATGACGTGAAAAATTTAAAGCACAGGATTCATCCGGTAGAGGAATCAAAATACAACAGTCCGTGGAATATTGCGGTTGATTTCGAGATTGATATGGGCTTTTCCGCAAAAGATATTGTTACTATGCTAAGGCAATATGAAAGCGATTGGAATACAGGAATGGATGTAGAGGAAATCAGTCATTATTTGTATGATTATACAAGCGGTTATCCATATCTTGTTTCCAGACTGTGCCAGATTATGGCGGAAGGTGTAAAAGAAGACGAACCTGAGTCGGAGAGGCTAAGACATTGGAGTCGGGAAGCGTTGCAGATTGCGGTGCGTGAGATTTTGAAGAAACCGAACACTCTCTTTGATGATATGAGCAAGAAGCTTGCGGATTACCCGAAGCTGAAAGAGATGATTTATTCGATCCTTTTTCAGGGTAAGAAATATGTTTATGAGACGGAGAATGAACGGATTCGTATCGGGGAGATGTTTGGATTCCTGAAAGAAAGGGATGGATTGGTCAGTGTTTCTAATCGAATTTTCGAGATGAAGTTATATAATCTGTTCCTTTCTGAGGAGGAAACTGACACGAAAATATTTGCAGCGGCTGAGATGGAGAAAAATCAGTTCATTCGTGGCGGATATCTCCAGATGGATCAGGTTCTGAAAAAATTCTGTGAGTATTTTGAAGATATATACTGCGATGCGGACGAACGGTTTATCGAGGACAACGGGCGTCGCATTTTCCTGATTTTTCTGAAGCCGATTATCAATGGCAGCGGGAATTATTACATCGAATCCAGAACAAGAAATATGAAACGGACAGATGTTATTATTGATTATAAAGGCGTTCAGGAAGTCCTTGAGATGAAGATCTGGCATGGACAGGAGTACAATAAGCGTGGAGAGAATCAGTTGTTGGAGTATTTAGATTATTATCATTTGCAGAAAGGATATATGCTGAGTTTTAATTTCAATAAAAATAAACAGATTGGTGTAAAAGAAGTTGGACTTGGGGAAAAAGTTTTGGTGGAAGCTGTTGTGTAATTGTGAGAAACTTATCAGACGATTTCGAGACAATGTAAAAATCAAAACCGCAGTTAATCAGCGGATGTCTGGAAAAATCAGGGGTTGACAGCAGAGAGAGATAAAAGAGGAATGGTCAAATCGGATGACTGACGTTGATACATTTTTGAACTGAATACAAAGATGCTGCAGACAAAAATGCCGTTTCGGGATGCAATACTGTCATCATTCCAGCAGATTCCCTGAAATCAGCGATAATCGGAATTGTAACAGAGAAACAGTTTCGGGTGCCGGATCAGAAGCACAACAGAGAGGGGCGAAAGGAATGAAAAAGCGGAGGATTTTTCGGAAAAAAGAACAGGACACATCAGCACAGGCAAAGGCAAAAGTGAAAAAACCGGTTGTCGTTCCCGATGACAGCGTGCCGGGAGTGAAGGAAGGGTATTTTGTGGATCGATTCTACTCTTACGGGGAACCGGTAGACTTTGTCAATGAGAAAATGGGAATCAGAACGCCAATCATACGCGACCATGCGTTTTTGAATTTTTCCCGGGGTGGAGGAGGGCTCCTGGATGGAGGATGTGGAGAGATTGCCTATCCGTCCGCGTTTTGGTTATCGTGTGGAGTTTTCCAGGCCGGACGAGCAGGGGCACACGCAAATCCTGTGGATGCTTCAGCCGCATGACACGCCGGATTCAGACTGATTCGGAATGGAAAATATCCCGGAGATCGAGCTGTATTCCACACTGGATGAAAAAGGGAATTATCTGCATCCGTTCCGATTGTACCGGCTTAGTTATTGAATGAGGGGAGCAAAATGAATTATGAGATGACGGGGGATATGTATATTCCCCTGGGACAGTCTGAAAAGGATGTGGATAGATTTATCCAATATCTTCTTGATATTTCGGAAGAATTTTCGGTTAATTACAGTTTAAAACAAGAAAATAACTGACAGTTTTGCGAAAATTAATAAAGATTCAAATTATCTGACAATTTAGCAAATATTTCTTCTTTACAAATGAAGAAATACCGTGTATAGTAGACTCATCGAGTCAAAGGAGACTGTTCCCGTGGGGATAGTCTCCTTGTTTATTTACAGAAAGGAATCAGACAGTATGGGAAGCTTACAGATGAATGAGAGCAATGCCCGGCCCGTGGGGCTGTACGATCCCCGGTTTGAACATGACAACTGCGGCATCGGCGCCGTGGTAAATATCAGGGGCATCAAGACCCACCGGACGGTGGAGAACGCGCTGAAGATCGTGGAGAATTTAAAGCACCGTGCCGGAAAGGATGCCGACGGAAAGACCGGCGACGGCGTCGGCATCATGCTGCAGGTCTCGCATCGTTTTTTCAGCAAGACAATGGCCGCACAGGGGGTTGACCTCGGCGGAGAGAGGGATTACGGCATCGGCATGTTTTTCTTCCCGCAGGATGAGCTGAAGCGCAATCAGGCGAAGAAGATGTTCGAGGTGATTTTAGAGAGGGAGAAGCTGACGCTCCTGGCCTGGCGGGAGGTTCCGATCCATCCGGACGTCATCGGGCAGAAGGCGCTGGACTGCATGCCGTATATCATGCAGGCGTTTATCAAACGTCCGGACGGCGTGGAGAAGGGACTGGCTTTCGACCGGAAGCTGTATGTGGCGCGGCGCATTTTTGAGCAGTCGAACGACAATACATATGTGGTGTCTCTGTCGAGTAGAACGATTGTATATAAGGGGATGTTCCTCGTGAATGAGCTGCGGCTCTTTTTCGACGACCTGCAGGATGAGGATTATGAGTCTGCGATCGCCTCGGTGCACTCCCGTTTCTCGACCAACACGAATCCGAGCTGGGAGCGGGCGCATCCGAACCGCTTCATTGTCCACAACGGCGAGATCAACACGATCCGCGGCAATTCGGACAAGATGCTGGCCCGCGAGGAGACGATGGAGTCCGAGCATCTGGAGAATCAGCTCTCCAAGATTCTGCCGGTGGTGAATATCGCCGGATCCGATTCCGCCATGCTGGACAATACGCTGGAGTTCCTCGTGATGAGCGGCATGGATCTGCCGCTTGCCGTGATGATCACGATCCCGGAGCCGTGGGAGAACAACCATATCATGTCGCAGAAAAAGAAGGATTTCTATCAGTATTACGCGACGATGATGGAGCCCTGGGACGGACCGGCTTCCATCGTATTTTCCGACGGAGATATCATGGGGGCGGTGCTTGACCGGAACGGCCTGCGTCCTTCCCGTTATTATATTACGGACGACGATTATCTGATTCTTTCTTCTGAGGTGGGTGTGCTCGATATCGACCCGACGCACATTGTCGCAAAAGACCGTCTGCGCCCGGGCAAGATGCTCCTGGTGGACACGGTGAAGGGCCGTGTAATCGACGATGAGGAGCTGAAGGAGAGCTACGCCGGGAAACAGCCTTACGGACAGTGGATCGATGAGTATATGCTCGAGCTGGGAGACTTAAAGATTCCGAACGAGCGGGTGCCCCGCTATACAGGCGAGGACTTAAGCCGCATGCAGAAGGCGTTCGGCTATTCCTATGAGTCTGTGAAAAATATCATGCTTCCGATGGCGAGGGACGCGGAGGAGCCGACGGCCGCGATGGGTATCGACATTCCGCTGGCGGTGCTGTCCGACGATCATCAGCCGCTGTTTAACTATTTTAAACAGCTGTTCGCACAGGTGACGAACCCGCCTATTGATGCGATCCGCGAGGAGGTCGTCACCTCCACGACGACCTATGTCGGCGAGGACGGCAATATTCTGGAGGAGCAGCCGACGAACTGTCAGGTGCTGAAGATCCGCAACCCGATTCTGACCAACACGGATCTGATGAAGATCAAGAACATGCACCGCGACGGCTTCAAGGTCAGCGTGATCTCCATGATCTACTATAAGAATACAAGCCTGGAAAAAGCAATCGACCGGCTGTTTGTCGAGGCGGACCGCGCGTACCGCGACGGCGCGAATATCCTGATCCTGTCTGACCGGGGGGTGGATGAATACCATGTGTCGATCCCGTCCCTGCTGGCGGTGTCTGCTCTGCAGCAGCATCTGGTACAGACGAAGAAGCGGACGGCAGTCGCCCTGATTCTTGAGAGCGGCGAGCCCAGAGAGGTGCATCACTTTGCGACGCTTCTCGGCTACGGCGCCTGCGCGATCAACCCGTATCTGGCGCAGGATACGATCAAGCAGCTGATCGACGACCATATGCTGGACAAGGATTATTATGCCGCTATTGATGATTATAACTACGCGGTGATGCACGGCATTGTAAAGATCGCTTCCAAGATGGGTATTTCTACGCTGCAGTCCTACGAGGGTTCCAAGATTTTCGAGGCGATCGGCATTGACAAATCGGTCATTGATAAATATTTTACCCAGACGGTCAGCCGCATCGGCGGCATCACCATGGCGGATATCGAGCGGGATGTGGATGTGCTTCATTCCAAGGCATATGATCCGCTGGGGCTGGGCACGGAAAAGACGCTGGACAGCGTCGGACGGCATAAAATGCGGAGCGGCGCGCAGGAGCATCTGTACAACCCGCAGACCATCCATCTGCTGCAGCAGTCCACGCGGCGCGGCGATTACGGGCTGTTTAAGCAGTACACGGATCTGGTGGATGATGAGAACAGTATCATGAATATCCGCGGGACGCTGGATTTTGATTATCCGAAGAAGGGCGTGCCGATCGAGGAGGTCGAGAGCGTGGATTCCATCGTGACCCGCTTCAAGACCGGCGCCATGTCCTACGGTTCTATCTCACAGGAAGCGCACGAATGTCTGGCTATCGCCATGAATACGCTCCACGGAAAATCAAATTCCGGCGAGGGCGGCGAGAGCCTGGAGCGGCTGGACAGCAACCGCTGCTCTGCGATCAAGCAGGTGGCGTCCGGACGGTTCGGCGTTACCAGCCGGTATCTGGTGAGCGCGCAGGAGATTCAGATCAAGATGGCGCAGGGCGCGAAGCCCGGCGAGGGCGGACATCTGCCGGGCAAGAAGGTTTATCCGTGGATTGCGAAGACGCGTATGTCCACACCGGGCGTGTCGCTGATCTCGCCGCCGCCGCATCATGATATTTACTCGATCGAGGATCTGGAACAGCTGATCTTTGATCTGAAGAATGCGAATAAAAAAGCGCGCATCTCCGTCAAGCTCGTGTCTGAGGCCGGCGTCGGCACGGTCGCGGCCGGCGTGGCGAAGGCGGGCGCGCAGGTCATCCTGATCTCCGGCTATGACGGCGGCAGCGGGGCGGCTCCGCAGAGCTCGATCCACAACGCGGGCCTGCCGTGGGAGCTCGGGCTGGCCGAGACGCATCAGACCCTGATCATGAACGGACTGCGGAATAAAGTGCGCATCGAGACGGACGGCAAACTGATGAGCGGCCGGGACGTCGCCATCGCGGCGATGCTCGGCGCGGAGGAGTTCGGCTTTGCCACGGCGCCGCTGGTGACGATGGGCTGCGTGATGATGCGCGTCTGCAACCTGGACACCTGTCCGGTGGGCGTCGCGACGCAGAATCCGGAGCTTCGGAAGCGTTTCTCGGGAAAACCGGAGTATGTGATCAACTTTATGCGCTTTATCGCCGAGGAGCTGCGGGAGCACATGGCGAAGCTCGGCGTGCGCACCGTGGATGAACTGGTAGGCCGAAGCGACCTGTTAAAAGTACGCGACAATCTGACCGGACACGCGGCGAAGCTGGATCTGACGAACATGCTGCGCAATCCGTTTGCCGGACCTAAGGATAAGGTTATTTTTGATCCGAAGAAAATATATGATTTTGAACTCGGGAAGTCCGCAGACGAGAGGATTCTCTTAAAACAGATGGGCGCCGCCCTGGAACAGAAGCAGAAACGGAGCATCGATATCACCGTGTCCAACACGAACCGTTCTTTCGGAACGATCTTCGGCGCGGAGATTACACGCCGTTACAAGGATACGCTGGAGGATGACACCTATATCGTGAAATGTACCGGCGCGGGCGGACAGAGCTTCGGCGCGTTTATCCCGAAGGGACTGACGCTGGAGCTGGTCGGCGACAGCAACGATTATTTCGGAAAGGGACTTTCCGGCGGCCGGCTGATCGTCTATCCCCCGAAGGGCGTCCGTTTCAGGCAGGATGAGAATATCGTCATCGGAAATGTGGCGCTGTACGGCGCGACCAGCGGAAAGGCGTTTATCAACGGCGTGGCCGGCGAGCGTTTCTGCGTTCGCAACTCCGGTGCGGTCGCCGTCGTCGAGGGCGTGGGCGACCACGGCTGTGAGTACATGACCGGCGGACGTGTCGTCGTTATCGGAAAGACCGGCAAGAACTTCGCGGCCGGCATGAGCGGCGGCGTGGCCTATGTGCTGGATGAGGATAACGATCTTTACACCAGGACGAACAAGCAGATGGTTTTCACGGAGAATCTGACAAATAAATATGACGTGCTGGAGTTAAAGGGCCTGATTCAGGAGCATGTGACGCTGACGAACTCAGAAAAGGGCAAAGAGATCCTCGACAACTTCGGCGAGTATCTGCCGAAATTCAAGAAGATCATACCTTATGATTATTATCATATGCAGACGGCCATCGTCCAGATGGAGGAAAAGGGCTATAACGTCGAGCAGGCACAGATTGAAGCATTCTATTCAAAATTTGAGAGCTGAGGAGGGGAGATAAGATGGGAAAGCCAACAGGATTTTTGGATTATGACCGGGAAGTAAGCAAGGATATCGACCCGAAGGAACGTATTAAAAATTTTAATGAATTTCATGTCTATCTCTCCAAAGAGAGACAGCAGCTGCAGGGCGCGCGCTGTATGGAGTGCGGCGTGCCGTTCTGCCAGTCGGGTATGATGATTATGGGCATGGCCAGCGGCTGTCCGCTCCACAATCTGGTGCCGGAGTGGAATGATCTGGTTTATCACGGGAACTGGCAGCAGGCTTATGAGCGCCTGATCAAGACGAACAATTTTCCGGAGTTTACCTCCCGCGTCTGCCCGGCGCTCTGTGAGAAGGCCTGTACCTGCGGTCTGCACGATGAGCCGGTCTCGGTCCGCGAGAATGAGCACGGCGTGATCGAGAACGCTTATGAGAAGGGCTATGCGGCCGCGAAGACGCCGAGGACGCGCACCGGCAAAAAAGTGGCGGTCATCGGCTCCGGCCCGTCCGGCCTGGCCGTGGCGGACCAGCTGAATAAGCGCGGGCATCTTGTGACGGTCTATGAGAAGGACGACCGGGTCGGCGGCCTGCTCATGTACGGCATTCCGAATATGAAGCTGGAGAAACAGATCATTGAGCGCAAGGTGAACATCATGAAGGAGGAGGGCATCACCTTCCTGACCGGCGTGAATGTCGGAAAAGATGAGAAGGCGGCGGATATCCTGAAAAATTACGACGCTGTCGTGCTCGCCTGCGGCGCGAAGAACCCGCGCGATATAGGCGCGCCGGGCCGGGACGCGAAGGGGATTTACTTTGCGGTGGATTTCCTCGCGCAGACGACGAAGAGCCTCCTGGATTCCGGATTGAAGGACAGAAAATATGTCTCCGCGAAGGGAAAGCATGTGGTCATCATCGGCGGCGGCGACACCGGGAACGACTGTGTGGGCACCTCGATCCGTCACGGCGCGAAGAGCGTGACGCAGCTGGAGATGATGCCGAAGGCGCCGGATGAGCGGGCGGAAAACAACCCGTGGCCGGAGTGGCCGAAGGTCTGCAAGACCGATTACGGCCAGGAGGAGGCCATCGCCATGTTCGGGCACGACCCGCGCATCTACACCACGACGGTGAAGGAGTTTTTAAAGGATAAAAACGGAAACCTGAAGGGCATCATCACGGTGAAGCTGGAGAGCAAAAAGGATGAGAAGACCGGGCGTTTCATGATGGTTCCCGTGGAGGGGACGGAGAAGAGGCTGGACGCGGATCTCGTCCTGATCGCGGCCGGATTCCTGGGAACGGAGAGCTACATCGCCGACGACTTCGGTGTGAAGCTGAACGCGCGGACCAACGTGGATACAGAGCCGGGATCTTATAAGACCAATGTGAAAAAGGTATTCACGGCGGGCGACATGCACCGCGGGCAGTCTCTGGTCGTGTGGGCGATCCGCGAGGGACGCGAGGCGGCCAAAGAGGTGGATGAGGCGCTGATGGACTACAGCTATCTGTCGGTGCAGTAGGCATTCGTGTGTAGTTATCTGATTATCTGAGCGCAGCGGGAAGTGAAGAGTTGAGCCGCCGGCGGATGCCGGCGGCCTCGTTTTTTTGTATCATAGGAAAGTGCGTCCTATGATACAAAAAACGCTCCGCGAGGGCGCTGGATGTCCGGTGGACATCCGCTTAGCGCCGACCGGAACGAAGTGAAGAGCACATGCCGCGCAAAGGAAGATGTCTGCTTACGCAGACGCGGCAGCGCAGGAATCCCGCGAAGCGGGATTCTATTTTAGAAGCAATCAGTCAGGGCATTGGTAGCGCACCTTGCCGACGCTGTTCCTGCCGTATTCGATTGCTTTGGCCGGACAGCCGCAGATACATGCCATGCAATGGGTGCAGTGACCGCCCCATACAGGTTTTCCGTTGTGAATGTGAATATTGTTGAGTACGCAGCTGCGCTGGCATTTGCCGCACCCGACGCAGGCATCCGACACGTGGAATTTTCCGGCTTTTGCGTAAAAGAAATAGAATGCGTCATTCACAATGCCTGATTTCAGCCGGTCCACCGCACCGGCCTTTATTTCGGGGAAATCCACGCCCTGTATGATATATTCTGCACATTGTCTGAGCGGGCTGGCCGCATCTCGGATGATTTTGCGTGCTTCTTCTTCTCCGGGCGCATCATACATGACAATATAATTCTCAGGCATGACGATCGGAAAGGTTCCCTTATAATCAAAGCTCTTTTCACGGCAAAGGCTGCGGATCTGCTTCCCGGCATTGCCGATATCGCTGCCGCAATTAATGACGAAGTAGACCTGACGACTGCCCGAAAAATGCCCGCGGCGCAGAAATTCAATAACGATCCTCGGCAGCCTCCACGCATAGACCGGAGAAACGAATATCCAGGGCTTTTCAGAAAAAAGTTCTGCCTCCGTGCCGTTTCTTATAAAATCAAACGCGTGAATCACCTCGTCGTCCAGTTCTCTTCCGAGAAACTGTGCGCAGTAACGGCTGTTACCGGTGCCGGTATAATAGACAATCATATTCGTCCTCCTTCATTCTTAATGGAAGTACAGCACCCTTATGTTTCGGTTTGTTGGTGCATTAATAGCAGTATATCACATTTGAAGCAAAATCAAAAGAAAATGCAGAGCGGTGGATAATTTGAAGCTGGTTACTATTCATGGGGTGGGGAACTGACTTATCACCTATAGTGATATGGTTGAAGATACAGTATATTAACACTGGCTTGCAGGAGCAAAGCCACGCCACCCTTGACTTGCCGGGGAAATACGCGGTAAAAAGCATACCGACGGCGAAGAACTCATAAACAGTATCTGAGTATATGTCGCCGTCGGTGCATGTGATTGTATCATATTTCCCCGGCAAATCAAGGGCAAGCCACTGCGTGGTGGCTGGTAGTCGGAAGCTGAAGTGAAGCCCTCTGGCTCGAAATCTATAAACAGATATGACGGGAGCGTTTGTTTTTCTCTGTAAGCGGTCGATTTTGCAGGCAGGGCTGATTACGACCGCCTGTATGTATCCAGATGCTGTTTTTGTCGATTTTGTCTGTATATTTCCCGGCACCATACGGACGAATTTGCCCTTTTTGACGTTTTCGTCCGTATATTTTCCGGCGACATACGGACTGAATTGCTCTTTTTGCTGTTTTCGTCCGTATATTTTCCGGCGACATACGGACTGAATTGCTCTTTTTGCTGTTT
>JAJQEU010000066.1:1317-6437 GCA_021201535.1 Clostridiales bacterium | reverse complement strand
TTACCAGTGGCAGTACCTGAACGCCGGTGCCTCGACCTGGAGGGATTCCGGCATGGCCGGAGCCGACACGGCGACGGTCTCCGTACCCATCACGGACGCACGCGACGGCCAGCAGTACCGCTGCGTGGTCACGGACGAGGACGGGAACATGGCAGTGAGCGAAGCAGTGACGCTGAGCGTTGAATAAGAAAGGAGGCCGGAAGGACAGAAGGCCAGTAGGACAGTCTGCCGCGCGAAAACACTTCGCGCGGCAGCCTTTTTAAAAGAACAATGAACGTACCTGTGGAAGAAGCAAACCAGTATGCAGAATCAGTGGAGGAGTGCCGTATGGGATATTTATTTGAGAATTTGGAGAAGATGGATATACAGGCAGAGCGGCGGAATACCGCGCAGGCCCGGGCTGAAGCCGAAGCGGCGAAGCGGGAAGTCGAAGCGGTGAAGCGGGAGGCCGAAGCGGTGAAGCGGGAAGCCGAAGCGGCGAAACAGGAAGCTGAGGCAACGAAGCAGGAGGCAGTGAAACAGAAATTAATATCTCTGGTTGAGCGCAAGCTGGCAAAAGGTCAGACTGAGGAGCAGATCGCAGATGCCCTGGAAGAACCGGTCGAGCGCATCCGGGAACTCAGAAAAGAAATAAAAGAATAAGAATCGGACATGAAAAAAGGATCGAAGTTTCTGTAAGGGAAGCTTCGGTTCTTTTCTTATTATTGAGGAAACTTCCTATTGATTTTTAAATGGAAATGCTTTAGAATGGGTTACAAGTGGCGCGAAGTGGATGATTTGTGGTGGAAAATGCCACAAAGTGGATAATGTGGATAACTTTGTGGATAACTTTCCACCCGTTCACTTCAAATCCCGCCGCGAAAGAAGGTGTTTTTGATGTTCAAGGGACAGTACAACCATTCTGTTGATGCGAAGGGACGGATTATCATGCCGGCCAAGTTTCGCGAGATCCTCGGGGAAGAGTTTGTTGTCACCAAGGGGATGGACGGTTGTCTGTTTGTCTACTCCAATGAGGAGTGGGAGAACATCGAAAGCAAATTCAGGAATGTATCGTCGGCCAATAAGGATGCCAGGAAGTTTATGCGTTTCTTCTTCGCCGGAGCAGCCGACTGCGAGGTGGACAAGCAGGGCAGGGTACTGATCCCGCCGAAACTGCGCGAATACGCGGGTCTGCAGAAGGAGGTTGTGCTGGCCGGTGTCGGAAACCGGATCGAGATATGGAACACGGAGAACTGGCAGGAGAACGAGTTTGATGATATGGATGAGATCGCAGAGCACATGGCAGATCTGGGGCTGATGCTCTGATGAACCTGCACGGAGCGAGGAAAACCGGAGGCAAAGATGGATTTTGAACACGTTCCCGTACTTCTGAATGAGACCCTGGATGCGCTGCTCACGGATCCGGACGGTATTTATGTGGACGGCACGCTCGGCGGAGCCGGACACAGTTATGAGATCTGCCGCCGGCTTTCGGACAGAGGACGTCTGGTCGGTATCGATCAGGATGCGGATGCCATCGCGGCAGCCACAGAGCGTCTGAAGCCTTTCGGCGAACAGGTGACCATCATCCGCAGCAACTACAGCGAGATGTGTGACCGGCTCGCGGATCTGGGCATCGACCGGGCAGACGGGATCCTGCTGGATCTGGGTGTATCCTCTTATCAGCTGGACACGCCCGCCCGCGGATTTGCTTACAGGGAGGAGAATGCGCCGCTGGATATGCGGATGGATCAGCGGCAGAGCAGGACGGCGCGGGATATTCTGGCGACCTACAGCGAACAGGAGCTGTACCGCATGATCCGGGACTACGGCGAGGATCGTTTCGCGAAAAATATCGCAAAGCATATCGTGGCGGCGAGACGGAACAGGCCCATTGAGACCACGGGCGAATTAAATGAGATTATCCGTGCGGCCATCCCTGCGAAGGTGAGGGCGACGGGGGGTCATCCCTCGAAACGCACCTACCAGGCGATCCGGATTGAGCTGAACCGGGAGATAGAGGTGCTTGCCGATTCGCTGGACGGGATGATCGACCGGTTAAGACCGGGCGGCAGGCTCTGCGTGATCACGTTCCATTCGATTGAAGACCGGATCGTGAAGACGAATTTTAAGAGAAATGAGAATCCCTGTACCTGTCCGGACAATTTTCCGGTCTGCGTCTGCGGAAAGGTATCAAAAGGGAAAATGCTGACGAGAAAACCCGTACTTCCCTCGGCGGAAGAGACGGAATACAATCAGAGGGCAAAGAGCGCGAAGCTGCGCGTGTTTGAGAGAGCGCAGGATGCGTGAACAGACGACAGCTTCTGTTTTGACTGGATTTTTCGTAACTGTGATGAAGACTAAGACAGCTGCGAACGCATGAGAGAGGATGTATGATCATGGCGCAAAGAACGAATCGTGAAAATCCGATGTATATAGAAGGAAATACGGTGCACAGGCAGCAGGCCGCACCGAACCGTCGGGGCGCTGTGCCAAACCGGCAGGAAGCCGCACCGAATCGCCGGCAGACCGTACCGCACAGGCAGCCGGTTCTGCCGGAAAAATCCAGGGAGGAGATCATCCGGGATCGCGAGCGCCGCCTCTCTGCGAAGAGAAATCGTGAACGCACCATGACGATCAATCTGAGTTATGTGCTGTTCCTGACGGTTGTGACTGCCATCTGTTTTTGCGCGTGCATTCTGTTCGTTCATCTGCAGTCAGATATTACGACACACATGTCTGCCATTACTTCCCTTGAGACACAGATCAGTGATCTGAAATCAGAGAATGACGCGGCAGAGAATCGTCTGGAGTCAGGGATGACGCTGGCGGAAGTAAAGCAGCGCGCGGCGGAGCTCGGACTGGTCTATCCGTCCTCCTCCCAGATTCAGTATTACTCGGTGGAGAACAGTGATTATATGAATCAGTATTCAGATGTGGATTCTGATTGACGGATAGCAGGCAGTAAGGAACAGTTCCTGAATGACGAGAGGATGACCGCATATGGCAGCACGGAAAAAAAGAAAAAAGAAAACGCAGATACAGTTTCCGTTTCTGTTCCGCATGAAAAAGAAGCTGGCGGTTCTGTTCGTGATTGTGATTGGATGCCTGGCAGTACTGGTCGGGCGTCTGGTTTTTGTAGATGTAAAGAGCGGAGACCGCTATGAGAAGATCGTTCTCAACAATCAGGAATATTCCAGCACAACGATACCGTATCGGCGGGGAGACATCACAGACCGCAAGGGAACGGTTCTGGCCACCAGTACAGACGTCTACAACATCATTCTGGACTGCACGGTGATCAATTATAAAGAAGATTACCTGGAACCGACCATGGCGGCGCTTGAGGCGTGTTTTGACGAGGATGAGCTGAGAATCGTGAAGGACTCGGACGGAAATAAAACGCAGCTGACCTTTGAAAAAATACGGACATATATATCTGAAAACCCGGACAGCACCTATTATGTGATTGCGGAAGATCTCTCCTACGAGGAGGTGGAAGCCTTTGAGGAGATGCAGGAAGAAAACTCCCTGATCAAAGGCATCTGGTTTGAGAAGGAGTATGTGAGGGAGTATCCTTACGGTTCTCTGGCGAGCGCGCTGATCGGCTACACAGCGTCCGGAAACGTCGGCGTCGGCGGAATCGAGGATTCTTACAATGATGTGCTGAACGGAACGGACGGCCGGCAGTATGGTTATCTGAATTCGGATTCGAACTATGAGGTGGCCGTGAAGGATGCGGTCAACGGAGAGACAGTGGTATCCACGATTGATGCCAACCTGCAGTCCATCGTGGAGGAAAAGATCAGGGAGTTCTATGACACGCTGACTGATAATGCCGAGGAGGGCGGCGGCGCCGAGCACATCGCGGTGCTTATGATGGATCCGGATACCGGTGAGGTGCTGGCCATGGCAGATTATCCGAATTATGATTATACGATTCTGGACGATGAGGGAACCATCTCTGCCCTGTCGCAGTACTACTCAGAGGATGAACTGGGCGACATGAGCGACACCGAGGTCATGAATCTGGCGAACCTTTCTCTGTTCAACTCTATCGAGGCGATCGAGGAGATGGACGACACAGCCATTACGAAAGCGGTGGAGGCTCTGAAGCAGAATTTCTGCATTACATATACCTATGAGCCCGGATCCACGGCAAAACCGTTTACGATCGCCTGCGGGCTGGATACCGGCACGGTCACGGCGGACATGACCTTTTACTGTGACGGTTACGAGCAGATTTCCGGCCATACGATCCACTGCGTGAACCGCAGCGGCCATGGCATGGAGACGCTGTCGGAGACACTGGAGAATTCCTGCAACGATGCGCTGATGCAGATTTCCTATCTGATCGGGGCGTCTAATTTTGCAAAATATCAGCAGCTGTTTAATTTTGGATTAAAGACGAATATCGATCTGCCCGGAGAAGCCCGGACATCTTCCCTGATTTATTCGGAGGAGAATCTGACGACGATCAACCTGGCGACCAATGCCTTCGGACAGAACTTTAATGTGACGATGATCCAGCTGGCCAGCGCGTACTGTTCTATTGTCAACGGCGGGAATTATTATCTGCCGCATGTGGCTCTGGAGATCGAGGATGAGGACGGCAACACCGTGGAGAGCATCGAGCCGACGCTGCTGAAGAGAACGATCTCGGAGGAGACATCGGCGACGCTTGTTCAGTTTCTTGCAAATGTTGTCGAGCAGGGTACCGGCTCGACTGCGAAGGTGGATGGATATTCCATGTGCGGCAAGACGGGTACCGCCGAGAAATATGTGCTGGACGAGGACGGCAACGCGACAAGCGTGCGCGCGGACGGCGAGTATGTGGTTTCCTTTATCGGTTCCGTGCCGGCTGAGGATCCCGAGATTGTTATTTATGCTGTGATCGATGCTCCGAATGTGGAGGATCAGGCGCACAGTTCCTATGCTCAGAATGTGGTACGGGAGATTCTGGAGGAGGCGCTTCCTTATCTGAATATTTACCCGGATCAGGAGCTGACCGGTATCAACGCCGATTTGAATATCATCGGCGGAACAGATGGCGAGGAGGGAACTGATGCGGACGGAACCACGCAGACAGAAGCGGACGGGACGGACACGGACGAGGCGGATAACGGCACCTCGGACGGGAC
>JAJQEU010000066.1:0-1217 GCA_021201535.1 Clostridiales bacterium | reverse complement strand
CGGACGGGACGGACACGGACGAGGCGGATAACGGCACCTCGGACGGGACAGACACAGACGAGGCAGATAACGGCACCGGGGATGAGGCCGGCGAAACCGGGGAGGATGCGGCAGCTGATCCTTCGGAAGAAAGCGGGGAGTAACCGCCGAGTCAGGGCATAGCAGAGCAGAATCCGAATAGACTGTAATAAATGGCAGTTTCGGAGCACGGTTTTGAAACGTATCAGGACATTTCAGAAGAAAAAGATGCTCGTTATGGTACTTGTTATTCTCGGCCTCCTGATTTTCCTGACCGGCAGGCTGACATGGATCATGATCTTCCGGTCGGAGTTTTATGGACAGAAGGCGGAGGATCTGCATGAGAGAGAGCGGAGCATCAAAGCGGCGCGCGGGGAGATCCTGGACCGGAACGGGGTCGTTCTCGCGTCCAACCAGTCTGTCTGCACCATATCCGTGATTCATGCGCAGATTGAGGATGCGGAGACGGTCATACGCGTACTGTCGGAAGAACTCGGCCTGTCAGAGGACGCGGTGCGGGAGAGAGTGGAGAAGGTCAGCTCCATTGAGCGCATTAAGACCAATGTTTCCAAAGAGACGGGCGACGCGATACTTGCCTGTGATCTTGCAGGGGTAAAGGTAGATGTGGATTATAAGCGTTATTACCCCTACGATGAGCTGGCTTCCAGAGTGATCGGCTTTACCGGGAGCGATAATCAGGGTATCCTGGGACTGGAGGTCATGTACGACGAATATTTATCCGGCACGGCCGGGAAAATACTGACGCTGACGGATGCGTCCGGCATCGAGATCGAGGCGGCGGGTGAGCGGCGGCAGGAGCCGGTCAGCGGAAATAATCTGGTGACCAGTCTCGACTACAATATCCAGTGCTACGTTCAGCAGGCGGCAGAGACTGTATTGGAGGAAAAGGAAGCGGATGCGGTCAGCATCATTCTGATGAATCCGCAGAACGGGGAGATACTCGCGATGGTGAATGTCCCCGAATATAACTTAAACGATCCGTTTATTTTAGATACGGATATCGCAGAAACCCTGACGGATGAGGAGGAACAGGATCTGCTGAATGAGATGTGGAGAAATCCGTCTGTCAGCGACACTTATGAGCCGGGTTCGACCTTTAAGGTGATTACAACGGCTGCGGCTCTCGAGGAGAATCTGGTATCGCTCGATGAGAGTTTTTACTGTCCGGGCTATAAACT
>JAJQEU010000120.1 GCA_021201535.1 Clostridiales bacterium | reverse complement strand
AGTGTAAAGTAAGATGCGCAGGTTTCCGCTAACAGAACCTGCGCATCTTATTTTTATCGGACGGTTATGCAACGAATGGATTACAATTTTCGAAACACGCATAACCGAAGAATCGAAATAAATTGAATCGTTTTACCGCTGTATGATATAATTTTTTTGTACAAATTATGCAAAACAAAGTTGTTCAACACGCAGCAGCACTACACGTAAGTCTGGTTGATAGCAGATTCTTCAGTATGATGCTTTTCAATTGGATTTTTTATATTCAGATATTCAGACAGCTTTGTTTTGTACATATTGAGGAAAGGAGAACCTATATGAAGAAAAGGAAAGCTTTCAAGAGAGCACTTGCTGTCACTGTATCGGCAGCTATGGTCGCGGGTTCCGGCATCTCCGCTCTGGCGGCGGATTACAATTTCGAGCCTCCGACATCACCGATGGAAGTGGATGATAACATTATCACCGCTTCCGTTCACAGAGCAGGATCCGTTCTTCCGGAGATTCTGGGAATGAACACCTGCTGCGGATTCAGCATGATCAACGGCAGCATGCCGACATCGCTGGAGGAGGCCAAGACGAAGCTGATGCTCGGCGTGTTCGGCACGGATGCGAATGACAGCCCGGATCCGTATTATTATAATTATTTTTACAATTTTTATGCTGAGGAGAATGGTCTGGAACTGTCCGAGGACGCGGTGATCATTCCGGAGAACAATGTCGCTGCGAGTCCCGCGAAGGCAGATACGACGATCATTGACGAGTACGGCACATCCATCTCGCTGGCGGGGCGGCCGGATGTTCTGATCGGCGTTTCCTCCAGCAATTCAGCGGATGATCTGGATGGCTATGATGAGCTGATCCAGGCGATTCGCGACGGACTGGGCGACGATTATTATCAGGAGGGTGATGAGGATTACTCACCGTATCTGGTTTCCTATACCACGACGACGACTTATGATATGATCTCGGCTTTGAATGAGACGGCGAATGTCATGAATGTTATCACTGCGAAGACCGGCAAGACCGGCCGTTACGGCGATCCGATCGAAATCGCAGAGCAGTTCGGCGATTATGTGTGCGGCGTGTCCACTTACGTGCTGTCCGAGCTGGAGAATCAGGGCCTTGAGAAGAAGACGGTGGCGGTTGTGCAGAACATTAACTCTGACGGCACATTCACTCTCGCTGACGCGGCTTCCCAGGATGCGACGTCCACGGTTCGCGGCGTAGAGTATGTGGCTCTGGTATCTGACAACATCGCTGCAGAGGTCGGCACGACGGGCGTTACCGGCGAGCAGCTGCTGACGGCGGATGTTGTGATTATTTCCGGTTCCAACGGCGGCGGCTCTGACGACACGGCTCTGCCGAATACCGAGGAAGGTCTGATCGCGGCTCTTGAGGTGAGCGGTTATGATGAGACTGACATCGAGGATATGATGGTCATCACCTCGAATCCGGATTCCATCTACGGTATCACGATGAACTCCATTGAGAACGGTATGGGCTTCGGCTACTTTATCGGCTATATGTACAGTGATATGCTGGACATTGACCCGGTTGAGATGTGCGCGTACTTTTATGAGCAGTTCTATCATGTGTCAGATTTTGATTCTCTGCAGAGTATCACGAACACCACATTCTCCGATGTGACGCTTCCGGAGGGTATGAGCACCGACCTGAGCGACTACAACACCGATGAGATCAATGAAAAGCTGGCACAGGGCAAGGAATACTACTATGACAACTTCTCGGATTTCGCTGAGACGGCTCTGACCACGGTATGGCCGGAGGATCAGTCCGGGATTGCCGCTGGTTCTTCCAAGAACTATACCTCTGTTGATTCTTCGGGTCTGAAGCTGAGTGCTCTCGCGAGCGCGATGGCGGATTCTGATACGATCACGGCGAAGGCTGACTCTTACACCGAGGACAGCTATGCTGATTATGAGGCGGCGCTGACCAATGCGCAGACCGTGATGAACAACTCCTCCTACTTTACACAGAGTGAAGTGAATTCAATCAGAGCGGCTCTGGTATCTGCGAAAAATGCGCTGGTGGAAGAGACGGTTGAGACGGTTGCCGGGGATACGATCGGTATCCGCAGCGGAAACACCTTCTATCTCTATGAGCAGCTGGGAGATACGGTTTACAGTGTGGAGCTGGATTACGGCAGGTCGACAGATGAGATACTGATCGGCGATTGGGACGGCGACGGTGTGGAGACCTTCTGCGTACGCCGCGGGAATACTTACTACTTCTCGAGTGACACCACATTTACATCCACGACAGCAGATGTGCAGCTGGATTACGGAAAGGATACAGACGAGGTTCTGGTAGGCGACTGGGATAACGACGGCAAGGATACGCTCTGCGTACGCCGCGGAAACACCTACTACTTCTCGAATGACCTTACTTCCACGAAGGCTGCGGTTGTGCTGGATTACGGCAGAGAAACCGACGAGATTCTGGTAGGCGACTGGGACGGCGACGGATCCGTTACCATCTGCGCACGCCGCGACGGCACCACATATTTCTTCTCGAATGACGCGACATTTGAGTCCACAGTAGCGGATGTTACAGTGACCGGTCTTGGCACGTCATCCGATGAGGCCCTGGTCGGCGACTGGGACAACAGCGGTTCTGATGAGCTGGCGCTTCGCCGCGGAACAAAGCTGTACTTACAGAGCGGCATTGAGGATACGTCACTCAGTGATTACGTTCTGATTCCGCAGGCTACGGGAAACAACAATACATTTGTTATCAAATGGCAGTAATCGGGCCGGATGATGGATATGACAGCGATTGTTGCGTACGGTGACTGATATTCAGGCAATATCTTAATGTAGTTTATGTAGTGCTCACGTAATAGAGAGCCGCTTCACGGCTGAGTCAATCGGCAGCGGGCGGCTCTCTGCTGTTGCATGCACAGGATTGTGCATGGGAATTTTCAGGATAATAAAATGATAGACAGAAAAAAATGAGCAAAATACTTCTGCTGGTCATTGCGGGGTGTCTGGTTGTCTCTCAGGCGGGATGCAGGAAGAGTCCGGTTCTGGTGCAGACGGTCTATGAGCAGGATCACGAGGTGGACGAGGATACGCAGACAGAGTCTGTTGATAATGATGAGGAGAATGAGGATCAGGATGAGGATCTGGCGCCGCAGGAAGAGATAGACGATTCAGATTCGAAACGGGATCAGACCAGGGAGGACGCCCTGAGCGGAGACGGGACGGATGTGGCGGATCAGACGTATGATTCAACCTACAACGAGAACGCGGATACGACAGGTACTGCGGAGTACGGCACCGCTGCGGGCAGTTCTGAGACAGAGGATCAGGACGACAGCGGCTCCGGGGAGGGAAGCAGTGAAGATACCGGCTCCGGGGAAGACAATGAGACTGAGACCGGAGGAAACGGCAGTCTGGAGGATGATGCCGAGTCCGGCACAGATGTCGAACCCTCGCAGGAGAAGGAGAAAAAGCAGATCGTGGACGCCAGAGGAGAGTATGTGGAAGTCCCGGTTGATGTGGATACCGTGACCGCTGTGGGGGAGGCAGCCGTCATTGTGGAGATGCTCGGCGGCAGCGGCCGTCTGATGGCCTCATCCGGCAGCTTCACGGGGAGCAGTCTGGCGCAGAGCGCGTTTTCCTCTCAGGGGTTCTCGGATGTGAAAACATGGTGGGACGGAGACGGTTCTTCTACGATCACGTCCGCAAACTTCGAGGCGCTGATTGCCGCGAAGCCGGACGTCTGCTTTGAGATCAGCGGGCAGGGAACCTTTTCCACAGAGCAGATCGAGGCGCTGGAGGAGGCGGAAATCTCCTATGTGGTCATCCATGCTTTTACGTCCGTCTCGAATATTGAGGCCGCGGTGACGCTCGTGGCGGAGGTACTGGGCGACAAATCCTCCGAGGGAGGTACAAATGCATCGCAGATCGCGGAGCAGTACTGCAGCTGGGCGGAGAGTACAGTCAGCTCTGTGCAGGGAAGAGGAAGCGCGAAAACGACGCTTTTCATCTCAACCTGGGATGAAAGTGCTTACTGGGAAATCAAAAACAGTACAAGCGGCGTGTGGGCAGGCTCCGATATCGGATCCGGATCCGGTTACGGTGTGGCGATTGCCTGGAAGGGCGCAAAGGCTAATCCTCTAAATGAATGTATGGGTTATGCCAATTTGACAAACCGCGCACTGGATAATTATTATGTCGTTCCTTTTGTAAACGGATACTGGCTGCATTACGTGACGGGCGGAACCGGAAAGTTTGTCTATGGGACGGTTCTGACTGTAACGACAGCGGGAGTAGCTCTGGGAGAGTCCGATTACCCGGCCATAGTCGTGGCTGACAGCTCCATCAAGTCGTCAATTGAGAGTGATTTCCACTGGGGCGTCTACGGGACAAATACAGACGCTACCGGAAATACGCAGGCGCACAGCTTCAGCGACGGAAGCGCCAGTCGAAACCCGATCACAAGCTCAATTGTCGGAGAGTATGATATCTATGTCAATCCGACCGGCGTCGCGAGCTGGACAGAGGGAATCGAGGCGCCGCTGGAGGCAGCCTGGCTCTCCTGTAAGTTTCAGGGCGATGAGGGCGGTGTCAGTCTGTCTGAGCTTCGCAGTATGGTTTCCGAGTTCTACAGTACATTTTATCATATCAGTGTAGATACCTCGTCCATCCTGGGAGAATAGGAGCGGCTTCGCCGACTGTCATACGGACGGCGAATTCAAAAGAAAATGAGAGAAAGAAATGAACAGACAGACAGGAGAACCGGAAAATGACCGCATACATATCAGGGAGTCTGCGGAAGAGGTTTCCGTGTTTCAGAAAAGTGAAAAGAAACGGGAGATAAAATGGAGCATTGTGGCTCTGCTGTTTCTGATCTACGCGGGCGTATTTGTGTTTTCGCTGGTCTTTGTGATGGATTATTCGGTGTCTACTATACGGATCCAGTTTTCGCTCGCCTATGTGCTGCGGATCGCGCAGCAGAATATTAATAATATTTATCAGCTGATGACCGGCGGCGGAACGTTTGGCGGAATCAATTTCCAGATCATCCGTTATCTGATCGTGGGATTGATCGGCGCGTCTCTGGCGGCCTGCGGCGCATTGCTGCAGGGTACCTTCCGCAATGTACTGGCTGGACCCTCTACGCTGGGAATCCAGTCCGGCGGTACGCTGGGAAACATGATCTATGTTCTTGTGTTCGCGGCGGCAACGGAAACCGTCACTGTGTATTCGGCCGGTGAGGTCGCGGACGCGGCGCTGCAGGCGTCCTATCTTCAAAGAAATCTGCAGCAGATGTTGGTGCTGGGAGGTTGTCTCTTCGGCGTTTTGCTGGTGGTCGGCATTGCTACCATCGCGGGACACGGGAAGATTTCTTCCAGTGCGATGATTCTGTCCGGTACGGTTTTTTCCGCCGTGATCGGCAGCTTCTGTTCCCTGATACAGTATTATATTATCATTAAAAATCCCTCCGACGAGAGAATCGAGCTTCTTCGGAGTCTGTCGATGGGATCGCTGGATCGTGCCTACAGTCTGGAGCATCTGCTGTCCATGTGCGCGGTGCTGATCCCGTGTATGGTTGTTCTTGCCATTTTTTCCGGCAAGATGAACATGCTCTCTTTCGGCGAGGATGCCGCGCGGACGATGGGCATGAATGTCCGGATGTATAAGCTGCTGATGATGGGGGCTTCGACGCTGATGACGGCCGTCGTGACCGCCTATGTGGGTCATATCGGCATGATCGGTTTCATGTCTCCTCAGATCATCCGCAGGGTGGTCGGACCGGACTTCCGGAGACTCTTTCCGGCATCCATCGCCTTCGGCGCGCTGCTGATGACGGTGATTTATGACGTGGCGCGTGTTCTGGGTATGACGGATTCGCTGAATCTGTTCACGAGCATTATCGGAAGCTTTGTGATGGTGTTTGTGCTGCTGAACCGGAAAGGAGGGCAGATGTCATGAAATATATGGAACACGGCGAGACAATTGTGGAGGAGACCCGTCAGGCGGATTTGAAAAAGAGCCGGGTGATCTATGCCGGCCTCGGAGTCGCGGTGATCTTTCTGTTTTTGCTGAGTCTCTGTTTTAAGACGTCCACGCCGGGATTTATCTCCCCGAAGGAGACATTTATCGATCTGTTTACGGCGCTCCGACTGTTTTTCTCGGATCTGTTCAACCTGCCGTATTCGATGGACCGGTCGGAGATCATCGCGTCGCTGCCGAACTATCACATCAGTCTGACGAGGCTGGCACGGACGATCATGTTCTGTCTCTCCGGCATGGGCGTGGCGCTCGCGGGCGCGATCTTTCAGACTGTATACAAAAATCCGATGGCGTCGCCGAACATCATCGGTGCGACCGTGGGCGTGCAGCTGGGCAATGTCCTGATGATCACGCTCTACGGCACGATGGCGATCTATATGCCGCTGACACGCTATAAATACTGTTACATACTGACGGCCATCATCGTGGGCGGCGTTCTGCTGATGGGAAAGATCGCCGGCGGGAAGCGGGCGACCTATTCTGTGATCGAGATGGTGATGGCGGGTTCTGTCGTCTCACAGGCATTTCAGGTTGTGACGACCTATATGATGTACAATCTGGAGGACGATGATCTGCTGACTTATCAGCAGCTGACGATGGGGACGGATATCAAGACGGATGTCGTCAGCATGTCCGCGTTTGGCATCGCGATGGTGGCCAGCCTACTGCCCATGTTCCTGATCCGGTTCCGGTTTAACGGGGCGGGGTTTTCCATGGATGAGGCGAAGCTGCAGGGCATCAACGGCGTGCGGCTGCGCATGGGCGGCCAGGTCTGCGGTGTGATCATGGTGACGGCTGCGATGATACATTGCGGGGACGTCGGCATGATCTCCATGGCTGTCCCGCATCTCGCCCGTTATCTGGTGGGCGCAGATTTCCGGCGTGTATCTGTCTGCAGCATGCTGTTCGGCGCCATTCTGATGCTGGGCTGCCGCATCGTGTCCTCCATGATCTACATTGAGAATACGGAGCTGCCGGTCAATTTTATCATCAGTCTGTGCATCATGCCGGTATTTCTCGTTGTATTGACGAGGCAAAGGAGGGGATTTGAATAATGCAGCTTGAAGTGAGAGATGTATCCTGCGGATATGCGCAGGGACATCCGGTGCTGAGTAATATATCGTTTGACATTTCATCCAGTGAAGTATGCTGTATTCTGGGACCGAACGGTGTCGGGAAATCAACCCTGTTTAAGACGATTCTGCATCTTCTGCCGCTGTTGGACGGGAAGATCTGCATTGACGGGGAGGACACCGCGAAGTGGACGCCGCGGCGGGTGTCTCAGGTGATGGCCTATGTGGAGCAGGCGCATATACCGACCTTTCCTTATCTGGTCAGGGATATCGCGATGCTGGGGCGGCTGGGTCAGATCAGCGCGCTCGGGCAGCCGTCGAAAAAGGACTACGAGGTGGTAGAGCAGGCGCTGGAGCGCGTCGGCATCCGGCATCTGAGAGACCGGATCTACACGGATATCTCCGGCGGAGAGCGGCAGCTGCTCATGATCGCGCGGGCGCTCGCGCAGGAGCCGCAGCTGCTGATTCTCGACGAGCCGACGGCGAACCTGGATTACGGCAATATGATCCTCGTGATGGAGGCGATTCGCGAGCTGGCGCGGCAGGGGCTGTGCATCATCTTTACGACGCATATCCCGGATCAGGCGTTTATGTGCAACGCGAAGACGCTGATGCTGTTCCGGAACGACCCGTATATCTTCGGCCAGGCTTCGCAGGTCATTACGGAGAAGAATCTGTATGCCGCCTACCATGCGAACATACAGATACTGGAAATACTGGACAAGGCGGGCAATCCCATCCGGATCTGCACGCCGAGATTTGACCGGTTCTATACATGAAAGTGTCGTCAGACTACAGTTTCGTGACGTGCCGTATGTCTGGGAAACGGTTCATCGATGACTTTCATAAAACAAAAAATGTGAGGAAAAGGAAATGAAAAAAATACAGACAATGCCGCCGCTTGACCTGCCTTATGAGGCTCTCTCCGAGGAGGAGGCGAAGGCGGCGCAGGAAAAAATCACCACAGTGATCAATAATATCGCGACGGTCATCAAGGGAAAGAGAGAACAGATCGAGCTCGTGGTGCTGTGTATGCTGGCGGGCGGTCATGTGCTGATTGAGGACATTCCGGGCGTCGGAAAGACCAGCCTGGTATCTGCGCTGGCGAAATCCATCGCCTGCGATTTCAGCCGGATTCAGTTCACGCCGGACGTTATGCCTTCGGATATTTCCGGGTTTTCGATTTATAATCAGAAAACACAGGAGTTTGAGTTCCGGCCGGGTGCGGCCATGAGCAATATCGTCCTCGCGGATGAGATCAACCGGGCCACCGCCAAGACTCAGTCCAGTATGCTGGAGATCATGGAGGAGCGTCAGGTGACCGTGGATTCTAATACATACCGCCTGCAGCCGCCGTTCATGGTGCTGGCGACGCAGAATCCGATCGAGTCACTGGGCACCTATCAGCTCCCGGAGGCGCAGATCGACCGTTTCATGATCAAGCTGTCTCTCGGATATCCCGCCTTTGACGATGAGGTGGAGGTTGTGCTCGGAGGCAAGGCGGCGAAGCAGCAGATCTCAGATGTCACGGACGGGCCGCAGATCGTCGATTTGATTGAAAAGACGGAGCGTGTGATCGTCAGCCGTCAGGTGGCTTCTTACATCGTACATATCGTGACGGCGACGAGGAAGCACCCGGACATTCAGCTGGGGAGCAGTCCGCGAGGAAGCATTGCGCTGTATGCGCTCTCACGCGCTTATGCCATGTCGCAGGGCAGAAATTATGTCCTCCCGGACGATGTGAAATGCATGGCGCCCCATGTACTCTGTCACAGAATTACGCTGACCCACGCGGCAAAGACGGAAAAAAGAAGACCGGAGGATGTGATGGCGGCGATTCTGGGAGATATCGTTGTGCCTGCCATGATGGAGGATTGAGATGAAAGGGAAGATGAAACCGACGGTAAAGTTCATATTTATCGTAGTTTTATGGATCCTCGCGCTGCTCGCCGCTCTTTTTCCGGCCAGATATATCAATACGGCCTTTGGATACATGGCTTTCTTTTTCCTTCTGCTGCTGCTCATTTTTTCGCTGCTCATCCTGTTTGCCGTGAGGCGCAGGATTGAGATCGAGACGAATGTGACGGACGCGCACAGCGTGCAGTGTCTGCGCGGCGACCCGGTGGAGCTGGGACTGAAAGTAAAAAACCGCTCTGTTTTTTTCTGCCCGCACGCGAAGGGAGGATTTTATATCTCGGATCTGTTCGGCGGGGTGGATACCTCCACGGACACGGATTTTACGATCGCGGCCAGATCGGACAGCGGGTTTGATTTCGGTATGGATATGAAGCACATCGGCGTATACCGGGTGGGCTTAAAGGATCTGAGAGTATATGATATGTTCGGCTTTTTCAGTCTTCCGGTTCCGGTCAGCGGTGATTTTGAAGTGTATGTAAAGCCGCGGATCCGTACGATGGAAGAGCTGGTGGTGGAGGAAGAGATTTTTCTGGATTCCAGCAGGGACAGCCGGAATACCGTGCCAAACGGCATCGACTATGTCGGTGTGCGTGAATATACGCCGGGTGATTCCATGAAGCAGATTCACTGGAAGCTTTCGGCACATTCGCTCGGCTATATGACAAAGCTTTCTGAGAGTACGCGGCAGAGCGATTTTGCCGTGGCGCTTGATTTCGCTGCATACCCGGCGGAGCGGGAGGAACTGATGGATCTGTACGACTCGCTGGTTGAAACAGCGTTTTCCCTGCTGGAGGAGCTGTCTCACCGCGAAGTGACCTACTCGCTCATCTACAGTGATAAGCAGCAGGAGATCCGGCGGTCGGTTCCGAAAGGCAGGGCGAATGATATGGAATATATCCGGCGCTTTGACGTGATCACGCCGGAGCCGGAACCGGGATATCCGGACGGCGCGAGGCTGATCAGCCAGGAGGCGAGGATGCCGAACCGTTGCACGAACCTGATTCTGTGTACTTCGCGTCTCACGTCGGAGATGATTCAGGAGCTGATCTCGGTCAAGCGCCAGAAGCGGAGCCCGGAGCTGTATTTTGTTTTTCCGGACCGGCTGGCCCGTCGGGATCGGGAGAATCTCATGGCGCCGCTTCGCTCGCTGGATGACGCGGGCGTTCCGTGGCACGCGGTTTCCACGGCCGGTAACAGACAGCCGGGAAGCACGGATGCGGGGGAGGATGAGTCATGAAGAAATATTTACAATACCGGTGCTGGGATCTGATCCTCTGTATAGTGATCAGCGTGGGCATGGCGGTCAATGTGCTTTCGGGATTTGAGATCGACGACGTGGCGGAACGGATGCCGGTGCTGGTTATCCTTGTCGCTGTCACAAGCGCAATCTGTCTGCTGGCGGCGATCAATAAAGGGACGACGCTGATCGGTATCGCGGGAGGTGTTGTCGCCCTGATCATCGCCGTGATCCTGTGCCGCGGGACAAATATTTTTGTCAATGACGCGGACAATGCCTCACAGATATTCTATATTGTCGTGGTGGCCGTGGCTGTTGCTGTTTTCCTGGTTTGCCGCACTCGTCCGGGGATCATTATTTTGTTCCTGTTCGGGAATGTTTTGCAGGCAGGCGCGGCTTTTCTGCAGTTTCCGACGAAGGTCTGGGCATACCTGCTGTTTCTGATCGGCTGCGGGCTGATGATCTTTTACCGGGTCTATGTGCTGTCCGTTCTGAAGGCACATACCGGCAAGGTGAGATTCTGCGGATTTATGGCGCAGAATCTCTGCGTCTGCCTGGCGGCCCTGCTGCTCGCGACCGGTATTTTTGCCGGGATCATACGTCCGTTAGATCCTCCTACAGATGATCTGAAGCTGATCCAGCAGCTGATGAGCTTTGAGATACTGGAAAAAATAGGCGTATCTACGGTTCTGGTGCAGGTGGACAGGGATAAGATCTCCGAACAGGAGCCGGATCAGGAGATGGCGACTGATGAACAGGAGGAAGAAGAGGAAGAGGAAGAAATGAATGATACCGATGAGGAGCCGGATCGGGAAGAGCAGGAGGACGCCGGCAATCAGCAGGATACCGCGGCTGCTTTTACGGAGAGGGCGCAGGCCATCTCTTACGAGCTGGCGAAGCACTGGTACATCCTTGTGATCGCGGCGGCTGTGCTGGTCTGCCTCGGCATTTATTCCAGGAAACTCCTGCGGAAGAAATGGCTGGCGGAGATTGACCGGCTCCCGCGGGCGGACGGCGTTCTGAATCTGTTTGGATTTTTTATGTTCGGCATGGAAAAGGCCGGCTGCAAAAGGGCGGCTAACCTGACGCTGGATGAATATCAGGCGGTGAACGCGAAGCAGCTGGGCAAATTCGACGCGGAGACCGTGGATTTTGCCCGACTGACGGAAATTTACCGGAAGGCCTATTACGGGAGACTGGAAGTGACAGAGGAAGAGTATGCGGATTATCTCAGATATTATGAGGGTTTTCATCGAAATGTCCGAAAAGCCGCAGGAGCGTTCAGGTACCTGATCTTGTATTTCCGGCTGTGATACACCGCGGACGGGAAACGGGCCATCGCGAGAGTGATCGACAGAAATATATCACCGTCGTCAGGGCGGCGGGTACGTCGGAAAACGGGCTGCCGCGAAATGGTCGATGGCATGACCGGGCCGATATGAGAATGTGGCATGCGAAAATGAAATAACTTGATGAAAATATGGAATAATCATATCCGGAAGTCGCATGAATATATCGTGCGGCTTCCATTGCCGCATAATGGGAATTTGATGTATAATCATCTGGTATGGAAATTTTTCTCATAAGGAGAGGAGCTTCGTGTATATATGCGGCTGGCGGAGTTTTCTGTCCTGGTGATGACTGCGGGGCAGTCATTTTCGATTGATATCGTAAAAGAGATGAGGTTGACAAATGAAGCTGAAACTTACAAATGTAGACTGTGGATATCAGGGATTTCCCCCGGTGCTCCGCGGTGTGGATTTTTCTGTGGAGTCCGGACAGATCTGCTGTCTGCTCGGGCCGAACGGTGTGGGAAAGACCACGCTGTTTAAGTCGATTCTGGGTCTGTTAAAGCCTCAGAACGGTCTGATTGAGATGAACGGGGAGAACATGATCGGATGGTCGGCGCGGAAGCTCGCGCAGAACATCGCTTATGTCTCGCAGTTCCATAATCCGCCCTTTCCGTATAAAGTAAAGGATGTCGTGCTTCTCGGTCGGGTCAGCAATACCGGCTATTTCGGCACGCCGTCGGAGATGGATTATGAGATTGCCGAGGCGGCCATGGTGGACATGGGCATCACGCATCTGCGCGATACGGTTTATACGGATATTTCCGGCGGAGAGAGGCAGCTGGTCATGATTGCCAGGGCACTGGCGCAGGAGCCGCAGCTTCTTGTCATGGACGAGCCGACATCGAACCTGGACTATGGGAATATGGTGCGTGTGATGAGTAAGATCCGATCCTTAAAGAAAAAGGGATTCGGCGTGATCATGACGACGCATTCTCCGGATCAGGCGTTCATGTGCGAGTCCACGGTCTGCCTGCTGCAGCGGGCGGCGCCGATGGTGTTCGGATTTGCCCATGAGGTCATCACCGAGGAGAATATGCGTTCCGCCTATGGCGTGAATGTCAAGGTCATTGAGTTTTTTGATACATACAACCGCCTGGTGCGGATGTGTTCCCCTCTGCTGGAGGAAGAGTAGATATAAGCTATATTATGAGAACCTGTTTCGCAGACTTTTATCGTTAGCTGCCTGCGCAGCTTCCGATAAGTTATATTCCCGGGAATGGGAGAAAGGAAGATTTTTATGGGACATCTTATTGCAATTATTGTGGTCGTGGCGATCATTGTTTTTCTGCTCGTCATGGCGATCCGTATCGTGCCGCAGGCGCATACCTATGTGATTGAGCGTTTCGGACGATACAAGAGGACGATGGAGGCGGGCATTCATATCATGATCCCCTTTGTGGACCGGGTGGCGCGCCGGGTATCGTTGATGGAACAGGTGGTGGACTTTGCACCGCAGCCGGTGATCACGAAGGATAATGTTACGATGCGGATTGATACGGTTCTGTATTTCCGCGTGGTGGATTCCAAGCTTTACGCGTACGGCGTGAATAATCCGATGCTGGCGATGGAGAACCTGACGTCGACGACGCTCCGTAATATCATCGGTGAGCTGGAGCTGGATGAGACGCTCACCAGCCGTGAGACGATCAATACGAATATGCGTACCTCCATGCAGGAAGCCACCGCGGTGTGGGGCATTGAGACGACTCGTGTGGAGCTGAAGAACATTACGCCGCCGGCAGCGATCCAGGACGCTATGGAGAAGCAGATGAAGGCTGAGCGGGAACGAAGAGAAGCGATCCTGATCGCAGAAGGTGAGAAGCAGTCGGCGATCCTCGTTGCGGAGGGCCGGAAGCAGTCGGCGATTCTGAACGCGGAGGGCGAGAAGGAGTCCCAGATTCTGCGGGCGGAGGCCGCGAAGGAGGCGGCGATCCTGCAGGCTGAGGCTGCGAAGGAGGCTTCCATCCGCGAGGCGGAAGGCCATGGAAAGGCTATCGTCATGCTGCAGGAGGCCAACGCCGAAGGAATTGAAGTATTGAATCAGAAGAAACCCTGTCCGGAGGTGCTGCAGCTGAAAGGGCTGGAGGCGTTTGCGAAGGCGGCGGACGGCAAGGCGACCAAGATCATCGTACCGTCCGATATCCAGAGCCTGGCGGGGCTGCTGACGACGATGAAGGAGGTCGGCGCGACACCTTCACCGGAGTCTGATGGGGTCTGACCCCGGTAATTTTTTATTAAAAATTTAAGTGTGATTTTTATAGAATTTTAATTATTTTTATAATTTCTTCCCGGGGTCTGACCCCACATAATAAAGGAGCGTGATGATATGCCAGGAGGAATGGGCGGCATCGGCGGTATGATCGGAGGAATGCTCGGCGGCGGTGGCGGCATGGGCGGCATGGGCGGTATGGGCGGCCCGGGCGGCGGCATGGGCGGTATGATGGGCGGTATGAACGGCCAGAATCAGAATAACCAGAACACCCAGAATATGCAGACCAATACCTCCGATGTCTACGATGTGGACCGCTGGAAGCGGTCGGACGACATCGATCAGGGAACGAATACATCCGCTGTGAAGATGGTTCGCGACGCATGGGAGCAGGAGGACGCCAAAAAGAAAGAAAAATCCCTCCGCAGAAAATCGAACCGGAAGATGACCGGCATTTTTGCGAAGAAGAGAAAAAAAGAAGAGACAGAGGCAGTTGAGAAGGCGATGGAACGTCCGGCGGGCGGCACTGTCCACACGCCGGAGATGAAACTGGCTGAACACAATATCAAGAGTGTGGATCGGCAGAATGCCGAGGCGGAGGCTGCACGGGCTGCTGCCCTTGCGGCGGCGATGGAAGCGGAACGACTTCGCCAGGCGGCTGAGAAACCGTTTAACTATCTCGGGCTGACGAGCCGCTCCTCGATCGAGCCGTTTTTTACCTCGAATCCGGTGAATTCACTGACACTTGCGGTGGACAGTCTCGCGTTCGGGTCGCTGACGCTGAACCAGACGACCCGGACGGCGGTGGCGGGTATGCCGAGCGCGATGGCGTTGCAGCATATGGCCGCGTCGGGGATGACGGGATTGCCGGGAGCGGCAGGGTTAGCGGGAGCGCCGGGACTGCCGGGAGCAGCAGAAGCACCGGGTACGCCGGGGGCGGCAGGGACATCAGCGGCGGGCTTCACGGGTATACCGGCACAGGCAGGAACCGCGGACGCCTCTTATATGCCGCAGGGCACACTGGTCGGCGGTACCATTCAGACGCCGGGAGCCATGCTTACAATGTCCGGAGCACCGGAGCACGCCGCGAAATCAAGAAATCTGATATCCAGCCAGACCGGAACGGGTTATATGGATATGGTCTATGCCAATCGACAAAAACAGAAATACGATGTTCGCATTACCTGAGATCGGCGATGATATGAAGAAAAACTGTAACTGTGAAGGTGTTGGACAGTTACGAAAAACCGTGTTGTCCGGTAATACACGGTTATATCAGAGGACATATTAATAATCTTTTTACTTTGTGATATCATGTGGGGACGGAATCCTGGTAATTTTTACACGGGGTTCCGTTTGTGTTGAAAGGAAATAAGGCTTATGGGTTTGAAAAAAAACAGTGGCAGCAACATCAGCGAGACCCGGAAGCAGGACATGGATCAGAAGATTCAGCTTCGCATGGAGGAGGAGATGGGTACGCTGTATAAGAGTGACGCACAGGCGCGCTACACGATGTCCGCGGGCACGCGGAGGGTTGTGATGCTGATCGCTGTCCTGGCGGTATTTCTGCTTTTATCGCTGTGTCTGCTCCCATATGGTATTATTTCGGGTTTTATGGAGGGATTTCAGCTTCCTCAGTTTTCCTATTCCCTGGCGGAGTTCAGGGAACTGGTGGTCTATCGGACCAGCTCGCTGATCGCGTTTATCACATCTGGCGACAGCCAGTCTTTCGGAGCGATCCTCTGTTCCATGCTTGTGGCGATCCTGGCGGGGTATGCCATGTCCGTGACGGGTGCCGTATACCAGGGACTGTTCCAGAACCCGATGGCGTCGCCGACGACGATGGGCGTCAACGCCGGCGGTACGCTGGGCGGCATTTTTTACATACTGGTGTTTTACAGCTCGGCGTCGGTGGGGACTGCCTATATCAGCGGTACGACGGTCGTCTCCGCCGTGACAGGCAATGAGATCATCGCATGGTGGCAATCCATGAATATTTTTCAGCGCTGTGCGCAGCAGCTGTGTATTCTGGTGGGATGCTTTGCCGGCGTCGCGCTGATTCTTCTGATCTCCATGGCTGCCGGCCGCGGAAAGATATCCACGGTGGCTCTGCTGCTGGCGGGATCAATCTTCTCTACGCTGATCAGCGAGATCGGGCAGCTCGTGCAGTATTATCTGAGCGTTTACGGGGATGAGGAATCGGCGGCCGCGGTCACGACGCTGATCGGAGGCAGTTATATGGGGGAGACGTTCTCCTGGTCAGAGCTGCTTTTGATGGCGCTGCCGATCCTGGTCTGCAGTGTGATTGTCTTCGCGATGTCAGGAAAGGTCAACATTATTGTGTTCGGCGAGGCGGAGGCGAGAGCCATGGGCATCAATGTCACGCGCTCCCGCAATATTCTGATCGTTTTCTGTACCATATTATCCGCGGTTGTCCTGGCGTTCTGCGGACAGGTATCCATGGTGGGATTTATGATGCCGCATTTTGCCCGGTATCTGGTGGGACCCGATTTTAAAAAGCTGATACCCGCCTCGGCGTTATTAGGGGGTATCGCGACGCTTCTGGTCTACGATCTCTGTTATATGATGGCTCAGCTGAGCCGGTTTAATATGTATACCGGAGTCATATGCAGTATCATGTCCGCATTCTTTATCATTTTCTACAGGAGGAACCGACATGCAGACTGGTCTTGAGCAAATCCGCGCCATCCGTCAGGCGGAGAAGAAAAAGCAGAGGAAAAGAAGACTTTTCGTTCTGGTCGTTGTGATCGTGATCGCCGTCCTGTATCTCTGCATACAGGGGCGCGGCGTCAGAATCTACGATCCTCTCTATGTGGGGAGATGCTTTGTGTCGTTTCTCCGTATTAAATTTCTGTCGATCGGTGCATCTTCCGCGGTGAAATCCGAGCTTCTGGCACAGAATTACGCGGTTCTCGGAAACGGATACGGCGTGATCATTGCGAGGCTGCAGAACCTGCTGCTGATGCTTCTGTCCGGCGCGGTGCTGGCATTGTCCGGCACCGTCTATCAGACGTCCATGCGCAATCCGATGGCGGTGCCGACCATGCTGGGCGTTTCCTCCGGCGTGCAGCTGGCACAGATGATTCTGGTCATCCTCTACGCGGAGGAGGCGTACAATATGGCGACCGAACGCTATGTTCTGAGCTACGGCATCTCGATCGGCGTTCTGCTTGTCATCATGGGAGCCGGAAAGCTGGTAGGCGGAAAGAGATTTAATGTTTCGGATCTGCTGATCGTCGGGACGATCGTGAATCGGCTGTTCCGGATTGTCATGAACTATCTCCAGTCCAGTATGGATACGGATACGCTGACGCTGTATCAGGAGTTTGCCCAGAACAGCCAGGATTACTTTGACAGCTTCTCCGATCTGCTCATACTGGTGATTGTGGCGGCGATTACGATGACGCCTCTCATCCTGATGCGTTTTTCGTTTAACGTTGTCAGCTTTGACGACGAGGACGCGCATTCGGTGGGAGTCCGCGCGAAGTTTCTTCGGTTTTACGGGATTTTTGCCGGCGGTATCCTGACGGCCACCGCCATGATCCATGCCGGGAATGTCGGCATGCTGGCGACGGTCGTTCCGCTGATGTGCCGTTATATCTATGGGGCAGATTTCCGGGATCTGCTCTGGACGTCAGCCGCGTGGGGCGGGATCATACTTTTATGTTCGAATTTTATCAGGGGCTATACATATATCAACGAGTATCAGATACCGTTGGGAAATATCATCAGTTTACTGGCTGTACCTTTGCTGATCTGGGTAATCCGAAGACAGAAGACCATCTTTTCAACAATGGAGCAGTAGGGAATGTTTTATACTCTGAGACGCGTTGTCTGGAGGCGCTTACAAATTTTTGATGGAGGCATAGCACTATGGAAGAAAAAGTAATCAGTCAGAATCTGACGCGGGAGGAGGCGCAGGCCGCGTCCGCCGACGTGCAGAAGATCATTGAGAATGTCGGCACCGTGATCCTGGGGAAAAGGGAGGCGATCGAGCTGGTTGTCCTGGCTCTGCTGTCGGAAGGGCATGTGCTTCTGGAGGATGTTCCGGGTGTAGGAAAGACAAGCCTGGTCTCCTCCGTAGCGAAAAGTATTGACTGCGGGTTTTCCCGTATTCAGTTTACACCGGATCTGATGCCGTCGGATGTCTGCGGTTTTTCGGTTTATAACCAGAAATCCGGAGAGTTTGAGTTCCGCCCGGGCGGCGTGATGAGCAACCTGATCCTGGCGGACGAGATCAACCGGGCCTCGGCCAAGACGCAGGCGGCTCTGCTGGAGGCGATGGAAGAAAAGCAGGTGACGGTGGACAGCCGCACCTACGCGCTGGATGAGCCGTTTATGGTTATGGCGACGCAGAATCCGATCGAGTCTTTCGGCACGTATCCGCTGCCGGACGCGCAGCTGGACCGTTTCCTTTTAAAGATGTCTGTCGGATATCTGGATCTTCAGGAGGAGGCGAAGGTGATCCTGATGCCGAAGGAGCAGAAGAAGAATCTTCAGCCTGTGGTCGGAAAGGACGAGGTAAGAAATCTGATTGCCCTGGCCCGCCGGGTATATGTGGAGCCGATGCTGGCGACCTACATTGCCGAGCTTGTCAGCGCGACCCGTACCAGTGCGGATACCGTGCTCGGTTCCTCGCCCCGCGGCGGCATTTTCCTGGTGAACGCGTCCCGCGTCTATGCGATGATGAACGGCAGAGAGTATGTGACGCCGGATGATATTCAGTATCTGGCGCCTCACATTCTGGCCCACCGCATCACGCTGACCCATGAGGCGACCGTGGCGGGGAAGACGCAGAAGGATGTTGTCAGAAATGTGATCGAGAGCGTGGCGGTACCGATTGGAGAGAAAAAATGAAACGGATGATGAAGAAAATCCTTCGCCCTCTGCTCTGGGCGATCGCGTGCTTCCTCTGTTTTCTGCCTGCGCTGTTTCTGGCGAGCCCGGCGGGGTACTTTCCGCTGCTGGTGTTTCTGTTCCTGAGTCTGATCTCGGGGCTCTATCTGCTGGCACTGAATAAAAGCCTTTCCTGGGAGGAAGGCGGCGAGACCGCTTTCTGCAGAAGAGGGGATCAGCAGAGCTTCGGGCTGCGTCTGCACAACAAAGGGCCGCTGGTGTTTCCGTCGCTGCGCGTGACGCTCTGCCTGTCTGATCTGTTCGGCGGGGTGGACAGCACGCTGGACACAGAGATGGCGCTGACGCCGTTTGAACAGCGCGAGGTAAATATGGACGTTCGCTTTACCCATATCGGAGAGTACACCGTATCAGTCCGCAGAATGCGCATCGGTGATCTGATGGGGATTTTTTCAAAGGAAGGCGGCGGAGGCGCGGAGCATGTGGTACAGGTGCTGCCCCATGTCTGGAAGCTGGCCGGTTTTCCGCTTTCCCACGAGGTGAACGATGAAAATCCGATGGCGCGCCAGTCGTCAGACCGGGACGGTATGGATTATATCGGTGTGCGCGAATATGAGCAGGGCGATCCGATCAAAAGTATTCACTGGAAGCTCTCCGCGCATGCCAGCGCTTATATGACAAAACAGATGGTGACGATCGGTATGACGGGTCTCGGTATCATTCTGGATCTGTTCAGCAGCCGGGAGGATCCCGAGGTGCGGATGGATCTGTATGACGGTCTGGTGGAGGGCGCGTGTGCCCTGTGCAGCTATGCTATCTCCAACCATCTGGATCATGAGCTTTATTTTTTTGACAAAAGCAGGATGCGCAGATCGCGCACGTTTCAGAAGCAGGAAGAGCTGGACCGTATGGTGTTGGACATGCCGAAGATTGTTTCGGACAAACATGATTACCCGGTGGAACAGCTGCTGCACCGCTCTTGTGTCGATCTGTACGGAAAAAACAATGTGGCGCTCGTGACCTCTGAGGTGACGACGGAGACGATCGAGCTGCTGACAAGGATCCACCTGAGAGGCAGATATCCGTCTCTTCTTCTGGTGCTGCCGAAAGGATTGACGGAACTGCAGGAGGCGGAGGCACTGGCGCCGCTGCGCAGCCTGGACGCGTACCGGATTCCGTGGTTTGCCTACGCGGATCCGAAGATGCTGGAAGGGGGGAAGCTGGGATGATCCGAAGATATGTGATTCACGCGATTCCGGAATTTATCCTCAGTCTGGTTGCGGCGGTCGCGCTCTGCGTAAACGTACTGCAGAGCTTTAAGCTGACGGACGAGATGTATACCTCTTATGGCATGTTTATCGCCGTGACCGCGGTGGTTCTGGCGGCGCTGTTTCTGGTTAACTACAGCAGCAGGACAAAAATGATCGGCATACCGGTTCTGATCGTGATCGCGGCGCTCCTGATCGTCGTCTGTTACCGTGTGGGCTACTCTGTAATCGAGACGGACGTGACGGAGGATAACTGGGGCGTCTGTTATCTGGTGGTTATCGTGATCGCGGTGCTGGCCTTCATCGCCGGACGCACCCGGCTGGGAAGCGGTATATTCGCGGTCGTCGGAGCGATCGCCCATGCCTGGATCTGTGTCTGCCTGTATGATTTTTCCGTCTGGGCACTTGTGATTTTCCTTCTGGCCGCGTCGGTGCTCTATCTATACAGCAGATACCGGCATCAGATCATCCACGCGGACGCGCGCAGCCACGCGTTTCTGCCGCTGATGGGAACGTCGGTTGTGGCCGTGGTGCTGGCCATCACGCTCACGGCGGGTGTCTGGTTCGGAATTATTTCCCCGATGCAGCCCCCGGTGCTGGACGTGAAGCTAATCACGAGAGTCGTGTCCGTCGATGTGCTGGAGCGCATCGGCATATCAAAGAAAAAGGTTCTGATCGACCGGAATGAATATACGGCTGAGGTGGAGGATTATGAGACGGAGAGTGATGAGCTGAATGATGAGATGCAGGAGGATGAGGAGATCGAAGGCGATGTGGATACCGCGCCGGAGGAGGATGCTTCCCTGACGGAGGATCTCGCCACACAGCAGGATCAGAGCATTTCCGTGAACCGTATCGCGCAGATCTTCCTGCAGGATTATCCGATTCTGCTCATTATCCTGATCTGCGCCGCGGCTCTGGTTGTGGTGTTGGCGATTCGCCGTTTCCGGCGCAGACATATCATCTGGCTGGAAAAGCTGCAGAAGCAGGAAGACAGAGAGACGCAGATCCGTCTGCTGTATTATCTGCTCCGGAAAAAGATGCAGATCCTGCATATCAGCGGGAAAAAGTACGATTCACCCATTTGCTTCGCGAAGCGTGTGGAATCGGATACCATGCTGCTGGATGAGGGGGGACCGTCTTGGATGGATCTGAGCGAGATATTCTCCCGGCTGGCCTACGGCGGCATTTCGCCGACACAGGAGGAATATGATCAGTATCTTGTTTACTATGGAAGATTCTGGAAGGTATGTCGGAAGCTGTGCGGATTTAAATATCTGTGGAAACAGTTCCGGCTCTGATGTGCAAGGGAGGTGCGGTACGAAATGAAATTCTGTTATAAGAAAGTAATGGCGTTGCTTCTCATCGCCCTGATACCCGCGGGTCTTACCGGGTGCAAGGAAAGTCTGGCGTTCGAGCAGATTGAGTACAATCAGGATTCAGAGGATATCCGGGATGACGATGAACTGATTGACAATGATGAGGAGAACGAGGAGGAGGATGAGGATATCGCTTCCAAGGAGGAGGATGAGGATTCGGAAAAAGACCGCAACTATGACGAGTCGGAACAGATGCACGACGACAATGCGGATGATGACAGCGCCGGTGCGAATACCTCCTACAATGAAAACGCTTCCAGCCTGGGGGAGAGCAATCTCGCTTCCGCGGATGCGAGCGTATCTGACTCCTCGTCGAGCGGAACCGGTACATCCTCCGATTCCTCCGGAACCGTCCAGAGCGGCGGCAACTCGTCCAGCAGCTCTACGGGCGGCAGCGGCTCCGCTTCTGATTCCGGGGAGGAAGACGCGGGAAGCGGCAGCGGCGATTCCAATGATGAGAATAATGCCGGTATCAATGCGGATGATGACGACGACGGCAGCAGCCTGAACGTGGGCGGCGGCGATCTGAGCGACGGAGAGCTTTCTTTAAGCTACGGCACGGTGATCGCCACCGGGGAGGCCGCGATTCTGACACAGATGCTGGGAGGATCGGGTTCGGTCGCCGCGACAGACGCGACGACCTATGCGGCGATGTCGGCGTATTTTCCCGCGGATGAGATTTCGGGCATTGTGATTCTCTGGGACGGCGACAGCACCGGCACGCTGAGTGAATCCGGACTGAGTGAGCTGACGGCTGACGGTACGATTCCGTCCGGCTGTCTGATGGACGCGTCTGCACTGAATGAGGCGGATGTCACCACATTGACAGAACTGGGCGTAAGCTGTACGGCGCTGTCGTTCGAGAGTTACAGCGATATACTCGCCTCGGTGGAGACCGCGGCGTCCGCGCTGGGCACGGATCATTCTTCTTCCATGAAGGAGGCCTATACCTCTTTCTGCAGCCAGGTGACGGAGGCGGTGAGCGGATATGAATCCTGGAAATACACGATGTATGTGTCCGGATGGGACAGCAGTGCGCAGCTCTCGTTTTCCACGACCAGCGGCAGCTTTTCCTGGTCGTCGCAGTACGGTCTTGCCGTCGGCAGTCATTTAAGCTCCAGTCCGGCGGATGACATGTGGGAGCTGGCAGGTGTTTATAATAACTACAGCTCTCCGTCGAAAAATACGCGCGGGGGCAGCTATGTCGCGGCGGCGGCCACGGTGGATTATATTTATTTAAATCAGTTTTCCCTGATATCATGTAGCGTCAAGAACCTGACCGGCAGCTATCTGTATGAATCGATGAACAATGCTCTGCTCTATAACCTCGGAGAGGATAACTATCCGGCGCTGATCGCGGCGTCTCAGTCGGTCAAAACGCAGCTGGAGACGGACCGTGATTCGGGAAGCGGCATGCTGTCCGTGTACCCGCAGGAGCTGAACGGACATTTCCTGACCGGCAGCGGCCAGTCCATACAGGCCTATATCAGCAGGGACTATGAGGTGTATGTGAATCCCTGCGGTCTGGGCGACTGGATGGAGGGAAGCGCCGAGAGTATTCTGGAGGCGGTCTGGGCCGCGTATCAGATTCAGGGTACCTGTACGTACAGTGACGTCGTGAGCTATGTGAAGCAGTTCTATTCCACGTTTTACCGGTGCAGCCTGACGGACGCGCAGGTGACGGCGATCCTTGCCGGGAACGCGGACTGATCGCCGTTGGAAATGTTATACACACAATCGCGCAAGGAATGGCTGCCTGCGCAGCCCGTGATTGGCGTATAAGTTAACAGAAAATACAGATTTTGAAAGATCAGGTATACAAAGGCCACCCGTTTCCGGGTGGCCTTTTGTATACCTTGCGAAGCGGATCCAATCCGTGCGTTGGATTTATTTCCAGTCGATTACAAAGACGCTGTTGTTGCTGGTAGCCTGCGACATCCGTATGGTGGTTGCAAGCGTCGTGTCCTCAATATCACTCTGTAAATAGATACTGGTTGTGCGGCGAAGCGCCAGTTCATCGCTCCCGTTGCTGTCCCAGTCGCCGACCAGAACCTCATCGGATGTGTAACCAAGATCGCTTATTTTCACATCCTCTGTCGTGGAAGTGAAGGTCGCGTCATTGGAGAAGTAGTACGTGGTGCCGTCGCGGCGCGCGCAGATGGTGACGGATCCGTCGCCGTCCCAGTCGCCGACCAGGATCTCGTCGGTCGCCTTGCCATAATCCAGCACAACCTCAGCTGTCGTGGATGTAAGGTCATTGGAGAAATAGTAGGTATTTCCGCGGCGCACGCAGAGCGTATCACAGCCGTCGTTATCCCAGTCGCCTACGATCACTTCATCGGTCGTTCTTCCGTAATCCAGTTTGACGTCCTCTGTTGTGGATGTAAATGTGGTGTCATTGGAGAAGTAGTAGGTATTTCCGCGGCGCACGCAGAATGTCTCCACTCCGTCGCCGTCCCAGTCGCCGACCAGGACTTCATCGTCCACTCTGCCGTAATCCACAGAGGTGCTGTAGGTGCTGTCTCCCAGTGCGTCATAGAGATAGAAGGTGTTGCCGCTGCGGATAGCCAGCGTGTCGCCGGTGTAAATCTCCGCTTCCGCAAGCGTCAGTGCGGCGGCAGCTTCGTTCAGAGCGTCCAGAGCATCGTCGATCTCAGTCTGTGAAGCGTACTCATTGTCAAGAACTGTCTTTGCGGTTTCCTGCGCTGCCAGAAGAGCAGACCAGCTCTCCTCCGTATAGCTGCTCTCATCGAGGGCATTTACCAGAATCTGGCTGTATTCATATGCGGTCTGCAGGTTCGCCGAGCTCGCTGTGGAAGTGTACGTAAAGCTGTAGATCACATTTCCGAAGCTGTCCGTGAAGGATTCGCCGGACGCACAGGTGAAGTTCGTGTTTGTATCGCGGATCGAAGAACCGATGCCTACGGAAGTATCCAGCGATGTCCAGTACAGAGCGGAGTCGCTCTCGATCTCGCCGGCCTCGACCATGGCGTCATACGAAGGCTCAAGAGTGTTCTGATAGTATGCAATGCCCGCTACGATCTGCTCTTCAATCTCGGTCGAGCTGTAGCTGGAAGCATGGCTTCCGGACAGGCTCAGAGCGGAGGGGAGATCAGATCCTTCCAGCATGTTGTTGATGACCAGATCCATCGCGTCCGTATCGGAAACATGGTAGAAGTTCTCCATCCAGTAGTAGATGTAGCTGACCGGATTCAGACTTTCATCCTGATTGTAATAGAAGAAACCGATATAGAACGGGATACCCATGCCGTTCTCAACGGTCTGCATGGTCATGCCGTAAACGCAGGAGGGCAGGTTGCTCAGGGAGCGGATGCCGGCATTCGCCAGATCACTGTCATCCGTGTCAACGCTGGACAGGTCAGAACCAATGATGATACCGGTCGCGTCTTCGTTCTCCGCGGTCGGCGCGTTCAGGATCTCGATCAGCTGATCCGTGGTCAGGTAGTAGCCGGTGGAGGTGGAAGAGCCGCCGCCGGGGCCGCCCTGACCGCCGCCGCTGCTTGTCACGGTGGTCGCTTCAACTACGGTGCCGTCGGAGAAGGTGTAGCCTTCCTCCAGCAGATCATAGATATCGATGCCGATGCCGGACGCGTACTGTGCGTTTCTGCCGGTGCCCTGGGATACGAAATAGCCCGTGTCGGAGTCATAGGACAGACTGGAGGTATAGCGCACCTGCGTCAGCGTGCCGTCCGCGATCTCGGAAAGCACATAGTAGTACAGGCCGCGGTCATACTTGTCGTAGTCAACCGCGATCTCATAGGTGCCCTGGTCGTAGCGGTTCACCTTGCCGGTTTCGTTCATCAGGTTCTGTACGACGGAGCCGAGGTAAACCACGCCCTTCGTCATATCAAACTGGTTGTACTCCAGGCCGAGTCCGTCGGAGCGGGTGCCGCTGGCCGCATAGTTGCCGCTGCCCGTGCCGTAGCCGAGGAAGACGGTCGGATCATAGTCTGCATTGTAGTCCGCCTGATAGTTCGCGAGCTCTGTGGCATAACCGTTGCTGGATCCGCCGAGCAGGATGTCAGGCTCATAGTAGAACGCAGGGTTCGTCGTCTTGGTCACGCCGCCCACCGTGATGGTCGTCGTGCCGCTCGCCTGGCCGGTCGGGCCGGACTTGTTGCTGCCCCAGATCAGCGCGTAGGGGGTAGCGGTCCACGCGGAGTAATCCGATTCGCTGTAGGTGCTGCCGCCACTCTGGGTGCTGTTCAGGTTATAGAAAAAGTTATAAATATAGGGGTCCGGGTTGTCGTTGATATCGGATCCGAAGATGCCGAGGTTGGAAGAGTCGGTTCCGTAATTATCAGAACTTCCTCCGTTGACAGCATCTGCTGAATAAAGTCCCGCAGAGTCTGAGGACGTTACGTTGATGCCCAGCAGTGACAGGACGACGGTGTTGGCTGCCGCGGTCGCTCCCGTCAGGTAGGTGTCATTATCGGCTTCCATACCGGCGCTCGGCGCGTCATAGCTGACAGCCAGCGCGCTGACCGGAAGCATGCCGACCGTCAATGCGACGGCGGACGCAGCGGCAACGCCGGATTTAAAAAATCTTTTACATTGTTTCATTCTTTCATTCCTTTCTCTTCCCGGATGGCATGGCAGATCGCTGTCGTCCGGGGTAATCATGCTGATTATTCAGTTGTCGGTTCTGGATGAACCAGGTCTATCCTCCTTTCCGAAATGATCTGTGTGTAACACACACTTCCTCTATATAAAAGGGAATATGTTTATGTACACGCGCCGGAGCGCGGGGACATACCTGACGGACATTCCGGCAAGAACAGAGCGACGGGTCAAAAAAGGTATCAAAAAAGCAGTTCGTGTATCATCGCCGGAAAAGCGATTACAAATGAACTGCACAAAAAAAATCCCCCAAATTTTCTTCTCAATTCATTCCTGTCAGAATGCGGAAAGCATGACTCTTTCGGGTCATACTCTGGCGCGGCTTCCGCTGATCCCCGTGTCGGTGTGGGGGAGCGGGAGAGGCTGCGCTGACCGGCCAATCTGCCGGTCCGGCTGTTTCGCGTATGAAAAATCACTTAGCTGGGCAGCTCGAAAATTATGTTAAATCTGCATATAAAATTTTTCCTAATTTTACAATAAGATGGCATATGCTGTCAAGCGCGCAGGTATCGACGTCCGGGGCGGCTTTCCGGATTCTAATTTGGAAAAAATGATACAGATGAGGGAAATAATTGAGACTGATTATGTGAAAAACTGATAAAAAAGCGTATTTTTTTCCAAGTTTTGCGCTAATTCGCTTTGCTATGCGGAATTTGGATAACTTTATCACATAATTGCGATGACTATATGCAAAAAACGGAAATAGCCTATCACGGAAGATAATGGTAGAATTAGACAAGTTGTGAATTGCAGTTTATTCACAGAATTACAGGAAGCTGAAAAGGACAGAACAGACAGCAGGGAATGGGGCAATGAAACGAGATTACAACAGGATGCAGAAGGAGGCTCTCGATAACCGCATCCGGATGAAGATGAACGAGGGCAACGGAACACTGTATTCTGAAAAAGAAAGAAAACGCTTTTCCATGACAGATCAGGGAAAGCGGTGCATGATGCTTTGTATTTTTATGGTGGCGGCGCTGATCCTGTCGATTTTGCTGGTGGCCGATGTTACCGAGCAGAACTATTCGATTGCTTTTACCGCCAAATATGCGATTACGCGTATGAGAGACCTGGTGGATCTGCTTTCGGGAAACAAGCCGGAGTCCCAGATTCATTATTTTATGTTTCAGTTTTTTTCGGCGGTGCTGGCGGGGGTTGCCCTGTCTGTGGCGGGTGTGTGCTTTCAGGGTGTCTTTCAGAATCCGATGGCCTCGCCGACGATGCTTGGCGTGCAGTCGGGAGGTACACTGGGCGGCACAGTTTATGTGATGTTTTTCTATACGCCGATGCTCAGCACGATCCTGGCAGCCGGAAGTGCGAACGCTTATGAGCTGTACGCGGCGGAGTATCACTCGATGTCTCTGTTCCAGAAGTTCGGCCAGTATTTTTTCACGCTGGGCGGATGTATCGTTGTCGTGTTTATTGTGATGCTGATGGCGAAGATTGCCGGGCGCGGCAGGATTTCCACGGTTCCTCTGATGGTGGGCGGCACGATTTTCAGCAGCTGTGTGGCCAATATTGTCAATCTGCTTCAGTATTATCTGTCCGCGACCGGTGCGAATGATACGATCACGGAGACAGTACAGTCTCTTCAGTCGGGCACCTTTGAACCGATCTGGGTGCCGTTTCTGCTGATTTCCTTTATGGTCACAGCGTTGGTGCCGCTGATTTTTGCGATGGCGGGGACGAATAAGCTGAATGTACTCACTTTTGGTGAGGAGGAGGCGCGCGCCATGGGTATTTCCGTGCGCAATACCCGGGTATATTATGTGATCGTGAGCACGCTGCTCACGGCTTCCGTGATCGCCTTTGTCGGAAATATCAATTTCGTCGGACTGATCGTTCCGCATTTTGCCAGAATGGTTGTGGGGAATGATTTTAAATATCTGGTACCTGCTTCCGCGTTTATGGGCGGAATCTTCATGCTGCTGGCATGGGATGTTTCCTATATGATTGGTTTTGCCGTGAATACGGGCATGATTGTCAGTATGGCGGGCAGCGCCATCTTTATGGTATTTATGATTCGATACAGGAGGCAGGGACATGCAGACTGGGCTTGATGAGATACGTAAGAGGACTTTGGATGACAGTAAAAAGATGCGAAGGCGTTATCTCGTCCTGGGGCTCGCGCTGCTGATTCTGTTCTGCGCGTTTGTCTGCACCCGAACGACGGCCATCGGCTTTGTATCCCCGGTTCAGGCGGTGAGCAATCTCGCCACCGCACTGCAGCTGCAGATCGCGAAGTGGTTTAATCTTCCGATGTATCTGGACCGGAGAGAAATTATTTCGGGGCAGTCCTATTATCTGGAAACGCTGGGACGGTTTGAGGGAGCGGTTCTCGTGGTGGCGCTGGGCGCGGCCCTGTCGGTCGGGGGCGCTGTTTTTCAGGTGGCATTCCGCAATCCCATTGCCACGCCGTCGATCCTCGGAACCTCCGGCGGTATGAGACTGATCAACATGCTGCTGGTGCTGCAGTTTTCCACTGCGGCGGCGACCATGACGAAATATCGTGTGATTTACGGCTATATCGGCACGCTGGTGATACTGGGACTGATGATGCTGGGATCAAAGCTGATGTCGAAGCAGCGCAGCTCCCGGGCGGATATTCTGCTCATCGGTACATTCGGCACCCGGATACTGACGCAGATCGTCAACTATGTGCAGAACTATGTGCTGTCAGAGGATGATTATCTGGTGCTGCAGGAGCTGAATCTCTATGGCTCGGGCACCGGTACGACGGACGGCATGGCGATCGCTCTGATCGTCATCGTGATCGCGCTGATCCCTCTGTATCTGACGCGCATGTCCATGAATACGCTGAGCTTTGACGATGAGGATGCCCGCGGCCTGGGGATCCGCACGGCAGGGCTGCGCGGCGTCGCCGTCGTGTGCAGTGTGCTTTTGTCCACTTCTACTCTGGTTTACGCCGGGGATGTGGGTATGCTGGCGATGATGATCCCCCTGATCTGCAGGTATGTATTCGGTTCGGACACGAGAAAACTGCTGCCGGCCTGTGCCATGAGCGGCGCGCTGCTTATGCTGGTCTGCCGGATTATCGTTTCCTTATTTGCGTATAACGTTTATCTCAGCTACGTTTCGATCGGAACGATTGTGGAACTGGTATCGACGCCGCTGATGATTGTTGTCATATTCAGGAACAGGAGAGGATGGGAATGATACGGATATCTCCGACAAAACAACTAATAGGATACATCGTCGTGCTGGTGCTCTGCGTGACCCCGGCGGTCATGGTGAACACGGCGGCGGGTTATCTGCCTGTGCTGCTTCTTCTGTTTTTCGGGATTCTGTCCTGCGGGCAGCTGATTCTGGTACGGAATAAGCTGGAGATCGATGTCTCGGATGTGTCGGGCAGCCGTTTCCGGGGCGATGCCAGCGCGTTTGTGATCCGGCTGACGAACCGGAGTATCCTGCCGATTTCCAATATCCGCGGCATATTTTATATCCGGGGTACGCGGGGGGAGGATCAGCATATCTATCCGATTCACCTGACGATGTCCCCGAAGGAGGAGCGAAGCTTTGAGGTGGAGGCGGATTTTGCCCACATCGGCGTTTTTGAAGCGGGTCTGGAGGAGGTCATTGTGTTTGACCTGCTCGGCATCCTGAAGGCGGTCTGTCCGGTGGGTAGCGCGAGCCGCGTGGAGATACTGCCGCATGAATATTATATGGAGTCTCTGCCGGTAAGTGATCAGACGCAGTATGAGAGCAACCGGTCCATCACGTCCTCCGCCCTGTCCGGCTACGATTATGCCGGCGTCCGGGAGTATGCCTTCGGAGATCCGATGAAGATGATCCAGTGGAAGCTCTCGGCACACACGAATACGCTGATGACGAAACAGATGGAGACCTACTCGAACGTAGGTCTGACGACGGTTCTGGATTTTCGCGTGCCGCTTTATCAGGACGAGGAGATGCGTCTGTCCATGCTGGACGGCGTGGTGGAGACCGGCGTCGCTGTGGGCGCCTACGCCAGACGGCACGGTCTGGATTATGATCTGGTATTTTACGGGGAGCACGGAAAGCGGAGGGAGTTTCCTTTTGCGTCCGAGGATTTTGCCCCGTTTCTCGATGAGATGCATATGCGGGGCGATGTGAAAGCAACCGGTTTCAACCGGATTCTGCGGGAGGACTGCGCGCAGGTGCATGCGCAGACGAATGTCGTTCTCTGTACCGCATGGCTGGATGAGTCGATTGCCTCCGCCCTGCTTTACCTGAAACAGTGCGGAAAGAACCCGATCCTGATTTTCCTGATGCCGGATCTCATCCATGACAGGGAGAAGGAGAAGCTGCTTCGGCCGTTGCACTCTCTGCAGCGATCGAATATCCATGTGATTGTCGCCTCGTCGGCGGAAGGGGTGGTGAAGGCATGAGAGAATATTTAAAAGAACGGGTGTGGGAGATTCTGTTGTGTGCGGTCGCTTCCGCGGCGATCGTGGTGGTATTCTGTCAGGGATTTTATGTGCCGGATGAGACGGCGGATAACTTCTGGCTGGCGCTTGTGATCTCGGCAGTGATTATATTTTTCGCGTTTCTGACCGGCTACAACCGGATTGGTCTGATTATTTTCCCCATCGCTGTTGCGGCGGCGGCCGCGGTCGGATTTTTATATCTGAATGTCAGCGATGTGGATATTGTGGATGTGGAGGGAAGCGATACATCTATCTATATATATGCTTTTGCGGTGGTGATTGTGCCTCTGGTCGTCTATCTTGTCACACGGGGGCGGGTCGGCGTCTGGGTGCTGATGATCGTCGGCAGTACATTCATCGGGGCGATGGATTACCTGCATTATGAGGTGCGGGTCTGGTGGCTGATCTGTTTTATCTGCTGCTGTCCGATCCTGTATGTACTGAAGCTGTACCGCGCGCGGTCGCTTTCCGGGAGCGCGTTTTCCCCGCAGTTCGGAAAACTGTTCCGGACCGGTCTGGTGGTTGCCCTGATCTCACTGGCGCTGGCCGGAGGCGTCTATGCGGGCGTGATCCGCACGATTTCTCCGCCCACGTCGGACATGGAGTTTATATCGAGGATCATCCGCTGGAATGTGCTGGAACAGGTCGGCGTCACGGATCAGTATACTGTTTTGAACAATGAGCTGACCGCTGCGACGGACTGGAACACGCTTCTGACGAACGAGAAAAATGAGGAGGAGGACACCGAGGCGCAGGAACAGGAAGAGCAGACCGAGGAGGAAGAGGAGGCGCTCGGCGACAACAGCGGAAACGGAAGCGGGGAAGAGACAGAATACTCCACCGTGAGCTTCCAGGAGAGGATTTTCAACTATATCATACTCCTGATCGTTCTGATCTGTATCGCTGTCGCTGCGATTCCGCTGACAAAGAACTATCTCTGGAAGCGTAAGCTAAAAGAAGCAGCTTCGCTGCCGCCGCGGGATCGGGCGATCCTGCTGTGCCGTTACTATATGAAACGGTTCGGGCGACTTGGCTTCGGCAGGGCAAAATTCCAGACGGAGCTGGAGTACGCGGATCATTCACATGCGGCACTGGATAATTTTACGGAAGGAACGCTCTCTCTCCCGGCGATGATGGAACTATATGTGCGGGCGAGATACGGACATATTCCGCCGACGGAGGAGGAGGACGCCGCACTTCTCGGGTTTTATCCGGCTTTTAAAAAGAATTTCAGAAAAAAGAAGGGCGTGTTCGTCTGGCTGCTGAATTATCTGCGGCTGTGACTGTGAACGGAACGCGCCGGGACGAAGAAAACGCCAATATCATATATAACGAAACGATATCAGGAGGATATGCAAGATGGAAGAAAACAGGACAGCCCTGACGAGTCAGGAGACGGAGAAGGCGGTTGCGCTGATTAAAAGTGTCATTGAGAATGTCGAGAAGGAGATTGTCGGGAAAAGCGAAGCCATTGAACTGGTGCTGACCGCGCTGTTGTCCCGGGGTCATGTGCTTCTGGAGGACGTTCCCGGCGTGGGAAAGACCAGCCTGATCTCCTGTGTAGCCAGGAGTATCGACTGCGGCTTTAAGAGGATTCAGTTCACGCCGGATCTGATGCCGTCGGATGTGACGGGATTTTCCGTATTTAATCAGAAGAGCGGTGAGTTTGAGTTCCGTCCCGGAGCTGTGATGAGCAACCTCATCCTTGCGGATGAGATCAACCGTGCCTCCGCCAAGACTCAGGCGTCCCTGCTGGAGGCGATGGAGGAGAAACAGGTGACCGTGGATTCGATCACCTACCGGCTGGATCCTCCGTTTATGGTTATGGCGACGCAGAACCCGGTGGAGTCCTTTGGTACTTATCCGCTTCCGGAGGCGCAGATCGACCGTTTTCTGTTAAAACTGAAGATCGGTTATCCTTCAGTGGTGGAGGAACAGCAGATCATCCATGACAAGAGCACACCGAAAGCGGGTATTTCCGCTGTGGTAGACCGGGAGGATGTCATCTGGCTGTGTGAGGCGGCGGACCGTGTCACCATGGATGATGATATCGAACGCTACATCGTGGAGCTGGTGGCGGCGACCCGCACGAATTCCCGGGTGGTTCTGGGGTCATCTCCCCGCGGATCCATTGCGCTTTCCCGGACAGCAAAGGTACACGCTCTTATGGCCGGACGGAATTATGTGATCCCGGACGATGTTAAATACCTGGCGCCTTACGTGCTTGCCCACCGTCTGATTCTGACCCATGAGGCGAAGACGGAGAAGATTGAACCGGAGAAAATCATCGGGGAGATTCTGGACAGCGTGATTGCGCCGTCATAGACAGGGTTATAACGGCTGTGCCGTTATGATAGATAAGAGGCGTCAATAGTGCGCCATCTCATCCAAAGTGAAGCAGCCGGAGGGAAGTGCGTTCTCTCCGGAAGGGGACGTCATCGTCCCCGCAGGTACAGAGAAAATTAAGTCCTGGATAAACAGGCAGGTCAAACGGCCGATTACTTAATATTCGCTGTACCGGCTGCACCGATAAGCAGAGAAACAGCAGGGAGGTGAGGCTGACAGAAAATGTTTTTGAGAATGGGGCTGTACAGTTGCTATAGCAGAAAAAGTAAGAAAGGAAATGTTAGTTTATGAAAGCAAAAAAGGTTACCAAGACAGCTTTGGGCATCACGATGGCGGCAGCACTGGTTGCATCCTCATTTGTGATTCCGGCTACAACAGAAGAGGCGCAGGCTGCGACGGACTGGACATTTACTTTCCCGACAACCGCGATGGATGTTGAGACAGTGGATGGAAAGACTGTAATGACGACGTTGACGCAGCGTGCCGCTTCCGAGATTCCGCTGATTTTCGGTGTCAATACCATCGGCGGCAACATGTTCAACGGTCTGCAGTATCTGGCAGGTACGGATGTCAATGAGAATCCGGATCCCTATATCTGGAATTATAACTACATGCAGGAGACCGGCGACGAGCTGGCGACCGGTTATGGCGGAGTGGCCTATGCGGCTCTCGGCAACGCCGTATCCAATCCGAATGGTCTGTATCAGTCGGGCGGCGGTAACCAGTCCTACGCGACTGCGGTTGAAGAGCTGGGCGGCGTCGGATATGCGATCGGCTGGCGTACCGACGTTATCTTCAGTTTCAACTCCACGCTGATCTCACAGATCGACTGGGTGAACAGCCTGGATTCGACCAGCGAGTATTATGTGGATGGCGACGAGGACTACAGCCCGCTGCTGGCGGATGTACAGACCGCAGGCGTGAGCGCCCGTCTGTATGCATGGACGGATATGGGCAGCGCACTGTCTGCTTATCTGGACGAGCATGAGGATCTGACCACGCGCTATGATGACCCGGAGATTATCGGAGAGAATGTCGCTCAGTTCTCCGCGGGTATTCCTTATTATATCGCTTCTCTGATCGCGGACGGCACCATCGAAAAGAAGACGATGGCATATGTCGGATCTTATTCTGACAATACGCTGACGCTGGTGGATCCGACGGATGTGGGTAATGTTCGCGCGGACTGCTATGCAGAGGTTCAGAATTTTAATTACATCGAGGGAACCTATACGTTTGAATCTCTGATGGAAGAGTGTGACGTGGATATCATTGTCCTCGGTGCGAGCGGATACAGCTATGGATCGGGCGGAAATAACGCTACAAGTACGGAAGGAGTTGTTTCCACCGACAAGGCGGCTGTACTTGCAGAGCTTGCGGATCTCGGTTATTCGGCAGATGAAATGCCGCTGGTTATGGATGAGAGCTCGAGCGGCGTTACGATCGGCAACAATGGTTACAATTATGCGCCGACGACTCCGATGTTCATGCCTTACGTTCAGACCTATGCTTACATGGATGAGCTGGCTGAGGTGAATGAGGCGATCAATCCGGTGGCCATGGTTATGTTCATGTTTGACGAGTGCGCGCATGTAAAGGATGAGTCTGTAGAGGACGTGGCGTTCTACTATATCGGAACCAACTGGGATGCGGTTGATGAGACCTATGATCAGGTTCCGGATCAGGAGAACTATGTCTATGACAAGGATGCCATCATTGCGGCGATTCAGGTAGGTATCGAGTATGCGCTGTCCGGCGAGGCTGAGGCAAACGGCAATCTCCTGACACCTGCATACAGCAGCAACGAGACTGCTTATCTGCTTCTGACCGAGTATGCAACGGAGACGAAGCCGGAGGATGAGACTCATGAGTACATTACCATGACCGTGAACGGCGTGGAGAAATATCTTGACCTGACAGAACTGATCGCTCTGGATGCCGAGACGGATGATTCCGAGGATGCGGGCCACGGCGGATATGCTTCCAACACGACCAATTATACAGAGATCATCGCGTACTACAACAGCGGAGATTACGGCTACGGCGCAAACCTTCAGGAAACCCTGCAGAACTATGCGGATCACATGGTAGAGCATGTGTGGGTTCCGGATACGGATGTGGAAGGTACATATGCGACCTATGGCGCTGATTACTCGGCGGTAGAGGAAGCCATTGCTGCAGCGGAAGCTCTGAATGAGGATGATTTCATGGATCTCAGTGAGGTGGAGGCAGCGATTGCTGCGGTTGACTATACCAAGCTGATTTCCGAGCAGGATGATGTGGATGCGATGGCACAGGCAATCATTGACGCAATCGCGGATCTGACGATGAACGGTGATACCGCGTCTCTTGAGACAGCTGCTGAGTATGCGGCTCTTCTGATCGACCTTCTGGATGAGAGCGACTATACAGCTGAGAGCTGGGCAGCCCTTGAGGATGCTTACGCAGCTGTACAGGATGTTCTGTCCGGCAAAGCAACGCAGGAAACCATCGATGAAGCTCTTGCAGCTCTGACAGAGGCAGCAAACTCACTGGAGAAGGCGACTGCTGAGACATATACCGGCGACACGCTGGCGATTCGCAGCGGAAACACCTTCTATCTCTATGACGCACTGGGAGATGACACCTACAGCACATCTGTGGATTACGGCAGAGTGGACGATGAGGTTCTGGTCGGCGACTGGGACGGCGACGGCGTGGAGACCTTCTGCGTACGCCGCGGAAATACTTACTACTTCTCGAATGACACCACATTTAGCGCCACGACAGAGGATGTGAAGCTGGATTACGGCAGGACCACCGATGAGGTAATCGTAGGCGACTGGGATAACGACGGCAAGGATACGCTCTGCGTACGCCGCGGAAATACCTACTACTTCTCGAACGATCTCACATCCACGAAGGCCGCGGTCGTGCTGGATTACGGCAGAGCATCCGATGAGATTCTGGTCGGCGACTGGGACGGCGACGGCTCTGTGACCATCTGCGCGCGCCGCGACGGCACCACATACTTCTTCTCGAATGACGCGTCATTCACTTCTACGACAGCGGATGTCACTGTGACTGACCTCGGCAAAGATACCGATGAGGCTCTGGTCGGCGACTGGGACGGCAACGGTTCTGATGAGCTGGCGCTTCGTCGCGGCACCAATATCTTCTTCCAGAGCGGCATTGAGGATACGACACTGGCGACTTCCATTCGGATGACGCAGGCGACCAGCAACAATGATGTATTCGTCATTGACTGGAAGTAAACGACTTTGAAAGTCTTACTGACAGACAGGCAGATGGGGGTAACTTCACACCCGGATGACTGGATATCGGATGATTTTCACTGATGCTGATGACTGCGCAGCAGTCGTATGCCGGAACCGCCTTACCGCGGTTCCGGCATAAAAAGCATACGAAGCAGGCAATCTTTGTTATGTTGAGAGGATCGATTTGCCCGGGCATCTGGCGGGAAATGACAGATCGGTACTCTGACCATAGCGAAGCAATGAGAAACCCTTCACAGCCGGTGGGCGTGCTGTGATCAGACAGAAAACAGACGACAGGAGGAGATGCATTTATGAAGGTCTGGAAAAGAATTTTAGCTGTGGCGCTGGTTTTCTGTATGCTTTTTTCGCTTACGGGATGCCGTTACAGCGATACGCTGGAACAGCTGATCTACAAGGCCGTGGATGAAGGATTTATTGATCTGGATCCGCCGTTTGAGATCGCGGAGAATCATCCGGAAAATGAGGATGAGAGCGATGTTCTCCCGGATCTCACCACGGAAGATGATTCGGAACGGCAGTCTGATCCGGAGGAGGTCGGCGTGGTTTCGGAGGATGCGGAAGAGGGAAGCGGATATATATTACAGTATGATGAGTCGGGAGAGAGTCTCGGCGCGGCAACCGATTCCGGGACTACGACAGATTCTTCTGAGACAACCTCGACCGAATCTACAACGGCCGGATCGGAGACCTCTGAGTCTGGCGTGGATAATCAGACCGGAGACGGAGGCGAGGAGGCGGTCGCCGGGAATGTAGACACGGATAAGCAGGTCGTGGATGAATACGGAAACCAGGTCACGCTCGAGCAGAGCGGTACGGTGGCTGCGGTCGGAGAGCTCGCCGTCATGGTGTCAATGCTGGGTTCGGGCAGCTGTTTGCTGGCGACGGATGAGGAGACGCTGGCGCTGGCCTCATCCAACAGCGCGTTTTCTGACTTGTCCGGTGCCACGGCTGTGTGGAGCGGCGACGGTTCCGCCGGACTTGACAGCGACGGCCTGGCACAGCTCATTGCGATCATGCCGGATATTGTCATCGAGACAAGCGGAGACACCTGCCTGAGTGATTCCGACGTGTCCGCCTTAAAGGCGGCGGGTATTGATTATCAGGTTGTTCCGGAGCTGACCAGCCTTTCCAATATTGAGACGGTGATGACAACGCTCGGAACGATTCTGGGAGATCGTTCGGCGGAGGGAGGCAGTAACGCGCCCGCACTGGCATCCGCGTATGTTTCCTGGGTGGACACAGCGATCAGCAATGTGCAGAATGCGGTTTCGGGTTCGGATCCCATGTATACGCTGTATGTGAGCGACTGGGATGCGGACTGCACCTATTCTCTGACTGCCACCGATTTTACGATCATGTCCGGTACCGGATGCGCTGTGATAGAAAACTGGAGATGTCAGACCACGCAGGTGATTACTTCGCTGCTCTCCTATGCGAGCGTGACAAATACGGCCAGCAAGGAGTACGGTTTGTTTGCGACGCTTTATTACACGACGCCGATTCGATATTCTTACGGTTCATGGACGGTGACCGGATCAAAGGGATATACACAGGAGGCGAAGAGTTATTATTATCTCCAGGGCAGCTATACGGTCGATCTGGGAGACGAGGATACCGACACGGTAGATTACAGCCTGGGTCTGAGCAATTTCCCGTTGGTTATTGCGGCGAATTCCTATGTTAAGAGTTCCATTGAGGCTTCGAAAGCGGAAACCTACGGACAGTGGACGGTTTATTCTCATATTAACAATGGCGATGGCACGTTCAATTCGGACGCATTCCTGGATCAGAATGGAAATATGGTACGGACACAGATTTCTTCTGATTACGAGGTGGTTGTGAATCCGTCCGGTTTCCGCAGCTGGACGGGCGGCACCTGTGAGAGCGTTCTGGAGGCCGTGTGGGCGGCATGGAGGATCAGGGGTTCGATCTCGGAGAGCGATGTGCGCAGTTACATATCCGATTTTTATTCCACATTCTATGGATATGACCTGACTTCCGCGGAGATTGACACGATTCTGGCAGGAGACTGATCCTGCCGGATGGATGGTAGAAATCATGAAAATAAGAGACAGGAGGAGTGACTGTATGAAAAAAAGATGTTTGGCGGTCCTGCTGGCGGCTGCCATGTGTTTCACGATGACTTCGACCGGATGGGCGGCGACAGATGACAATGCAGATACTGTGACTGCGGATGAAACGTCTGCGGATGAAGAGTCAGATGCGGATGATGCATCCGGATCGGATGAGACGGATGCTTCTGAAAATGGATCTGTGGCCAGTGTTTCATCCAGCGGAGAATGCGGAGAAAATCTGACCTGGACGCTGTACAGCGACGGTGTTCTGACGATCAGCGGAAGCGGCGCGATGGAGGATTATTCATCCACCACCCATGCGCCGTGGTATTCGAGCCGGAAAAAAATCAAAAGTATCGTGATTGAAGACGGAGTTACAGGGATAGGAGACTATGCGTTTTATAACAGTACGGCATTGATTTCCCTGACACTCGCGGACAGTTTGACGGACATAGGAAACAGCACGTTTTACAAATGCAGCAAGCTGACCAGCGTCACGATTCCGGAAGGAGTGACATCCATCGGCATTTATGCGTTTATGAGCTGCAGCAAACTGGAAAGCGTGGTGATTCCCGCCAGTGTTTCCAGTATGGGTATCGGCGTATTTTACTGCTGTACCAGTCTGGTTGATGTGGATATTCAGAGCGGTTTGACTGAATTGGGCAAAGCCATGTTTTCCAGCTGTACCAGCCTGACCTGTGTCACGATTCCGGACACGGTGACCAGTATAGAGGACAGCGCATTTTATATGTGCAGCAGCCTGTCCGACGTGACGCTTCCGGAGGGTCTGACCAGTATCGGTGATAACGCGTTTTATAAATGCAGCAGTCTGACAGAGATTGATCTGCCGGAGGGCGTGGAGAGTATCGGGGACAATGTGTTCTACGGATGTACGGGTCTGACAGAGATCCGCATTCCCGCGAATGTGACATCCATCGGATCCACGGCGTTTGTGGGGTGCACGAATCTTGAGAGTATTACCGTAGATACGGCAAATACGCTGTATTTTTCTGAGTCCGGGGTTCTTTACAGTGTTTCCGGGGATGATATCATTCTTGAAAAATATCCGGAGGCAAAAACCGGTACGGAATGGACCGTAGCGGAAAACGTGACAACTGTTTCCGATTATGCTTTTTATAATTGTGACAGCCTGCTCCGAATCGAGCTGCCGGACAGTGTGACCGATATCGGTTCCTACGCGTTCGCAGGGTGCACGGCTCTGGAGGAAACGAATATTCCTTCCGGTGTGACGGAAATCGGAGTAAATACATTTTATAACTGCAGCAGCCTGAGCGGTATTGAGCTTCCGGATGGTATTGCCGCAATCGGCGAGTATGCGTTTTATAATTGCAGCAGTCTGGAAAGTATCGATATTCCTTCCGGCGTAACGGAGATTCCGGATTATACATTTTACGCCTGCAGCAGCCTGACCGTGGTTGAGATCCTCGGGACTGTGACAGCTATCGGCGAATATGCGTTTTATGACTGCAGCGCGCTCGCTGAGATAAATTTCCCGGAGGGACTGGAGTCGATTGATGACGAAGCGTTTTACTACTGCTCCGGTCTGTCTGTACTCACGTTTCCCTCTACGCTCGCAAGTATGGGCAATGAGTCGTTCGGACAGTGCAGCGGGCTGACGGAGGTATATTTTACCGGCGACGCGCCCGACGTGGAATCCCGGATTTTTGAGGACTGCGTGCTCACCGCATATTATCCTGCCGGCAATGAGACCTGGACAGAGGATGCGATGAGTGAATTTTCCAGCTATACCAGCTTTAATACTTTATACACAAGCGGTGAAATTACCTGGGTAGCCTACTATCTTCCGGGAACTGAGCCGGATGAGATCGCGCCCGATACGCTGGCGGTGCGCCGAGGGAATACCTTCTTTTTCCAGGATGTGCTGACAGAATCCACAACGACCAATTCTCTTGATTACGGAAGAGCGGACGACGAAGTCCTGATCGGCGACTGGGACGGGGATGGCATTGATACGATCTGTGTGCGCCGCGGAAACCGGTTTTTCTTTTCCAATGATCCTGCCTTCCAGTCCACAGTGGCGGATATCGTGCTGGATTACGGAAGAGCGGATGATGAGGTTCTGGTCGGCGACTGGGACGGGGACGGTATCGATACGATCTGTGTACGAAGGGACGGAAACCGCTATTACTTTTCGAATGATTCCGCCTTTGAGTCAACGATTGCGGATATTGTGCTGGATTACGGCAGAGCGACCGACGTCATGCTGGTCGGCGACTGGGATGGAGACGGCATCGATACGATCTGTGCGCAGCGCGGCAGGACCTTCTATCTGACCAACGATGCAACGCTTCAGAGCACGACGGCGGATGATGTGTTTGTATACGGCTATGCGGACGACGATGAGATTCTGGTCGGCGACTGGAACGGCGACGGACTGGATACACTCTGCAGACGCCGTGACAACGCGTATTATTTCCAGGAATATATCAGTGACAGCACAGTGAACTATTTTTACACCACAACATTCGGCAGGACGGATGACGAAGTGTTTGCGGGAAAATGGAGCAGTACGGAGGAATCCGCGTCAGAGGAATCCACATCGGAGGAATCCACGTCAGAGGATGCCTGATCCGGGGAATCTGAATTATAGTAATAATCAGAAGGGAATCGTTCATTTTGGGCGGTTCCTTTTCTGATTATTTTGAATCAAAGATGGGTTTTATATTTAAAATTCATACTCGACAACAACCTGTGGCTGTGATATATTAAATGTGTTCAAAACACATTTTTGATTCTAAAATTTCATGATGTGTTCTGCGTTCCGTTCACCGGTTCTCGGTGCGGGATGTCTGAGATCCGGCTTTTCGCCAGTTACTATTTTACAAAACAGAATGCAGACAGGCGAAAAGAAGATTCTCCTGTCTGACAAAGCAAGACAGGAGGAAAAAGTAAAGCGGGAAGCGGAAGACGCAAAACAGGAAGCGGAAGACGCAAAGCAGGAAGCGGAAAAAATAAAGCGGGAATCGCAGCAGGAAATAGAACGTTTGAAAAAGCTTCTTGCGTCGCATGGAGTTCCGGAGGAATAGAAAGCACGGGACGGATAAAATGCGGGAGAAAGCGTTTTTCAGAAGTGATATGGAAAGAGCGTAACTGTGAGGGTACTGAACAGTTACGAAAGAGATTTTATATAACGGAGGAACAGCCATGAGCAGGGTACGCAGAGTATATGTGGAGAAGAAGCGTGATTATGCCGTGAAGGCACGGGAACTGGAGTCTGAGATCCGGAGTTATCTCGGTATTTCCGGTGTTACAGGAGTGCGCGAGCTGGTGCGCTATGATGTGGAGAATGTCTCAGACGATACGTACCGTAAGGCGGTAGTCAGTGTGTTCTCAGAACCGCCGGTGGATGATGTCTATGAGGAGGAGTTTGACGCGGCCGGCGCAAAAATTTTCAGTGTGGAGTATCTGCCGGGGCAGTTTGACCAGCGTGCGGATTCTGCTGAACAGTGCGTGAAGCTGTTAAACGAGGAGGAGAATCCCCTGATTCGTACGGCGACGACTTATGTGATCGAGGGTGATATTACAGATGAACAGCTGGCGGCGATCAGACATCACTGCATCAATCCGGTTGATTCCAGAGAGACCGGTCTGACGAAACCGGAGACACTGGCACAGAATTTTGCAGATCCGGAAGACGTGATCGTTTTTGACGGATTTTCCGCCATGGCGGAGTCAGATCTGCGGGGACTCTATGATTCTCTCGGACTGGCCATGACGTTTCAGGATTTTCTTCATATTCAGAAATATTATGCGGGGGAGGAATACCGCGATCCGACGATGACGGAGATCCGCGTGCTGGATACCTACTGGTCCGATCACTGCAGGCATACGACGTTTTCTACGGAGCTGAAGGAAGTCAGCTTCGGCGACGGCTATTATCTGGAGCCGATCCGAAAGACCTACGAACAGTATCAGGCAGATTTTTCGGAGATGTATACGGATCGTCCGGACAAGTTTCCCTGCCTGATGGATCTGGCTCTGATGGCGATGAAAAAGCTGAAAAAAGAAGGAAAGCTGGCGGATCAGGAGGAGTCGGATGAGATCAACGCCTGCTCTATCGTGGTTCCGCTGACCGTGGATGGGAAAGAGGAGGAGTGGCTGATCAATTTCAAGAATGAGACGCACAACCATCCGACGGAGATTGAGCCGTTCGGCGGCGCGGCGACCTGTCTCGGCGGCGCGATCCGCGATCCGCTCTCCGGGCGTACCTATGTGTATCAGGCGATGCGTGTGACCGGCGCGGCGGATCCGACGGGTTCTGTCCGGGATACGCTGCCGGGCAAGCTGCCGCAGAAGAAGATCGTGCGCTCGGCGGCGGGCGGTTACAGTTCTTACGGTAACCAGATCGGGTTGGCTACGGGTCTGGTAAAGGAAATCTATCATCCGGACTATGTGGCGAAGCGTATGGAGATCGGCGCTGTTCTGGGGGCTGCTCCCCGCCGCGCGGTGCAGAGACTGACTTCGGATCCGGGAGATATCATTATTCTGCTCGGCGGTCGGACCGGACGCGACGGCTGCGGCGGGGCGACGGGCTCATCCAAGGCGCATACGACGGCCTCCATCGATACCTGCGGCGCGGAGGTGCAGAAGGGCAATCCGCCGACGGAGAGAAAGATCCAGAGGCTGTTCCGCCGCGAGGAGGTTTCTTATCTGATAAAAAAATGCAATGATTTCGGCGCCGGCGGCGTGTCGGTTGCCATCGGCGAACTGGCGGACGGACTGCGGGTGGATCTTGATAAGGTTCCGAAAAAGTACGCAGGTCTGGACGGGACCGAGCTGGCGATTTCCGAGTCTCAGGAGCGCATGGCTGTGGTAATTGCGCCGGAGAATGTGGATCAGTTCCTTGCCTATGCGAGAGAAGAGAATCTGGAGGCAGTACCGGTTGCGGTGGTGACGGAGGATCCCCGTCTGGTGCTTGTCTGGAGAGGAAAGGAGATCGTGAACCTGTCCCGTGCGTTCCTGGATACGAACGGAGCGCATCAGGAAACCTGCGTTGCGGTGGATATCCCGGCGAAGGAGGACTGTTATCTTGACCGGATCGCGATCGAAGAGGTTGCGGAGGATATACAAAAAGGAGATATACATGCGGCGTGGCTGGATACCCTGCGGGATCTGAATGTTTGTTCGCAGAAGGGTCTGGTCGAGATGTTTGACGGTTCCATCGGCGCGGGCAGCGTGTTCATGCCCTACGGCGGACGCTACCAGCTGACGGAGACGCAGGCGATGGCGGCGAAGGTGCCGGTGATGAGCGGGAAGTGTGATGCCGTGACACTGATGAGCTATGGTTTTGACCCGTATCTGTCGAGCTGGAGCCCCTACCACGGGGCTGTCTATGCTGTGGTGGAGTCTGTCGCGAAGATTGTGGCGGCGGGAGGCGATTATAAAAAGATCCGGTTCAGTTTTCAGGAATATTTCCGCAGGATGAGTGAGGAACCGTCCAGATGGAGCCAACCGTTTTCAGCGCTCCTCGGTGCGTACAGTGCACAGATGGGCTTCGGGCTGCCGTCCATCGGGGGAAAGGATTCCATGTCGGGGACATTTAACGATATCGATGTGCCGCCGACACTCGTTTCTTTCGCGGTAGATGTGGCGCAGACGCAGGAGATCGTAACACCGGAACTGAAAAAGGCAGGCGATAAGCTGATGCTGTTCACTGCGAACCGGGATGTTTACGGACTGCCGGATTATGATCAGCTGATGCGGATGTACGACGTGGTACATTCGCTGATACAGGAGAAGAAGCTGACGGCCGTCTATGCGCTTGATGCCCACGGACTCATCGCGGCGATCAGCCGGATGGCGTTCGGCAATAAGCTGGGAGTCTCCATTCGCGGCTGCATGAAGCCGGAGGAGGCGTTCGCGCCGGGATTCGGGAGTCTGGTGGCTGAAGCGGCGCCGGAGGACACGGACGCGGTGAAAGCGGCGATGGAAGCGGCAGGTCTTCGCGCGAACGTGAGCATCGCGGGCTCTGTCCTCGGGGAACCGGTCTTTAAGTACGGTACGGCGCAGAGTTCCGGGATACGGGGTTCTGAGTTGCAGGATGCCGATGCACAGGATTTCGGGATGAAGGATTCCGGGGTGCAGATTCCCATGGAAGAGGCACTTTCTGTCTGGAACGGCACGCTCGAAAAGGTATTCCCGACGAGGGCGAATCAGGATACTGCGGAGCTGCCGCTCAGGCTCTATGACGCGAAGGAGATTTATATCTGTAAAAATAAAGTGGCGAAGCCGACGGTATTTATCCCGGTATTCCCGGGGACGAACTGCGAATATGATTCCGCGAAAGCGTTTGAACGGGCGGGAGCGATCGTGGTGACGAAGGTCTTCAAGAACCTGACGGCGGAGGATATCCGGGATTCCGTGGATATCTTTGAGAAGGCGATTGAACAGGCGCAGATCATCATGTTCCCCGGCGGATTTTCCGCGGGTGATGAGCCGGAGGGGTCTGCGAAGTTCTTTGCGACTGCGTTCCGCAACGCGAAGATAAAGGAGGCTGTTGAGAAGCTGCTGAATGAGCGGGACGGCCTTTGCCTCGGTATCTGCAATGGTTTTCAGGCACTGATCAAGCTGGGGCTGGTTCCCTACGGGCGCATTCAGGACGGGAATGCCGACTCTCCGACTCTGACCTACAATACCATTGGCCGACATATTTCGAAAATGGTTTATACGAAGGTGGTCTCTGACAAATCCCCGTGGCTTGCGCAGGCGGAGCTCGGGAAGATTTACACGAATCCGGCATCCCACGGAGAGGGACGGTTTGTCGCGAACGACGAGTGGCTGCAGCAGCTCATTGCGAACGGGCAGGTGGCGACGCAGTATGTCAATGAGGTCGGCATCCCGACGATGGACGAGGAGTGGAATGTCAACGGCTCCTATCTGTCGATCGAGGGCATCACGAGCCCGGATGGACGGATCCTCGGGAAAATGGCGCATTCCGAGCGCCGGGGCGACGGCGTCGCGGTCAATATCTATGGAGAGCAGGACATGCGGATTTTTGAGTCCGGCGTGGCGTTTTTCCGGGATTAAATCAACTGCTGTTCACGACCAAAACAGTTGCCATTGCGCCCGATCTAACAAAACAGTATCAAAAGCCAGAAAATATCAGAAAAAATGTTGGATGTGCTTATAATGTGTGATAATATTATATTATCTGAGAAGAAAGGAAGGTATAATATGAACATGACAGAAGTTGCCAGAATCATTTTAGGCTTGAGAGCTGACGGATGGGATGAAAAAAAAATAAATGATTTTATGCTGTTTATAGAGACAGGCGAGGAACAGTATAAGCCGAAAGGAAAAAAGGAAAAAGAATAATATATGTGACAAAACGGAGACTGAAGTCTCCGTTTTGTCGTCAATAAAAGTTATTTAACAGAATCAGCCGTCATATGGAAAGTATCTGCCTGTATCTGAAAAATTCGGATTCCCAGGAGATTATGTAAAATTAATTTACAAATCTTCCCTAAACACTTACAAATAATTTACTCCCGCGTGATTTTGTATTTTACAAATGCCTGCTAATATCCCATTTGTAGCGAGGAAAGCGTATTAAAAAACAATAAAAAAACAGCTTTCTTTCAGAAAAAGAAAAAAGGAGACAAATTATGAAATTCAGAAAAGCTTTGGCATTGACACTTTGCTCTGCGGCAGTTGCAGGCATGATTTTATCCGGTTGCGGAAGCAGCTCTTCCTCCGACACGACAGAGGAAGCCGCGACTTCCGCAGCGGATACTGACGCGGAGGAGACAGAGGATGCTGCACAGAGCGCAGACGCATCTGATTTTGACACTTCTTCCGCAATTTCCGTATTATCCCGCGAGGATGGTTCCGGTACCAGAGGCGCGTTCATTGAACTGTTCGAGATCGAGCAGAAGAACGAGGATGGCGAGAAAGAGGATATGACCACTGTGGATGCCACTATCACAAACAACACAGAGGTCATGATGTCGACCGTAGCCGGTGATACATATGCGATCGGTTACTGTTCCCTGGGGTCGTTAAACGACACCGTAAAGGCGGTACAGATCGACGGCGTGGACGCAACGACTGAGAATGTGTCTGACGGTTCCTACGCGGTAGCTCGTCCGTTCAATATCGTAACACAGGATGACCTGAGTGAAGTTGCACAGGATTTCATTGATTACATCATGAGCGCGGACGGCCAGGCTGTGATCTCCGAGAATGGTTATATCGAGATCACAGAGGGTGAGGCTTTTGAGACCAGCGGAGCATCCGGAAGCATTTCCGTTGCCGGTTCTTCCAGCGTATCTCCGGTTATGGAGAAATTAAAAGAGGCTTATGAGGAGATTAACCCGAACGCGACCATTGAGATTCAGACCAGTGATTCCACCACAGGCATCACAAACGCGATCGAGGGTACCTGCGATATCGGTATGGCCTCCCGTGACCTGAAGGAAGAGGAGACCGGCGTAACCGCTACGACCATTGCCATGGACGGTATCGCGGTTATCGTAAACAATGACAATCCGATCGACAACCTTTCTTCTGAGATGGTACAGCAGATCTTTATGGGCGAGATCACCACATGGAGCGAGGTGGAGTAAGACCGAGTTTGGATTTCGTGTATGTTCCCGCGGCAGGGATTACGACATGGGTCTGAAAAAACAGCACGGTAATCTCCGCGGTGTTGCAAAAAAAGAAATATTGTAACTGTGAAGGTGCTGAACATTTACGAAATAATACAATTGATTGGTTTTGTATCCTCTATACATGGCATAGTACAGTTGTAGGACGGCAGATATATTGGACTTACGTATCTGCCGTTTTACAAATAAGAGTTGAGGTTCGTATGAAACAGAAAGAAAAATTTTTTGAGATTATATTCCTGATCGTTGCGTGCATCTCCATTCTGTGTGTGGCCTGTATCTGCGTGTTTCTCTTCATTAACGGCATTCCCGCCATGGGGGAGATCGGCCTGTTTAAATTTCTGGGCGGCACGACATGGAAACCGGGCAACGGAAAATACGGCATTTTTCCGATGATCATCGGCAGCCTGTACATCACGGGCGGAGCGATCGCGCTGGGCGTGCCGGTCGGAATCTTCGCGGCGGTATTTCTCGCCCGCTTCTGCCCGAAGCAGATTTACAAGATTATCAAGCCGGCGACGGATCTGCTGGCGGGCATCCCGTCTGTTGTCTACGGTTTTTTCGGACTGATGGTGCTGGTACCGTTTGTCCGCAATATGTTTGGCGGGAACGGCATGAGCATCCTGACAGCTTCCTTCCTTCTGGGAATTATGATTCTGCCGACGATCATCAGCGTGACAGAAACCTCCATCCGAGCGGTTGACACTGCTTATTATGAAGGGGCGCTTGCACTGGGTGCAACGAATGAGGCAAGTATTTTTCGCTGTGTGATCCCGGCGGCGAAGTCCGGTATTCTGGCGGGCGTCGTACTCGGTATCGGCCGTGCGATCGGCGAGACGATGGCGGTGGTCATGGTGGCCGGAAATCAGGCGCGTATCCCGGGCGGCATCCTGGACGGCGTGCGGACGCTGACTACGAACGTGGTTCTGGAGATGGGTTATTCCACGGGCTTACACCGGTCTTCCCTGATTGCAACAGGCGTGGTGCTGTTTGTCTTCATTCTTATCATTAATCTGGTATTTAACATTATCAAAGGGAAAGGAGAGCAGGCGGCATCATGAAAACGAAAAAATCCGATACGGACAGTCTTATGAAAACGAAAGAAACAAACGGGAACGGCGTCGTGAATGCGGTCCGCCGGAAGAGATGGGGCAGAGGCGTTGTCATGAAAACAAAACGGTTTTATGCTGGCTCAAAGGTTTTGAAAACCCTTGTCTTTGCGGCGGCGGCGTTTACCATCTTCATGCTTGGGTTCCTGATCATTTACATACTGGTGAAGGGCATTCCGAATCTTACGCCCTCCCTCTTTTCCCTGAAATATACGACGGATAATGTATCCATGCTGCCATCCATTATTAATACACTGATCATGATCGGCGTGGCGCTGGCAATCGCGGTGCCGATCGGCGTGTTTTCCGCCATTTACCTGGTGGAGTACGCGAAGAAGGGCAACAAGCTGGTCAAAATCATCCGGATGATGGCTGAGACGCTGACCGGTATTCCCTCCATCGTGTACGGCCTGTTCGGCATGCTGTTCTTTGTCAGCTTTTTTAATATGTCGTATTCCCTGCTCGCGGGAATTCTGACAGTGGCGATCATGGTACTTCCCACGGTCCTTCGAACCACGGAGGAAGCGTTGATGGCGGTTCCCCACAGCTACCGCGAGGGAAGCTTTGGCCTGGGGGCAGGAAAGCTCCGCACGGTGTTCCGTATTGTTCTCCCGAGCGCTGTCCCCGGCATTCTCTCCGGCGTCATTCTGGCGACCGGCCGTATCGCGGGCGAGACGGCGGCGTTGATCTACACGGCCGGAACGGTAGCAGAGCTTCCGAAAAATCTGTTCTCCTCAGGCCGGACGCTTTCGGTACATATGTATGTACTTTCCCAGGAGGGACTTCACACAGATCAGGCTTTCGCTACGGCGGTTGTGCTGCTGGTCATGGTTCTGGTGATCAATGTGCTCTCGGCACGGATCGCGAACCAGATGAAGAAGGAGTGAACAGTGGCATACGGTTCGCGGTTCGTATGTAATGAGCTGTGTGTTTAAGAAGAGTGGCATGAGACATGATGATACAAGGGACAAAGGGTCAGAAATCGGATGCTCTCATCCGTATTTCTGACCTTGGGGACCGTAGTATCATACCCCTTTGTCGCTTAAATCATATGATAGATAGAGGAAAAAACAGTGAATATAAAAATGACAGTAGAAAACATGAATCTCCATTACAGTGATTTTCACGCGTTAAAAAATATCAATCTGGAAATTCAGGAAAAACAGATCACCGCTTTTATCGGACCCTCCGGCTGCGGGAAATCGACGCTTTTAAAATCCTTAAACCGAATGAACGATCTGATCGAGGGATGTAAGATCGACGGCCTGATCTCGCTGGACGGGGAGGATATTTATTCAAAAAATACGGACGTCAATCTGCTGCGCAAGAGAGTCGGCATGGTATTTCAGAAGGCGAATCCCTTCCCCATGAGCATCTATGACAATGTGGCGTTCGGCCCGCGTACCCACGGCGTTCACGTAAAGGGAAAGCTGGATGAGATCGTGGAAAAGTCTCTGCGGGACGCGGCGATCTGGGATGAAGTAAAGGACAAATTAAAGAAGAGCGCCCTGGCAGTGTCCGGCGGGCAGCAGCAGAGGATCTGTATCGCACGCGCTCTGGCGGTGGAGCCGGAGGTGCTGCTGATGGATGAGTCCACCTCGGCGCTGGATCCGATCTCAACGTCTAAGATCGAAGATCTCGCCATGGAACTGAAAAAGAATTATACGATCGTGATGGTGACGCATAATATGCAGCAGGCAGTCCGCGTGTCCGACCAGACGGCCTTCTTTCTTCTGGGAGACCTGGTGGAGTACGGACAGACCGACCAGATTTTCTCCATGCCGACGGATAAGAGAACCGAAGACTACATCACGGGAAGGTTCGGATGATACAGGGGGACAGAAAGGAAATAAGAAGAATGAGAAATCATTTTGACAAGCAGTTAAATGAGCTGAACGGCGGCCTGATCACGATGGGACATATGATCGAGCAGGCGATAGAGTTTGCGATCGAGTCAATTGTGCATCACGATGTGGAAAAGGCGAAGAGCAACGTGGAGTATGATGATGAGATCGACCATCAGATGCGTGACATCGAAGGTCTGTGTATGAAGCTGTTGATGAAGCAACAGCCGGTAGCCTCGGATCTGAGGCTTGTCTCCTCCGCGCTCCGGATGGTTGCGGACATGGAGCGGATCGGCGATAACGCGGCGGACATCTCGGAGATATCCATCTATCTGGCGGACGCGCGGGAGCTGCCGGAGATGGAGGTCATCAAAAAGATGGCGGCGGAGAGCATGGTCATGGTGGTGGATGCCGTCCAGGCTTTTGTGAACCGGGATATCAGACAGGCGGAGGAAGTATCGAAACAGGATGATATCATGGACGCGCTTTTTGTAGAATCCAAACAGACTCTGACGAAGCTGATTCAGGAAAAATCCGCCTATACGGAGGTCGCGGCCGATTTGCTTCTCGTCGCGAAATATTTTGAGCGGATCGGTGATCACGCCGAGAATATCTCCAAGTGGGTGATCTATACGATCAGCGGCGAGCGCAGATAAAAATTTTACATATATTTTACATACAGAACTCTTTGGATTTTACATAGATACTTTACAATGTAAAAAGTTTTTAAAACAAAGTAAAGAATGTAAAGATTGTAAGCGGCTGTAAAATGTACAGCCGCTCCTGTGTAAAATCTCCGCCCGGTGAGCGGCGGAAAAGGAGTTCGAATGAATATTTTTTCAGTGTTGACATTGCTTGGCGGACTTGCTATGTTTCTGTTTGGAATGAATACGATGGGAGACGGTCTGGTCCGCGTGTCCGGCGGCAGGCTGGACAGTATTCTGGAGCGGTTGACGTCCAACCGCCTGAAGGGCGTGCTTCTGGGCACGGTGGTGACGGCGGTGATCCAGAGTTCGTCGGCGACGACGGTCATGGTCATCGGTTTTGTGAATTCCGGCATTATGAAGCTGACGCAGGCCGTGGGCGTGATCATGGGAGCTAATATCGGCACGACGGTGACCTCATGGATTCTGTCCCTGACCGGAATCGAGGGCGGCGGCTTTTTTCTCACCATGCTGAAACCGTCCTCTTTTTCTCCCATTCTGGCTGTGATCGGCATCGTGCTTTACATGTCGGCAAAAGGAAAGCAGACGAAAAAGGATGTCGGTGCGATTCTGCTCGGTTTTGCGGTGCTGATGTTCGGGATGGAGACGATGAGCGGTGCGGTGGAGCCGTTGGCGGATAACGAACGGTTCCTCTCCATCCTGACGATGTTTTCAAATCCGCTGCTCGGCGTGCTGGCCGGAGCGGTGCTGACGGCTGTGGTTCAGAGTTCTTCCGCATCAATCGGTATTCTGCAGGCGCTCTGCGCGACGGGGGCGATCCCATACAGCGCGGCGATTCCGATCATCATGGGGCAGAATATCGGAACCTGTGTAACGGCGCTGATCTCCGCGGTCGGAGCGGGAAAGAACGCAAAGCGGGCGGCCATGATCCACTTTTATTTCAATCTGATCGGAACGGTCGTGTTTATGGCGGTCTTTTATCTGGTCAATGCATTTGTCAGGTTCGCGTTTTTGGGCGATGCGGCGAACGCGGCGGGAATCGCTGTGGTTCACAGCCTGTTCAATATTGCCTGCTGCATCGCCTGGTTCCCGTTCGGCAATTTTCTCGTAAAGCTGGCGACCTGGACGATTCCGGACCGGGCAGAATCGGTCGACATGAAACCGGACACGCTGGCTGTTCTGGATGACAGGTTTCTGGAAAAACCCGGTTTTGCAGTGAAAATCTGCATGGACACGACGGTGAAGATGTCAGAACGAATCGGAGAATCTCTGTCATGCGCGGTCGAACTTCTGAATGATTATTCAGAGGAGCGGGAGACTCAGATCCGTCAGCTGAAACAGGAGGCGGATCATTATGAAGAAGCGCTGAGCGATTATCTGATGAAGGTGAGCAGCCGAAGGCTTTCTCTGACGGACAGCCGGGAGGTATCCGTCATGCTGCAGTGTATCCGTGATTTTGAACGGATGGCGGATCATGCGGCTTCCATCGGTTGTCTGGCGGCGGATATGTATCGGGAAGGCATAGAAATCACGGACAGCGGTATGGATGAACTGATGGTATACTGCAGAGCCGTGCAGGATGTAGTCGGCCATACAACGCATGCTTTTCGGAAAAATGACCTGACGATGGCGAAGCAGATCGAGGCATTTGAGGAGGCCATCGATGAGATGAGCGTGGAGCTGCGGCAGCGGCATGTCGACCGGCTGCGCGCCGGAAGGTGTTCCATGGAGGCCGGATTGATTCTGGAGGATGTGATCACAGCCTTTGAGCATGTTCTGGATCACTGTTCCTACATCGGAGCCTGTATGGTCCGGGTGTACAGCGGGGATGTGCCGGAGCCGGCGTATAAGGTGCCGGAGGAGGAACGGCTTGAGTTCCGTGAGGATTACCGCAGGATCCGTGAAAAATATGTACTGCCGGAGAAAATGAAACTGGATGTCCCGGCAGAATTGCCGGAAAACGGGGTAGAGGATGCTTCGGGGAAAAAGAAAAGCGGGTCGTCAGGAAAAACTTCGAAGAAAAAAGACCGAACTTCTGAAAAATCAAAGAAAGAGAAGTCAAAAAAGAAGAAAACCAAAAGAAAAATTTCGGAAAATGATTGAAAACCGTCATTGGTAATAAAGATAAGGGTGGGTGTAAAATGGCATTGATCTATATAGTAGAAGACGACAGCAGTATCCGTGAGATTGAGGCGATTGCTTTGAAAAACAGCAATTATATGGTCTGTGCGTTTGAGAAAGCGAAGGATTTTTATAAAAAACTGGAGGAGATCATACCGGATCTGGTGCTTCTGGATATTATGCTGCCGGATGAAAACGGATATGATATACTAAAAAAGTTACGGTCAAATCCGGCGACGAAGCGTCTGCCTGTCATCATGGTGACGGCCAAGGCGACGGAAATGGATATGATCCGCGGGCTGGACGACGGCGCAGATGATTATATCAAAAAACCGTTTTCCATCATGGAGCTGATCACCCGCGTGAAGGTATTGCTGCGGCGTACGGAGTCCAGAGAGCCGAAGGTGCTCCGGCTCGGCAATATCGTGATCGATCATGACCGACATCTTGTGTTTGTGGATGACCGGCAGCTGGAGCTTACCTTTAAGGAATATGAGCTGCTGCGGTATCTCATGACAAATCCGAGCGTCGTGCTCTCCAGAGAGTCGATTATGCGGCAGGTCTGGGGAACCGAGTTCGAGGGAGAGTCCCGGACCGTAGATATGCACATCAAGACGCTCCGACAGAAGCTCGGCGACGCCGGCAGCAGGATCCGGACCGTGCGGAATGTGGGATATGTGATAGACTAAGAAGCCTGCAAAGCAGGCGGATTGCGCATGGATGTTGAGGTTGATTGTGCGAACAATCGTAAAGGAGGCGGATTACGCATGAAGAAAAAAATCAATTTTCGATTGATTGCCATCTCTGTCGTGGCCGTGATTGCCACCATGATCTGCGTGACCTTTGTTTTTTACGGGTTGTTTCAGAAACAGGTTAAAAATGACCTGCGCGTGAATGCGGGAATCCTGAAGGCGACCGGACTTTTTGTGCAGGAAAATACAGAAACCGGCGGTTCAGACGATGCAGAAACTGCCAGCGCGAATGACGGACAGGATAATGACGGCGCAGATGCAAATGCAGATACAGATGCAGATGCAGACTCAGAAGCAAATGCGGACGCGGACAACAGCGGCGGCCTGGCGGAACTGGAAGCTGTTTTCGGTGAAGACAAGTCGCTTCGCATTACCTGGGTTTCCCCGGAAGGCGAAGTGCTGTATGACAATGACGCGGATGCCGCCGAGCTGGAAAATCATTCTGACCGGCCGGAGATTGCGGATGCGATGGCGACGGGAGAGGGAGAGAGCGTTCGAAACTCTGACACGATGAATATGACCACGGTATACTACGCGGTTCTGCTGGACGACGGGTCGGTACTCCGTCTGGCGGCAGATGTGCGCAGTATTTTCAGTGTTTTTATGACAGTTTTTCCGGTGATCATTCTGGTTGTGGCGATCATTATCGTTTGCTGCATTCTGGTTTCCCATCTGCTGACCCGGAAGCTTCTGGCGCCGATCGATCAGATGGCGGAAAATATCGGGGACGCTGCCCGTGCGCCGGTGTATAAAGAGCTGGTTCCCTTTGTCAATACGATCCGTCAGCAGCATGAAAATATCCTCTCGGCGGCGCGGAGCCGCCAGGATTTTACCGCGAATGTTTCCCATGAGCTGAAGACGCCGCTGACCGCGATCTCCGGCTACGCGGAGCTGATCGAGAACCATATGGTGGATGAGGAGCAGGAGACCCGTTTTGCGGAACAGATTCGCCAGAATGCTGACCGCCTTCTGACACTGATCAACGATATCATCCGGCTTTCGGAGCTTGACAGCGGAGAGGACGAGCGTTTTCTGTTTGAACCGATGGATCTCTATGAGACGGCCCAGGGGATGATGGAACTGCTGAAACTGAACGCTGAGCGCCGGAATATCAGCCTGACCCTGCAGGGCGAACCCTGCATGATGCGCGGCTGCAAATCCATGATCACGGAGCTCATCGACAATCTTTGTCAGAACGCGATCCGCTACAACAACGAGGGCGGCCGGGTGGAAGTGCGTGTGTACAAAGAAAATGACCATCCGGTGCTGACAGTTTCGGATACGGGAATCGGCATCCCGAAGGATATGCAGGAACGGGTGTTTGAGCGGTTCTTCCGCGTGGATAAGAGCCGTTCCAAGGAGACCGGCGGTACCGGCCTGGGGCTGGCGATCGTGAAGCACATCGTGGAACTGCATGACGCGGATATTTTTCTTGAGAGCGAGATCGGGAGAGGAACTGAGATCACAGTAAAATTTTAGTAACTATTCAGGACAGTATATGACAGTATATAAATTCCCCGCGGCTGCCGGATCGGCTGCGGGGAATTCCGTGTGCTGTAAGACAAAAAATTTCCTTGAAAAAGTTTTGTATTTCATAAAAAGTCCCTTGAAAAAGTTGCAAAAATCATAAAAAGTCGCTTGAAAAAGTTGTACTCATGTTATTTTGCGACAGATCCTGAAATATGGAAAGATTAAATCCTAAAAAAATACAGGAGTTTAATTTCCTTAAATCCTATTGACATACAGGAAATAGAATGATATAGTAACACCTGGTTTGAAATCATATAGAAAAAATATGATTTAATTAAGAAGGAGATCACAATATGAATGTATATTTTGACAACGCGGCGACGACCGCGATGAGCCGGGCGGCGTTGGACGCGATGATACCTGCTCTGCAGGAGACATACGCGAACGCTTCCAGCCTCCATACCGTCGGCCAGCTGGCGAAGGAAAAGCTGGAGCAGGCACGGTCTGATATCGCCGACTGCCTGGGCGCACAGCCCAGAGAAATTATTTTCACTTCCGGCGGCAGCGAGGCGGACAACCAGGCGATTATCTCCGCCGCGAAATGGGGCGCGAGGAAAAACAAAAAGCATATTGTTTCCACCGCTTTTGAGCATCACGCAGTGCTTCACACGCTGCAGAAGCTGGAAAAGGAGGGATACGAGGTCACTTATCTGGATGTTCACGAGGAGGGTATGGTCTGTCTCAATGAGCTTGAGGCGGCGATCCGGCCGGACACCTGTCTGGTGACCGTGATGTATGCGAACAATGAGATCGGCAGCATTCAGCCCATCGCTGAGATCGGCGCCATCTGTAAGGAAAAGAATGTTTTCTTCCACACGGACGCGGTACAGGCTGTCGGCCATCTCGCTATTAATGTAAAAGAGCAGAATATCGACATGCTTTCCCTGTCCGCGCACAAGTTCCACGGCCCGAAAGGGGTGGGATGTCTCTATGCGAGGAAGGGGATCGTCCTTTCGAACCTCATTGAGGGCGGCGCCCAGGAGAGAGGAAAGCGCGCCGGCACGGAAAACATCCCCGCAATCATCGGCATGGCAGCAGCCTTAAAGGACATACTTTCACACAGGGAGGAGAATGAGGTGAAGGTTTCGGCGATGCGCGACCGCCTGATCGAGGGACTCTCTCAGATTCCGCATTCGAAGCTGAACGGACACCCGACAAAACGGCTTCCGGGCAATGTAAATTTCTGTTTTGAGGGCGTCGAGGGCGAGTCATTGCTCCTGTTGCTGGATATGAAGGGGATTGAGGCTTCCTCCGGTTCTGCCTGCACATCCGGATCTCTGGATCCGTCCCATGTGCTTCTGGCGATCGGATTGCCGCATGAGATCGCTCACGGATCCCTGAGGCTGACTCTTTCGGAGTACAACACGATGGAAGAGGTTGAGTATGTGGTAAAGGAGTTGCCGGGAGTGATCGAGTATCTCAGAAATATGTCCCCGGTGTGGGAGAGCCTGGAGAAAGGAGAGACAAAGCATGTTATATAGTGAGAAGGTCATGGATCATTTTCAGAATCCGCGGAATGTCGGAAAGATGGACGACGCCGACGGCGTCGGCGAGGTGGGCAACGCAAAATGCGGCGACATCATGAAAATGTATCTGAAGATCGATGAGAATCAGGTTATCACGGACTGTAAATTTAATACCTTTGGCTGCGGATCCGCGATCGCGACCAGCTCGATGGCGACGGAGATGATCAAGGGAAAGAAAGTCAGCGAGGCGCTGGAGCTTTCCAACCGCGCCGTGGTTGAGGCGCTGGACGGGCTTCCGACGCACAAGATCCACTGTTCCGTTCTGGCGGAGGAGGCCGTGAAGGCTGCGGTGAAGGACTACTATGATAAAAACGGGATCGCGTATGATCCGACATTATTCCGGGAGAAGCCGGATTGCGAGAGCTGTCAGCTTTAACAGCCGTACTGAAACCGATGAGACAGACAGACGGGATGGAATTCCTCGGGGAAAGGGGAATTTCATCCTTTTTTATGCACAGGGGCGCGTAAGGAAATTACTTAATATTTATTGTGCAAGGATGTGCAGATGAGAAAAATAGTGTAAAAATAGTGAAATAATAATGGAATTCCATCTGCTTTTCAATTATAATAATAAAGAAAACTTCAGCGAATTTATCAGTAGTCGGGAGGCGATGATATTGATTAAAGTTATTCTTACAAATGAGATGCTGATTAAAATATCGGCAATTGATGAAAATCGTTTTTTCCTGAACACGTTGCAATTACCTTCTGTTACAAGAAACAGATTGAGAAAAAATTCAAAAAAGAAAAGTTCTTATGCATCTAATAAGATAGAAGGAAATCCGCTCACGGAGCAACAGGTAAGCGATGCAATAGAAAGCGATCCGCACAGGCATTTTCTGAAGCCGGAACAGGAAGTTCGTAATTATTTTCTGGCGCTTAATCTGTTGGAAGATAAGAAAAACCAAAAAGTAAAGTTTTCGAAAGAGTTGGTTCTCGAAGTTCAGGCGTTGGTGGAAATGGGTGCTTCAAAAGAAAAGATTGGATTGAGACAGGCGATGCCTCCCGGTGTTGTATTTGCCGTTTATGACTCTGCAAGCGGACTTCCGGAGTATATTCCTCCGGAATATACAGATATTCCGGAATTATTAGATGAACTGGTTGAGTATGTAAACAATACCGATGACCATCCGTTGATTATTGCGGCAGTCGTTCATTATCAGCTTGTGACCATTCATCCGTTTGAAGACGGGAACGGGAGAACGGCAAGATTATTATCCGGATATCTTCTTGATTGTTACGGATATGGATTTCATGGTATCGGTTCTCTTGAGGAGTATTTTGCATACGATCCGGAAGAATATTATGCATCGCTGCAGATGGGGCTTCCGGCTTTATATTATTCAGGAAGAGATAACCCTCCCAACCCGGAAATCTGGATACTTTATTTTTTAAAAATGGTGGAATTATATTCCGGTAAAGTATGTGAGATTTCCAGGTCATCTGAAAAGAATGGCCTGGCAGAGAGCGTTTCTTATTTAAATACAAAAGAGAAAGAACTTTTGAAGTTTCTGATTCAAAAACATTTGTATGAATTTACTCCGATTGCGGTTAGTAAAATGATCGGGGTGACAAACAAGACGATTATTAATCGCTGTTCGAAGCTGTCATATAATGGTTTTCTCGTGCCGGTGATTGTGAAGAAGAGAATTCGTTCCTGGCGACTGAGCGATTTTACAAGATCAAATGAACAAAAAATTTTAAAACTATTGTTATAATTCCATATGCCTGATGGTACGGAGTTTATATTTCAGAGGAAGAAATTTGTTTTAACAGGCTGAATTATTTTGTGAGAGACGAATGAAGTGACAATACATAATTTTTTAAATCTGTATATACAGTTTTTTCTCCCGGCTCTGGCAATCGGTTATCTGGCGGATCTGATATTCGGCGACCCGCAGCGGCTGCCGCATCCGGTTCGACTGATCGGACGCATGATCACTGCTTTTGAAAAGGCGCTGCGAAAGGGACTTGCACGCGGGTCGCGCAGCGGAAAACGGCCGGCGCCGGAATTTGCGGCGGGGCTGCTTCTGGTTTTGTCGGTTCTTTTTTGTACCGCGGCAGTTTCGTCTGCGGTTCTCTGGATTGGTTACTGCGTGCATTGGATCGCCGGCCTGGTGATCCAGTCCTGGATGTGCTATACGCTCTTTGCGACAAAGTCTCTGAAGGTGGAGAGCATGAAGGTATACACAGCTTTGAAGGAGGATGATCCGGAGGCCGGTCGGCGTGCGGTATCCATGATCGTCGGCAGGGACACGGACCGGCTCGATGAATCCGGTGTTGTAAAGGCCGCCGTGGAGACAGTGGCGGAGAACGCGTCAGACGGAGTGATTGCTCCGCTGTTTTTTGCGGTGATCGGCGGACCTGTACTGGGATATTTCTATAAGGCGGCTAACACGATGGACTCTATGGTGGGATATAAGAATGATCGATACCGGAATTTCGGCACGGCGGCGGCACGGCTGGATGATGCGCTGAACTTTTTGCCCGCCCGTATCTCGGCGCTTCTGATGATCGGTGCGGCATTTTTTCTGGCGGGCTGCGCGAGGCTGGCGGCTGTTTTGGGTGTGCGGCACCCTTCAAAGGAACTGATTTCTCCGAATATGCGATGTGCCGCAGAATCTGTTCCCGGAGCGGATGAATTAAAACGGGAAGAAAAAAGAGAGTTTTATTGGAACGGAAAGAATGCGCGCAGAGTCTGGAAACGCGACCGGCGCAATCATGCCAGCCCGAACTCCGCCCAGACGGAAGCAGTGATGGCGGGCGCGCTTGGCGTGCAGCTGGCCGGCGACGCCTGGTATTTCGGAGAAAAGCATGAGAAGCCGACGATTGGAGACGATCTGCGCCCGGTGGAAGCGGAGGATATCCGGCGGGCGAACCGGCTTCTGTATGTGACAAGTGTGTCCGGGGTGATAGTTTTTGTGCTGTTGCGGCTGTTTCCTTTTCTTTTTGTTTTGATTTCATCGAGATGACAGGAGCTAACAGAGCGTAGTCATCAGCTTTTATGGAGATTGGCGCACGGCGACAGAAACGCATGTGTGTTTAGAAAATGTTACAGAATAACTTTACAGATTGTGCCGGATAATGCGCAAAGTTATTTCTGAACAGTTCCTTAGAAATTATATGTCGGCACAGTGGAGCATAGAAAACGATGAAAATAAAATATGAACATGTACTTCCCATGGAAATAGAAAAAAGGAGTTTTGAAATCATCTCAGAGGAGCTTGTCCGGCGCGGTATCCGTCTTAACCCGGAACTGGAGCCGGTGATCAAACGGGTCATACACACGACGGCCGATTTTGAGTACGCGGAAACGTTGACGTTTTCTCCGGACGCGGTCGGTCATGCCATGCAGGCGATCCGGGACGGCGCATGCATTGTGACAGACACCCGCATGGTCATGTCCGGAATTAATAAAAATACACTGGAAAAATATGGCAGCAGGGTCTATAATTTTATTTCAGATGAGGATGTGGCGGAGTCTGCGAAGAAAAATCAAACGACCCGCTCCGCTGCCTGCATGGACAAGGCTGCGGGACTGAATGTGCCGCTGATTTTTGCGGTCGGGAACGCGCCGACGGCGCTGATCCGCCTGTATGAGCTGATACAGGAGGGCAGGATCTGCCCGAAGCTGGTCATCGGCGTGCCGGTCGGATTTGTGAATGTCGAGTATGCCAAAGAACTGATACTAAAAACGGATGTGCCTTACATTGTCGCCTGCGGCAGGAAGGGCGGCAGCAATGTGGCGGCCGCGATCTGTAACGCGATTCTTTACCGGATGGATGAGACGCGCGGGAGGTAATCTTTTTGATGAATACAAATGTCGATATCATAGAAGATACGGATGGAAATCAGATTGTCCTTATAAATGATATAATTTTTAAAGGCAAACGTAATGTGAACTGGAACGATGTGGAAAATTATCTGAAACAGTATGTGGGAGAATTTTATGCAATTGCTGCAACAAATGAAATCGTATATGTAGGTGCTGACCTTCCTGACGAATATGCTCATTCGAATTACACTCGTATTCTTAAGGGTGCAAATGCGAAAGCAAAAGCAAATGCTGTACAGGGTTTGCCGGAAATCATAAAAATTGCATCAGGAAAACGATATGAAGAAAATCGGAAAGATAAACATAGCGCAAATGCCCGATTTGGCTGGTATCGTTATGAATCGCGAATTGCCTTGCCTGTTTATGGAGAATCGGGAGACGTTGAGAGGTACAATGTGTTTCATGCGGCGATGCTCATACGGCATGATAAAGATGGAAAATTGTATTTATATGATATTATGAACATAAAAAAAGAAACGAGCAAGCTTTTCCGGTCCATAGACCTTACTCAGTAGGAAAACCCGTTCCTTTTATCAGATTATACGCTCATAATGATGTGTTGTCAATCATTAGTTTACATTAAGTTACCGGATATGAACCATCATTAGTTTACATTAAGTTACCGGATGGATGAGACGCGCGGGAGGTAATTATGTCTTATCACAAAAGAAAAAGGGGAGCGGGAGCCGGACAGATTTTATATGACATGAAGCATGTGCTGGTCGGGGTTCTCTGCCTGATCATGATTTTGCTTCTGATCGTGGCGGTGACGAGGCACAGGACGTCGGCGTCCGTCCGGACGGTGACGGAGATATCGGAGGAAAGCATTGAGGCGCATACACCGGATTATGAGGTGGATCTGCTGACGATCAACGAATATTCCCGACCGGGGATCGCGCTGGAGGAGGTCAATGGGATCGTAATTCATTACACAGCGAATCCGGGTACCTCGGCCGAGGCCAATCGCGATTATTTTGAGGGATTGAAGGATTCTCGCGCGACGAAGGCGAGCGCGCACTTTATCGTGGGTCTGGAGGGGGAGATTGTACAGTGTATTCCGACGGCGGAGATCGCCTATGCTTCGAATGAAAGAAACAGTGATACGCTGTCGATCGAGTGCTGTTATGAGAATGAGGACGGCTCCTTCAATCAGGCGACCTATGATTCAGTCGTCCATCTGACGGCCTGGCTCTGCGCGAAGTTCGGGCTGACGTCGGATGATGTGATGCGCCACTATGATATTACCGGGAAGCTGTGTCCGGTTTATTATGTGGAGAATCCGGACGCGTGGGAACAGTTTCTGGCGGATGTGGACGCGTATCTGGCGTCTATGTGAAAGATATAGGGGAGGTGTGCGATGCAGTATGTGAGTTATTTTGATTCTCCGATGGGCAGAATCCTTCTGGCGGCGGATGAGGTCGGCCTGACAGGACTATGGTTTGAGGGACAGAAATATTTTCCGGGTCATTCGGATGAGAAAAAAGAAGAAAAAGAAACCGCTTATCTGAAACAGGCAAAGTGCTGGCTCACGGTCTATTTCTCCGGGAAAGAACCGGACTTTGCCGTGCCAGTTCATTTACAGGGAACGGATTTTCAGATGGCGGTCTGGAAGATACTGCAATCCATTCCCTATGGACAGACCATGACCTACGGTGAGATCGCGAAGAAAATCGCGGCGCAGCGGAACCGGCAGCGGATGTCCGCTCAGGCGGTCGGCGGCGCGGTCGGACATAACCCGATATCCATCATTGTTCCCTGCCACCGTGTGGTTGGTGCGGATGGCAGTCTGACGGGATATGCGGGCGGTATCGAAAAAAAGGTACGGCTGCTGACGCTGGAGAAGGCGGATATGACGCGGTTTTTTGTTCCGAAGAAGGGTACGGCGCTGTGAATCCGGGATGAGATATAAGATGATGCATAAGAGACAGTGAGCAGTACTGTAAGTCGGAAATGAGATATAAAGAAATATCGCTGCATGGTGAATCGGGAGAAAAACAGTATGGCGCTGAAGGAACTATATGAACAGATCTGCGTCGGGCAGAATTTGCGGGCGAATCTGATAGAACTCAAAAAGCAGCTGAGAGAAACGGAAAAACAGAATCAGTTCCGGGAAATCTCCGGGGAAAATTATGACAGGATCATGAAATGTCTGGCGGATGACGATCCGAAGGTGAGGAAAAACGCGGCGGCTGTTCTAGGCGTTCTGCAGGTTCAGGGCGCGGTGGATGTTCTGATGGACGCCTGGGAGGCGGAGGAGACACTTTTTGTCCGTGCGGATTACATTCTGGCTCTGGCCGGGCTGGACTGCGAGTCCTATATGGACGCATTTCACCGGCGGCTGGAGGCGCTGCGCGCTTATGACGCGCCGGAGAATGAAAAAAAGCATATTCAGGCTGAGATGGCAGCCCTGCAGGAGCTGATCTTCAAAAAAGAGGGACTGAAAAAACATGTTTTTTCCGGTTACCACAGGCCGAACGATGTGATACTGACGACGCTCCCCGCTTTTCGTGAGGCGCTGGCGGCGGATCTTCCTTTTCAGAAGACGGCGTTAAAGAGCGGGATGCGTACGACGGTCAGCGATATGAGCATTGTTCAGACCAGCCGTCTCTGGCAGGAGATGCTGTTTGTCCTGAACGGCGGAAGGAATCTTTCGACGAGGACGGATTTGCCGGACAAGTCAGATAACAACCATGCATTCGTCCGGGAACGGGAGTATTTTCCCATGCGGCCGGAGCTGCTTGCCGGAGAGCTGAAGAAATCCGATCTGCTCGCGGTTCTTACGGAGAATCATAAAGGCGAGCCTCCTTTCTTTTTCCGTGTCGGGCTGTCAGGATCGATACCGAAGGAGGAGAGGAGTGATTTCGCAAAAAAAACCGCGGCGGCCGTCGAGCGGGCGTTTGACGGAAGGCTTGTCAATTCTGTCTCTCACTATGAGGCGGAGATTCGGCTGATCGTGAACCGGGAGGGAGGCGTGAAGCCGTTCCTGATTCTTTTTACTCTGCCGGATCACAGATTCAGTTATCGGAAGTTTTATGTGGCTTCGAGTATGAGACCGCAGACGGCAGCGGGCATCCTTGCTCTGGCAAAGCCGTATCTGAAAGAATACGCGCAGGTGCTGGATCCTTTCTGCGGCGTGGGTACACTCCTGCTGGAGCGCCGGTTCGCCGGATCGGTCCGCAGCGCTTACGGAATCGATACCTACGGTGAGGCGATACAGAAGGCGCGCGCGAATACGAGACTGACCGGCATGCCTGTGAATTACATCAACCGGGATTTCTTTGATTTTACGCACGAATATCCGTTTGATGAGATTCTCACGGATATGCCGGATGTGTCCGGGGAAAGGGGACAGACGGACGAGCTGTACCGGCGTTTTTTTGAAAAATCGGCCGGGCTTCTGGCGGAACGGGGGCGCGTGTTCTGCTACTCGCGCGAGATGAGTCTGGTGAAAAAACATCTGCGGCTTTCGGGCAGGTTCCGGCTGCTTGCGGAATTCTGTATTCTTGAAAAAAGCGGGGCGTATCTTTTTGTTTTAGAGAAAAAGTAAGACATTTTTCTTCAATACAGGAAATCCGTCCATATTCCGCGATAAGAGCCACAGAAATGGGGGAATTACATATGAGAAAGAGAGCGATGATGTGTGTGCTGGCGTTATGCACAGTCGGAATGCTGCTGGTATCCGGCTGTGGGAGTCAGGGGACGGATGCGGATGACTCCGCGGTTTCCGGTGAAGAGCTGCCTGCCCGGCAGGATGAGGATGCGCAGGAGACAGACACGGATAACGTTGGTTCGGAGACGACTGAGATCACCGGAGTTATACCGGATACGGTGACAAAGACGGTAACGATCACAGCGACGGGGGACTGCACGCTGGGTGTGACGCAGACACAGAGCTATGACGGCTCTTTTAACGCTTACTATGATTCTTATGGTGAAGATTACTTTTTTGACGGTGTCCGGGACATTTTTGAGGAGGACGACCTGACGATCGTGAATCTGGAATGTGTCCTGTCCGACGCGACCGAGCGGGTGGAGAAGACGTTTAACCTGAAGGGCTCTCCGGAGTATGTGGGTATTCTGACCGGCAGCTCGGTGGAGGCCTGCTCGATGGGAAACAACCATACCTATGACTATGGTGAGGAGGGGTTTCAGGAGACGAAGCAGGTTCTTTCAGACGCCGGGATTACCTATGCTTATTCCGGGCAGGAGGGAATGTTTGTCACGGAGGACGGCGTGAAGGTCGGCATTGTCTCGGCAAGCCTTCTGTCACAGTCGCAGGAAAAGCTGGATACGATGAAGGAAGAGATTCAGGCTCTGCGGGATGAGGGCGCGGAACTGGTGATCGCCTGCTGCCACTGGGGCATCGAACAGGAGTATTACCCGAATGAGTATCAGCAGACGACGGCGCACAGTCTGATCGACGCGGGCGCGGATCTTATCATCGGCAATCATCCGCATGTGTTGCAGGGCGTTGAGGTATATGAGGGAAAGATCATCTGCTACAGTCTGGGGAATTTCTGCTTCGGCGGAAATAAAAATCCGTCGGACAAGAATACTATGATCTTTCAGCAGACATTTACGATTATAGACGGTGAGGTACAGACAGATGTGACAGACGCTTCTATCATCCCCTGCCGTCTGAGTTCGACCGGCAGTTATAATGATTATCAGCCGACAGTGGCGTCCGGGGATACGAAACAGAATATCATTGATCTGGTGAATGAATATTCAGAGTCGCTCGGCGGGGCATCTTTTGACGATGACGGAACGCTTTTGACAGAAGAAATTCGCTCGGAAGGGAATGATTTTTTTGAGTGAGGCGATCACGTTAAAAACGGGATTCGATTTTGTTTGCAGGAGCATGAGTTTCATGATATACTCGTCAGAAGCAGAGATTGTGTATTTTGCCAGATATGAGGAGAAGCATCATGAAAAAAGTAGAGGATTATGTGAGAAGTATTCCGGATTTTCCGGAACCCGGGATTATATTCCGCGATATTACGTCGGTCATTCAGGATCCGGATGGGTTTGCACTGGCGATCAATGGGATGGAGGCGTTTCTGGACGGTGTTGATTTTGATGTGGTTGTCGGGGCGGAATCGCGCGGTTTTGTGTTCGGCGCGCCGATCGCGAAGGATTTCGGAAAGGGTTTTGTTCTGGTCCGCAAGAAGGGCAAGCTTCCCTGTGAGACGCTCTCACAGGAATATGAGCTGGAGTACGGCACAGCCGAGGTCGAGATCCACAGGGATGCCATTCGCCCGGGACAGAAGGTCGTGGTTGTGGATGACCTGATGGCGACCGGAGGCACGATTGAGGCCAGCATCCGGCTGGTGGAAGCGCTCGGCGGAGAGGTTGTCAAGGTTCTTTTTCTGATGGAACTGGCCGGCCTGAAGGGCAGGGAACGCCTGCAGAGTTATGATGTGGATTCGGTGATCATATATCCCGGAAAATAACACAACCATCTTACATGAGACAGAGAGGACAGTGTCAGCGCAGGTTGAATTGTCCTTTTTTTAAGGAGGCATATGGCATGGCAGAAAGTAAAGCGATGGAGCGTCTGGAAAAGCTGTTGGATGAAGGCAGTTTTATCGAGCTGGGTGCTTCTGTATCCGCGCGCAGCACAGATTTTTCCCTGAAGCATCCGTCGGAACCGTCGGACGGCGTCATCACGGGTTACGGACAGATTGAGGGGATACCTGTGTTTGTCTACAGCCAGAATCGGGATGTGCTGAACGGAACGATGGGCGAGATGCACGCGAAAAAGATTGCGGATTTATATGATAAGGCGATGCGGAGCAGAGCGCCGGTGATCGGCCTGCTTGACTGCGGCGGTTTCCGCCTGGAGGAGTCGGTGGACGCGCTGGACGGATTCGGCAGAGTCCTTGCGAAACAGATGGAATGCTTCGGCAGACTGCTGACGGTCAGCGGCGTGTTCGGTGTCTGTGCCGGCGGCATGACGCTGATTCCCGCACTGAGTGATTTTACATTTATGTCGGCCTCGGCGGATATGTTTGTGAACGCGCCCCACACCATCCGGGATAACGCCGTGATGGCGCGTGAGTTTTCGTCCGCCGTGTACCAGAATACGGTTTCCGGTCAGGCGGAGGTTCTGGAGACGGAGGATGAGGTGATCGGGAGGATCCGCTTACTGGTCTCGCTTTTTGAGGATTCGGAGTACGGAAGCTGTGATATGGAGGAACTGAATCGCCATATCCCGTTCGGAACGGGCACGGAACATGTGAATACCAGGGCAATGCTGCGCGAATGCGGTGATTTCCGTGAATTTTTTGAGATACGTCCGGATTACTGTCCGGAAATGGTGACGGGTTTTCTGAGACTCAACGGTATACTGACCGGTGTGGTCGGCAATGCTCAGGCTGTCTTCGACGGGCAGGGAAATATCGAACAGGAGCTTCCGAAAGGATTGACGGCGGGCGGCTGCGGGAAGGCGGCGGAGTTTCTTTCCTTCTGTTCCAAAATGTCTGTGCCGGTTCTCACGGTTGCCGCGGCGGACGGTTTTGCCGCGCAGGAGGAGACGGAGCGGAGTCTGCCGGCAGCTCTGACACGGATGATGCGGGCGCTGGCGGAGCTTTCCGGAGCGAGAGTAAATCTGATCGTCGGCGATACCTACGGCAGCGCTTATGTGGCGATGAACACGAAACCGCAAAAAAACGGTTCCTGTCTGACACTGGCCTGGGATTCGGTGAAGGTCGGCATGATGGAGGCTGAGAAAGCGGCGAATATTCTGTTTTCGGGGAATCCGGAGCGGGATGCGCAGGCGGCTGCTTATGAGGCCAGGCAGAATTCTGTCCGGTCGGCGGCGGCACACGGTCTCATTGACAGCGTCATCGAGCCGAAGGACACCAGAAAACATCTGATCATGGCATTTTCCATGCTGTAAATACAGATACATGATCAGATCATAACCGGAAAACCGGACGACGGAACAGTTTCTTATGTTAAAAAAAGCATGAGGCAGGAAATGGTGATGATAAAATGAAAAAATTTATAAAAACAGGGAATGTCTGGTTTTCCGGGGCTCCGCTGTTTCAAAAACCGAAAAGTGATGCTTCGACGGATGAGGCGGCGGCATCGGAATCAGACTCACCGAAGGCGCCGGACGCGGACCGGTCGACAGGATCTTTTGCGGAAAAAGAGCCGGATCTGTCCGGTGCACCGGTATCTGCGGCAGCGCAGCCGGATGATACGGAGCTGGTTGCGGTGATCGCAGCGGCCATAGCGGCGAGTGAGCAGATACCCCCGGATGGGTTTGTGGTGAGGACGATTCGAAAGCGCACATAGATAATAAAGGGAATTCTGTCAGACAGGAGGATTGCGGATATGAAGAGTTATACGATTACGGTAAACGGGAATGTATATGATGTCACGGTGGAGGAGACGACAGGTATGGCGCCTGCTTCAGCGGCCGTTTCGGGGCGAATGCCGGCATCTGTTCCGGGAATGACATCGTCACCGGTTTCGGGAGGTATGCCGGTGTCGGCGGCAGAAGGAAGACCGTCATCAGCGGCCGGAAGGACTGCGGCAGTCGTCGGGGGAGCCGGCTCATCGGCTGTCGGCGGGACTATGGCGGCAGGAGGGGCTGTCCCGTCGCCAACCGACCAACCGGCATCGACAGCATTGGCGGCAGAGGTCGGCGCGGTTGCCATCACGGCCGGCGCAGCCGGAAAGGTTGTCGACATAGCGGCAACCGTCGGCATGTCTGTGTCAAAGGGGGATCCGGTTGTCATTCTGGAGATCATGAAGATGGAGACACCGGTCGTGGCTCCGCAGGACGGGACGCTGGCGAGTATCCATATAGAAAAGGGGCAGTCTGTCGCTGCCGGAGAAGTCCTGGCTACGATGAATTAGTTTCCTCGTAACTGTTCAGTACCTTCACAATTACGAGGAAAAGTCCATTTAAAATCGCTGCACGGACAGCTGTTTCAAAAGAAAGGAAAAGGGTATGGAGAAAAGACCTTTAAAGATAACGGAGACAGTGCTGCGGGACGCGCACCAGTCCCTGATGGCGACCCGGATGACGACGGAGCAGATGCTGCCGATCATTGATCAGATGGACCGGGTCGGCTATCATGCGGTGGAATGTTGGGGCGGGGCTACATTCGACGCCTCCCTGCGCTTCCTGAAAGAGGATCCGTGGGAACGTCTCCGGAAATTCAGGGATGGATTTAAAAATACAAAACTGCAGATGCTGTTCCGCGGCCAGAATATTCTGGGCTATAATCACTATGCTGATGACGTCGTAGAGTATTTTGTGCAGAAATCCATAGCGAACGGGATTGACATTATCCGGATTTTTGACTGCCTGAATGACCTGAGAAACTTAAAGACGGCGGTGGACGCGTGCCGGCGGGAAAAGGGGCATTCGCAGATTGCGCTGTCTTATACGCTGGGCGACGCATATACGCCGGATTACTGGGTCGATGTAGCGAAGCGCATTGAAGATATGGGAGCGGATTCCATCTGCATCAAGGATATGGCCGGACTGCTGGTTCCCTACGAGGCTGAACGGCTGGTCGGTGCTCTGAAAGAGAATGTCAGCCTTCCCATTGAGCTTCACACGCATTACACGAGCGGCGTCGCCTCCATGAGCTGCATGAAGGCCGTGGAGGCAGGCTGTGATGTGATCGATACGGCCATCTCACCGATGGCTCTGGGCACATCCCAGCCGGCCACTGAGGTGATGGTTGAGACATTCCGGGGGACGCCTTACGATACCGGACTGGATCAGGAGCTTCTCGCAAAGATCTGTGAGTATTTTACGCCGATCCGCGAGGAGGCGCTGGCAAGCGGGCTTTTGAGCACCAGGGTTCTGGGCGTGGATATCAATACACTGCGCTATCAGGTACCGGGCGGCATGCTTTCAAACATGGTTTCCCAGTTAAAGGAGCAGAACGCCGAGGATAAGTTCGAAGAAGTTTTACAGGAGATTCCCCGTGTTCGCAGAGATCTCGGCGAGCCGCCTCTGGTGACGCCTTCCAGCCAGATCGTGGGGACGCAGGCTGTTTTGAATGTGCTCATGGGCGAGAGATATAAGGTGGCGACGAAGGAAACCCGGGGGATCCTGCTCGGCCGGTACGGTCAGACGGTGAAGCCGTTTGATCCGGAGGTCGTGGAGAAGGTTCTCGGATCGGAGCAGGATCAGGCGATCACCTGCAGACCCGCCGATCTCATCGAGCCCCAGCTTGAAAAGCTGGAGGACGAGATGAAAGCGTGGAAGCAGCAGGATGAGGATGTACTCTCCTATGCCCTGTTCCCCGTACAGGCAATGGATTTCTTTAAGTTCCGCGCGGCACAGCAGACCGGCGTGGACCCGGAGCTGGCGGACACGGAACATGGAGCATATCCGGTGTGACCCGAAGGGCGGATGATGTGACGGAATGAATGGAAAGAGGATATATATGTACGACAAAGTGACACAGAAGGACATTGAGCGCATGGAGGAGGAAATCGAGCACCGGAAGCTCATCGTCCGCAAAGAGGCGCTTGACGCGGTAAAGGAAGCCCGCGCCCAGGGAGACCTCAGTGAAAATTTTGAGTATAAGGCGGCAAAGCAGTTCAAGAATGAGAATGAAAAGCGTATCCGGTATCTGGAGCGGATGATCAAAACCGCTGTGGTCATCTCCGACGAATCGAAGACAGACGAGGCGGGAATGAACAATAAGGTCGTTCTCTGGTTTGAGGAGGAGGACGAGGAGGAAGAATATACCATTGTCACCACAGTCCGCGCCAATTCCATGAAGCGGTGGATTTCCAACGAGTCTCCTCTCGGGAAGGCAGTCCTCGGGCATAAGGCCGGGGAGAGGGTCTACGTAAAGGTCAGTGAACAGGCGGGATATTACGTGACGATTCGTTCCATCGAGAATACGGAGGACGACGGAACGATCGGGTTGAGAAGATATTAGGAACTGTTTAAAAGTTATTTTTGAACAGTTCCTTAGCATGAGCAATGATAAATAAACATGAAAAAATTTGCCAATATAATCATAGATATTTCCATCTTCAAATTAGATAAGACATTTCAGTACCGAATTCCGGATTCTCTTCAAAGCAAAATTTATCCGGGCGTCCTCGTGTATGTCCCTTTCGGCCGGGGCGACCGCATGACGCGCGGTTACGTGGTCGAGGTGACGGACACGCCGGAGTTTGACACGGCGCGCACCAAGGAAATCGCGTCGGTCGTGACAGATGGCATTCCGATCGAAGCACAGCTGGTTGTGCTGGCGGCATGGATGCGGGAGCATTTCGGCGGCACCATGAACCAGGCGCTGAAGACGGTTCTTCCGGTGAAGAAAAAGACAGAGAAAAAAGAGGAGCGTCTGGTACATCTTGCCATGAACGAAGAACAGGCTGAGAATCAGCTGGCCGAATGTGAGAGAAAGCATCAGACAGCCAGGGCACGTCTGCTGGCGGCTCTGATCGATCAGTCTCCGCTTCCTTACGGGACGGTGACCGCGAAGCTGAATGTAACGGCGGCCGTCATCCGTGCCATGGAGGAGAAACAGTATATCCGGGTGGAGCATATCCGGGCCTGGCGCAATCCGCTGGATCAGATGAAAAAACAGGGAAAAACTGTACAGCTCAATTCCGTGCAGCGGCAGATCGCTGATGATATCCTGTCGCACCGGCGGGCCGGCGACCGCAGAACCTGTCTGATTCACGGCGTGACGGGGAGCGGGAAGACAGAGGTTTACATGGAACTGATCGAGGCAGTCGTGCGGGAGGGAAAACAGGCGATTGTGCTGATCCCGGAGATTGCCCTGACATTCCAGACCGTGGTGCGGTTTTACAATCATTTCGGAGACCGTGTTTCCATTCTTCATTCGAGAATGTCCGCGGGGGAGCGCTTTGACCAGTATGAACGGGCGAAAAACGGGGAACTGGATGTGATGATCGGTCCGAGGTCCGCGTTGTTTACGCCGTTTTCCAACCTGGGATTTATCATCATTGATGAGGAGCATGAAGCGTCCTACAAGAGTGAGAACGTGCCCTGCTATCACGCGCGGGAGACGGCGATCGCGCGGGCGGATCTTGGCGGCGCGACCGTTGTGCTCGGCTCGGCCACTCCGTCTGTGGAGAGCTACGCGAAAGCAAAATCCGGCGAATATCGGCTTTATGAGATGGATCAGAGAGTCAGCGGCCGCAGCCTGCCGAAGGTATATACGGAGGATCTGAGGGCAGAATTGAGAAAGGGAAACCGTTCCATCCTGAGCGAAAGACTTCGCGGACTTATGGAAGACCGGCTGAAGAAAAAGGAGCAGATCATGCTGTTTCTGAATCGCAGAGGCATGGCCGGTTTTGTGTCATGCAGAAGCTGCGGTTTTTGTATTAAATGTCCGCACTGTGATGTTTCCCTGCATCTGCACAGGGACGGGCGGCTGGTGTGTCATTACTGCGGTTATGAACAGCCTATGATACATACCTGCCCGGAGTGCGGGTCCCCTTATATCGGTGAGTTCCGTGCCGGGACACAGAAGATCGAAAACTATATCCGCAAGCAGTTTCCGGAGGCCGGAGTCCTTCGCATGGATCTGGACACAACGCGGCAGAAGGACGGATACGAAAGAATCCTTTCCGCCTTTGCCAATCAGGAGGCGGATATTCTGATCGGAACGCAGATGATCGTCAAAGGACATGATTTCCCGAATGTAACTCTTGTCGGTGTGCTGGCGGCGGATCTGTCCCTTCACGTCAGTGATTACCGTGCGTCTGAGCGCACCTTCCAGCTTCTGACACAGGCGGCGGGCCGCGCGGGACGGGGAAATAGACAGGGAGAGGTCGTGATTCAGACCTATCAGCCGGAACACTTCGCTGTCGTGGCGGCCGCTTCGCAGGATTACAGGCAGTTCTATGAACAGGAAATACAGTTTCGCACGCTGATGAATTATCCTCCTGTCTGGAATATGATGGTGATATATATCACTTCTGAGCAGGAAAAGGTAGTCAGCCGGGCAGCTTTTGTGTTACAATACAGGTTATTGGAAAAAACAGGGGAGGACAGGGAAGGCGGCCCTGCGGGAATGGACTCTGAAAAAATACAGATCATCGGTCCCGCGGACGCAGCAGTTTCCAAAATTAATGACAGATACAGAAAAGTGATCTATGTGAAAGGCGCGGATTATGAAAGGCTGGTCAGTCTGAAAAATGATCTGGATGCTTTCATGAGGGATCACGACGCGTTCCGGAAGGCAGCGGTGCAGTTTGATTTTAATCCGATGAACGGATTCTGACGGATCACGCGACGGATGCACAGCGGATATCTGCCGTTGATTGCGGCGCCTGAAATCTGAGGTATACATGTTGTGAATAAAGGAGAGAGAGAATGGCACTGAGAACAATACGCATGCTGGGAGATGAGATTCTGAGGAAAACCTGCAGGGAGGTAAAGTCCATGACGCCGCGCATGCAGGAGCTGATCGACGATATGCTGGAGACGATGTATCATGCGGAGGGCGTCGGACTGGCCGCCCCGCAGGTCGGTGTGCTCCGTCGGATCGTAGTGATCGATATCGGCGACGGACCGCTCGTCATGGTCAACCCGGTACTCCTGGAGACGGAGGGGGAGCAGACCGGCGATGAGGGCTGCTTAAGTCTTCCGGGGAAGGCGGGACAGGTGACGCGGCCGAACCATATTAAGGCGCGGTATTTTGATGAAAATATGGAAGAATACGAGATTGAGGCGGAGGAGCTTTTAGCCCGCGCGATCTGCCATGAGCTTGATCATCTGGACGGACACATGTATGTGGAACTGGTCGAGGGCGAAATTCATGACGTGGTCTATGAGGACGAAGAGGAGGATGAGACCGCGGAGGGTGATGATTAAAGATTACCGGTCACTCCCTGACCACGCACCTGCTGCGGGGTTCCTTAGGACCGACCGAAAACGTTGCGGTTTCGATTAAAGCAGAAGGCTGCCGCTGTCAATGACATGTCGTCCGGGATGACAGCTGCTGCACTTGATGAGAGGTGGATATTTTGAAAATTATATTTATGGGAACGCCGGATTTTTCTGTCGGGACACTGGAAGCGCTGATTGAGGCCGGACATGAGATCGTGCTCGCGGTTACCCAGCCGGATAAGCCGAAGGGCAGGGGAAAGGCCATGCAGTTTCCTCCGGTGAAGGAGGCTGCGCTGGCGCATGACATTGAGGTGTTTCAGCCCCGCCGTGTCAGGGAACCGGCGTGTATTGATTATCTGCGCACTTTTCAGGCGGATATTATTGTGGTCGTGGCCTTCGGACAGATTCTGCCGGGTGAGATTCTGGAGATGCCGCCGCACGGCTGTGTGAATGTGCATGCTTCGCTTCTGCCGAAATACCGCGGCGCGGCCCCCATCCAGTGGGCGGTGATAAACGGAGACCGGGTTTCCGGTGTCACTACCATGCGCATGGATGAGGGCCTGGACACCGGCGATATGATTCTGCGGGAGGAGGTCGTCCTGGATCCGAAGGAGACCGGCGGCAGCCTTTTTGAAAAACTGAGCGCAGTCGGCGCGTCTCTCTGTGTGCGGACGCTTTCCGCGATTGAGGATGGCAGCGCGGTATATACGCCGCAGGATCATGCGGCTGCGACAAAGGTCGGCCTGATCCGCAAGCAGTTCGGTCATATCGACTGGAACCGTCCGGCCCGGCAGCTGGAATGCCTGATCCGCGGACTGAATCCCTGGCCGAGCGCATATACGAAATGGAAGGATAAGACCCTGAAGATATGGGATGCCGACGTGCTGCCGGAAGATACGGACGTTCCCCCCGGCCGTGTTGTGAAAGTGACAGGGAACGCGGTGCATGTGCAGACCGGGGAGGGGATCCTTGTCCTGAATGAGGTTCAGCTTGAGGGAAAGAAACGTATGGCCTGTGATGCTTTCCTTCGCGGAAATTCCATGCGGGAGGGGGATGTATTCCTGTGAAAGACGCGACGAATCCGAGAAGTCTGGTGCTGGATATTCTTCTGGCGGTGGATCGTGACGGTGAATTTTCCCACATTGCCATACGCAGCATGCTGGATAAATATCGCTGGCTGCCCCGCCGTGACCGCGCGTTTATCAAGCGTGTCAGTGAGGGAACCATCGAGAGAATGATTGAACTGGATTATATCATCAATTCCTGTTCCTCCACAAAAGTCAGTAAAATGAAGCCGGTCATCCGGGCGATACTGCGGAGCGCGGTCTATCAGCTGAAATATATGGATTCGGTTCCCGACTCTGCCGTGTGCAATGAGGCGGTTCGCCTGGCAGTGAAGAGAGGGTTTTCCGGATTGCGCGGTTTTGTAAACGGCGTGCTGAGAGCGATTTCCAGGGAGATAGATCATATCGTTTATCCCTCCGCGGAACAGGAACCGGTTCGCGCATTGTCCGTGAAATATTCCGTGCCGGAGTGGATGGCAGCGCGTTTTTTGCGGACATACGGATGGGAACGCAGCCGGTCAATCCTGGAATCATATCTGATCAGAAAAAATCTCTGTGTGCGTGTGGATATCAACCGAAAATCGCCGGAGGAGATCCGGCAGTCTCTGGAGTCACGGGGGATACGGGCGACGCTTCATGAGCGTCTTCCCTATGCGCTTGATCTGGACGGATACGATGTACCGGAGGAGATTCCGGAGTTCGCTGAGGGAATTCTTTATGTGCAGGATCCCGCGTCGATGATGGTGGCGGAGCTTGCACAGCCCCGGGAGGGCGATTTTGTTCTGGACGTATGCGCGGCTCCCGGCGGAAAGAGTCTGCATATCGCGCAGATGATGCATGGAACCGGTCTGGTGGAGGCGCGGGATCTTACCGAATACAAAGTAGAGATGATCAGAGAAAATATCATCCGCTGCCGGGCAGAGAATGTGCGGGCGGTGCTGTGGGACGCGCTTGTTCCGGATCCGGAGTCAGAACAGAAAGCGGATCTCGTGATTGCGGATCTGCCCTGCTCCGGACTGGGCGTGATTGGCAGAAAGCCCGATATTAAATACCGGATGACCGAGGCCAGGATTCGGGAGCTCTCCGGACTGCAGCGAAGGATGCTGGACATTGTATGCCGGTATGTGAAACCGGGCGGCACACTGATGTACAGCACCTGTACGATGACTGAGGAGGAAAACCGGCAGAATGCGGAATGGTTTATCCGTGAGCACCCGGGCTTTCTGCTCATATCAGAGCAGCAGTATCTGCCCGATGAAGGATGTGACGGGTTCTATATAGCGAAAATCAGTCGTCAATAGAAAAATGTGTGACATGCTCGCATGTCAAAGCATTTTTCTATTAGACGACAAAACCGTTATGAGCATGCAGCACGATAGTGCGGAATGCGAATAGCGGTTGAGATAGCGGAGCTATCGATTTTCGCGTTCAAAATGTGTGACGGAGACAGTACATATATGACAAAAACAGACATTAAATCCCTCCCTTATGAGGAGCTGGAGCAGTGGATTCTCGCGAACGGGGAGAAAAAATACCGCGCCGCACAGCTATATCAGTGGATGCATCAGAAGCTGGCCGGGAATCCGGATGCCATGACCAATCTTCCCGGCAGCCTGAAAACAAGGATTCGTGAAAGCTGTGTATTTACCGTTTTAAAGCAGGCGGCCTGCCAGGTCTCTGCGCAGGACGGTACAAGAAAATATCTGTTTCAGCTTGCGGACGGCAATATGGTGGAGAGCGTCCTGATGCGGTATAAACACGGCAATTCTGTCTGCATTTCCTCTCAGGTCGGCTGCCGGATGGGCTGCCGTTTCTGTGCGTCTGCGCTGGACGGACTGGTACGGAATCTGGCGCCGGCAGAGATGCTGGAGCAGGTTTACCGGATCAGCAGTGATATCGGAGAACGAATCTCCCATGTCGTCGTCATGGGGACCGGTGAGCCTCTGGATAATTATGAAAACCTTCTCGTCTTTCTTCGGATGCTGACAGATGAATACGGACTGAATATCAGCCAGCGGAATGTCACAGTTTCCACCTGCGGCCTTGCTCCGAAAATACGTGCGCTGGCAAAGGAAAAGCTTCAGATTACACTGGCTCTCTCCCTGCACGCTTCCACACAGGAAAATCGGGAACGGCTGATGCCGGTGGCGAAATCTTATGATATTCAGGAACTGATGGATGCCTGCAGATATTATTTTGAGGAGACCGGCAGACGGATTACCTTTGAATACAGTCTGATCGCGGGAGAAAATGATACGAAAGAAGATGCGCTGGAGCTGGCAAAGCTGATCGGGGATTTAAACTGTCATGTCAATCTCATTCCCGTAAATCCTGTCAGAGAACGCAATTACAGGCAGCCGGATCGCCGTGCTGTGCTGGTTTTTAAAAATCTTCTTGAAAAATATCAGAAAACTGTTACTATAAGAAAGGAGATGGGCCGTGATATTGATGGGGCGTGCGGCCAACTGAGGAGAAGTTATGCAGAACAGGGTGTGATGCTGCGGGCTTTTCCGGAAAGGCAGGACTCGCAGAGATGAAAACATGTTCTCTGACTGATATCGGTATCCGAAGGGAAATGAATCAGGATTATTTCTTTTCATCGGAGGAGCCGGTGGGCAGTTTGCCGAACCTGTTCATTGTTGCGGACGGGATGGGCGGACACCGGGCCGGCGAGCTGGCTTCGCGCTGTGCGGTTGAAGCCATGGCTTTTTCCGCGCGTACGGCGCAGGAGACGGACACGATCGGGATTTTGACTGCATGCGTGACGCAGGCAAATGCCGAGTTGAATCAATACGCGAAGGAACATCCCGAGACGAGAGGGATGGGCACGACGATTGTCGCGGCTGTACTGAATGGGCGTCGTCTGACGACCATCAATGTCGGCGACAGCAGACTTTATCTGATCGGCGATCATATCCGTCAGATTACCAGAGACCATTCTCTGGTACAGGAGATGGTACGGATGGGGGAGATGGATGAGGAGAGCGCCAGGGTTCACCCGGATAAAAATATTATCACAAGAGCTGTCGGCGTGGCTCCGTTTGTAGATATAGATATTTTTGAATCGGATGTGGAACCGGGAGAACGAATCCTGCTGTGTTCTGACGGATTGACGAATATGGTTACGGATGAGGAAATCCTGCGGATTTTGAATGAAGACAGAGATTTGGATACGAAAACAGAAGATTTGGTTGAACTTGCGAATCATAATGGTGGCAGGGATAATATCACCGTGATCATAATTGATCCTGAATGTGAGAGGTAAATGCAGATGATAGACAGTGGAACAATAATAGCGGAACGCTATGAGGTGGAGGGGAAGATCGGCGCGGGCGGGATGTCCGATGTATATAAGGCCAAAGACCTCACTCTGGGCAGATGCGTTGCCGTCAAGGTTTTAAAGTCAGAATATTGTGAGGACATGAACTTTGTGACGAAGTTTCGCGCGGAGGCGCAGTCCGCGGCGGGTCTGGAACACCCGAATATTGTAAATGTCTACGACGTGGGAAGCCAGGACGGGTTTTATTACATTATTATGGAATACGTCGCCGGTATCACGTTAAAGACTTATATTGAAAAAAAGGGACGGCTGAATTATAAGGAGACCCTGAGTATCGCGATTCAGGTCGCGCGCGGCATTCAGGCGGCACATGCGAAGAATATCATCCACCGGGATATCAAGCCGCAGAATATCATGATCTCTACCGAGGGAAAGGTGAAGGTGACGGACTTCGGTATTGCCCGGGCTGTGTCGGAGAATACGATCCATTCTGACGTGATGGGGTCTGTGCATTACGCGTCGCCGGAGCAGGCGAGAAACGGCTACGTCAGCAACCGGAGCGATATATACTCTCTCGGCATCGTTATGTATGAGATGGTGACCGGCAGGGTGCCTTTTGATGGAGACAGTACGGTTGCGGTGGCGATCAAGCATCTCCAGGATGAGATGGTAAGTCCGGCCGAGTACGCGGAGGATCTGCCCATCAGCCTTGAAAAGATTATTTTAAAATGTACGCAGAAGAGTGCTGACCGGCGGTATGATTCGATGGAAGACCTTCTGGTTGATCTGAGAAAATCTTTGCTCTCACCCAACGAGGATTTTGTCACCATGATTCCGTATAACCAGGAGAAAACCAGAGTCCTGTCAGATGAAGAGGTGAAGGAGATCCAGGAGAGCAGTACGATTACACAGGATGAGGATGACGAGGAGGAGAAGGACGAAAAATATGCCTATATATATGAGGATGAGGATGACGAGGATGAGGATGATGACAGCCTGCTGAATCCGAAAATGGAGAAAATCGTTAATGTCCTGCGCATTGTGATCATTATCATTATTGCGCTGATTGTGGTATATTTTATTCTGGATTTCACCGGTCTGGTCAACTTCGGCAGCAGCAGCTCCTCACAGGATGAGGAACAGATGACGAAGGCGACGATTAACCAGGTAGAGATGATTGACATCCTCGGCATGACCCTGGAAGAGGCGGAGGAGTCTCTGGAGGAGCTGGGTCTTCTGGTAGAGCAGGAGGATGAGGAAGAGACGGACGAATACGAAGCCGGCCAGATCATCTCTCAGGATGTGGAAGAAGGAGAGATGGTGGATGAGGGAACGACCGTCTATGTGGTGATAGCGGCCGAGCCGGAGGAAGAGACAGTTACAGTTACAGTGCCGAATGTAGTAGGCTATACTTCAGATGCCGCCATGACGACGCTGCAGGACAGAGGACTGGAGGTCGTCCGCGAGTTTCAGTATGACAGTACGGTGGAGGCCGGAAAGGTCATCAGTCAGAGCCCGAAGAGCGGCAGTACCGCAACGGAAGGCGATACAGTGACGATCTATGTCAGCCAGGGTACGGAGACAACGAAGGTTCCGAATGTGATGGGTCAGTCGCAGGCCGACGCGACAACCGCTCTCGGAGACGCGGGACTGAATGTCGGCACTGTGACGGAAGAGTACAGTGATACCGTGTCGGAGGGCCTTGTGATCAGCCAGAGTGTTTCCTCGGGAAGCTATGTGGATATGGGGACTTCCGTTGATCTGGTGATCAGCAAGGGCGCGGAGGAAGTGACGTATTATGCGAGTCTGAGGATTACGGCGCCGACCAATGTGACGACAAATTACGCGGATATCTATCTTTATAAAGCGGAGAGCGACGAGCTGATTCAGTCCTGGACGAACCAGACGAGTTTCCCGTTTGTAGCAACGGTGAACGGCATTACGGGGACGGATGAGGGAACGATTGTGATCGAATGGCATTACGTCGATTCGAACGGAGACGAACAGACTTATACACAGGAGGATACTGTCACATTTTATGAAGAATAGTGATATTGCCGCAGATGAGACAGGGGAAAATCATAAAGGGAATTGCCGGATTTTATTACGTCCGGGTGATGGGAACCGGTATTTATGAGTGCAAAGCAAAGGGTGTGTTCCGGAATCAGAACCGGAAGCCTCTGGTTGGCGACGATGTCTGCATGGATGTGATCAGCGAGGCGGAGATGACCGGGAATATCACGGATATTCTTCCGCGAAAAAACGCTCTGATCCGTCCGGCGGTTGCGAATGTTGACCAGGCGGCCGTTGTGTTTGCGCTTGCTTCACCGAAACCGAATTTTAATCTTCTGGATCGTTTTCTGGTCGTAATGGAGCAACAGCGTCTTCCGACGGTGGTCTGCATGAACAAATCCGATCTGGTATCTGAGGCGGACATCGCTGAAGTGCGGGAGATATACGGCGCAGCCGGTTATCCGCTTTTCTTTTTCAGCGCGGCGACGGGAGACGGTGTCGATGCGGTCAGAGAGCAGCTGCGGGGAAGGACGAGTACGGTGGCCGGACCGTCCGGTTCCGGTAAATCCACGCTGATCAACCGTCTTGCTCCGCATGCGTGTATGGAGACCGGAGAGATCAGCAGGAAAACAGAACGCGGCCGTCATACGACACGTCACTCAGAACTGATCGCGTTGGATGAGGATACACTTATTTTTGATACGCCGGGTTTCAGCTCTCTCTCCGTGGACTGCTGTAATTCACAGGCACAGCAGAGCGGCAGGCAGGACCTGCTGTCGGTGGAGCCTGATACGCTGGATCAGTTTTTTCAGGAGATCCTTCGCTGTAAAGGAGACTGCCGGTTCCGGGGCTGCAGCCATTTAAGTGAGCCGGGCTGTGCGGTTCGGGCCGCTGTGGAGGACGGATTGATCAGCCGGAGCAGATATGAGAACTACGGACAGATTTATTGTGAACTTCGCAGTAAGAAAAAGTATCAGAGCAGGAGGATGTTATGAATTGTTTGTCTCCTTCTATTTTATCGGCTGATTTTTCCAGACTGGGCGAACAGATTTCGCTGCTGGACCAGGCCGGCGCACAGTATGTTCATATCGATGTGATGGATGGGATTTTTGTCCCGAGCATTTCCTATGGGATGCCGGTCATACGTTCCATCCGCAAATGCACAGAGCGTATTTTTGATGTGCATCTCATGATCGATGAGCCGATTCGCTATATCAATGATTTTGCGGAAGCGGGGGCTGATCTGATCTCCGTGCATGCGGAGGCGTGCCGGCATCTGGACCGCACGATTCATGCGATTCGGGAAAAGGGCATTCTGGCAGCGGCGGCGCTGAATCCGGCCACCCCTTTATCCACACTGGAGTACATGCTCCCGGAGCTGGACATGGTGCTGCTGATGGGTGTAAATCCCGGTTTTGGCGGACAAACATATATCCCTTATATCACGCAGAAGATTCATGATCTCAGGCAGATGATCGACCGGGCGGGATGTCAGACGGATATCGAAGTCGACGGAGGCGTGAATCTCACAAATATACAGGAGATTCTCGATGCGGGCGCCAACATCATTGTCGCGGGCAGCGCCGTGTTCCGGGGTGATATTGAGGAGAATGTGGAATCATTTCTTCGGATTCTGGATGGACGGTAGTGTTCTGATGAAACCGGCGGATATTCAGATGATGAAGACGGAGAATCATTAGTTTCAGAATAAGGACGGACATGAATACTTTGATTATAACGGGAGGTCATATAGACCTCCCTTTTGCAAAAAAACAGGTGGATACAGGGGTGTGGGACTGTGTGATCTCAGCGGATTCCGGTTTGAATTTCTGTTGTGAAGCGGGCATATGGCCGGATGTGATCCTGGGAGATTTTGACTCGGCGGACCCGGATGTGCTGCGGGTTTTTCAGAAAAAATGTCCGGAGCGGATTCTGACGTTTCCTGCGCGGAAGGATGAGACGGATACGGAGCTTGCCATCCTGCATGCGATCCGTGCGGGCGCCGACCGGATCACTCTGCTGGGGGCTACCGGGAGTCGTCTGGATCATGTGTTTGGGAATCTGCAGCTGCTTCTGCCGGCGATGGAAGCGGGGGCAGCATGCGTTATCCTGGATGAACATAACCGGATCCGGATGATACGGGATACGCTGACGATTCGAAGAGAGGAGCAGTTTGGCCGGTATGTATCGCTGCTCCCGTTTACGCCGCAGGTGGAGGGGCTGACACTGACCGGATTTGCTTATGAGACGGAGAATTTTACCCTGACTTCCGGGAAAGCGCGCGGGGTGAGCAATGAGATCCGGGATGAGGAGGCCCGCATTGAGATGAAGAGCGGGATTCTGCTTGTCATTGAGTCGAGGGACTGATAAGAAAAGGGCATGTTGTGAAGCCATCGGTCCTGACCGGACTGCTGAATGAAGAGGAGTCATCTATGCTGATACTGGTGATCGGAGGGAGCGGCAGCGGAAAGTCGGAATATGCGGAGCGGCGCTGCACGGAGCTTTTCCCCGGGAAAAAGCTTTATATCGCAGCCATGGAGCCTCATGATGAGGAGAGCGTCATGCGTATTGCCCGGCATCGCCGTATGAGAGACGGACGGGGCTTTGATACGCTCGAATGTTATACACATCTGGAACAGGCCGCGATCGCGCCATATGATACGATTCTGCTGGAATGTCTGTCAAATTTACTTGCCAATGAGATGTTTTCTCCGGATGGAAGGCGGGATGCGGATCAGGCGACCGCGGCGATTCTGAACGGAGTAAAGAGACTGACGGAATGGGCCGGACATGTGATTGTCGTGACCAGTCAGGTGTTTTCGGACGGAGTGACGTATACGCCGGAGACAGAGCTTTACAGACAGTGTCTGGCACGGATCAACCGGGAGATTGCAGTTGTTGCGGATGAGGTGGCGGAGGTGGTGCACGGTATACCTGTCATTATAAAAAGGGATCGGCCTGATATCACGGAACGGCGGCAGCTGGTTCAGACTCCTGCAGTCAGCCGTCTGCGATCCCGGATGAAAATGGAAGTTTTATGATGAAATGGCTGGAAAACATGATCGTGGCATTTTCTTTATACTCTAAGATCCCGATGCCGCAGGTCAGATGGACGGAACAGAATATGCGCTATGCTCTTTGCTTTTTCCCTCTGGTGGGAGTCGTGATCGGTGCAGTGATATGGCTCTGGTCTCTGGCAGCGGAAGCACTGGGGATCGGCAGTTTGCTGCGGGCAGCTGTTTTTGTCCTGATTCCGGTGGTCATTTCCGGCGGCATCCATCTGGATGGCCTGCTGGATACGGCGGACGCTCTGGGGTCCTGGCAGACAGAAGAGCGGCGGCTGGAGATTTTAAAGGACTCTCACGCGGGAGCTTTTGCCGTCATTGTCTGCTGCGGGTATTTTCTGGCGGCGACCGGTATCTGGTCAGAGGCGGAGCCGGCATCGGTTATGACACTGGGTATCTGTTTTGCGCTGAGCCGGGCGCTCAGCGGATTCGGTATCTGTACATTTCCATGCGCGAAAGACAGCGGTCTGGCAGCCTCATTTTCTTCTGCGGCTGACCGGAAAAAATGTCGGATATGTCTGGCTGTTGAGGCGGCGGTATGTATATGTGCCGTGATTTTTCTGGACTGGCGCAGAGGAATCCCGGCGGCTGCCGCGGCTGTCATTACCTGCCTGCTCTGCCGACGGATGGCCTTGCGGAAATTCGGAGGAATCACCGGAGATATTCAGGGGTTTTTCCTGCAGGTATGTGAACTGGCGATGGCATATGCGGTCATCCTGCTGCAAAACAGGGGCTGAGGCTGACCTGTAAAAAATGGCGGAATCGTGCGCCAAAATAAGGAATAAAATATAATGTATTGCATATTGTATACAGGAAAGATTTGACAAATCTGAAATGTTGTGTTTTAATGTGCGGGAAAGGTACCAGCAAGACAAACGATATTTTCACGGCTATGCCTGTGAAAATATCAGACCTGTTTGATGAGTTGCAGAAAGGGTGATTTTATTGATGAAACAGACAATGATTCAGTTAAAAGCAACGGATGAAGTGCAGGAGTTTGTGAAGGCTGCCTCCGCATGTGATTTCGATATCAATCTGCAGTGTGAAAGAGCGATGGTGGATGCGAAATCCTTTCTCGGGGTCCTCAGTCTGGGCTTGTGCAGGAGATTAACCGTTACCTATGTCGGTATGGACGGCAGATTTGAACAGATTCTGAATAAATACGGCGTTGCTTAGGAATGAGCGCCCGGATCAGGCGCAGGACGCATACGGGGCTCATAAGGAACTTTAAGACACAGATGGGAATGCTCTCTTTGATTGACAGAGGGCGTTCCTTTTTTGTCCTTGATTCCTTTTGCACGTCGTGTTAAACTTGTAGAAACGTGTTCTGCCGCCTGTGCGAAGCACGGAGCATTCGATTTTCATAGATGGCGGATCGCTGCGTCAGCAGCGAATGTCCGTTTGCCGGGCGACAGTCTGACGATTGAAGGCGTGCGTGGATCCGCAACAAAAGCAGCGAATCTCTGTTTGCCGGGTGACAGTCTGCAGAATCCGTCGGGGAGGACAGCGGGTGATTATCTTTATGAAAAGAGGAAGAACAGGATGAATAAAAATATGGAAGAGGATAATTCTGCTTATATGATGTATGAGCTGCACCGGAAGGATGTGCGCAGACAGATGGTTCCGCCGATTATTTTTTTTGCGGCGATCGCGGTCATCGTCCTGATCTCGGTGGTGCAGTATCGGAAGCAGATGAATTCCGGTGAGGTGCAGATCACATCCAATGCCATGCTTGTGGATTATATGACGCTTTCCCTGGGTCAGACCATTTTTGAGAATACAGACGAGCTCGAGGACAGTTATGACGAGTATTTTTATCTGGGAGCCGATTTTCTTGTGGTCGGATCGGATGTGACGCTCGAGGTGTTTGACCATGTGGGAACTGTTGTATTTGAGGGCGTGGATATCGTGGAGACTTATTGCTGGACCTGCGACGACGAGGTGAGCCAGACGGATGTGGACGCCATGGCTGAGGAGCTCACGACCGCGTACGGCGATTACACGGAGGACGGTACAGGCACGTATTACTGGTATGCCGATGAGGACGGCATGCTGGGCGACAATGACGGTGCCGCGTGGGTTTCCTGCGGACTGAATGAAGAGGGAATTCTGACGATTCAGGGTCAGGCACTGGAATGAACGCTGCGTCAGTTCCTGACTGCCGGCTATAAGAGAAGGAAGGAAAATGGCACGATGATTTACAAAAAATTTCGTGAACCGGTCAAATAATCATAGAGGAGGGTACAGTATGGTTTACAGAAAATTTCAGGACATGGAGCTTTCCGCTTTGGGTCTGGGCGCGATGCGTCTGCCGGTCATCGACGGAAAGGAAGGACAGATTGATGAACCTGCCACACAGGAAATGGTGGATTACGCGATGGCGCACGGCATCAACTATTATGATACGGCCTGGGGCTATCACGAAGGCCAGTCAGAGCTGGTAATGGGAAGAGCTCTGAAAAAGCATCCCAGAGACGGGTTTTATCTGGCATCGAAGTTTCCGGGATATGATCTTGCGAACATGACGAAGGTGGAGGAGATTTTTGAAAAGCAGCTGGAGAAATGCCAGGTAGATTATTTTGATTTTTATCTGTTCCACAATGTTTGTTCCATGAATATTGACGCTTATCTGGACGATGAACAGTACGGTGTATATACATATCTGACGGAGCAGAAGAAAAACGGCAGGATCCGGCATCTCGGCTTTTCCGTACATGGTGATTATGAGGTGACAAAGCGTTTCCTTGAAGCATACGGAAAGGATATGGAATTCGGGCAGATTCAACTGAACTGGGTGGATTATGATTTCCAGGAGGCGAAGCGTAAGATTGAACTTTTCCGGGAATATCAGATTCCGGTCTGGGTGATGGAACCGCTGCGCGGCGGCAAGCTCGTATCCCTTGCGGATGAATATATTGAAAGGCTGAAGACCATGCGCCCCGATGAAAGCATTCCGGGCTGGTCATTCCGTTTCCTTCAGACGATCCCCGAAGTGGTTGTCACGCTTTCGGGTATGTCAAATTTCGAACAGTTGAAAGAGAATATCGGAATTTTTGATACAGAACGTCCTCTTGAAAAAGAGGAATGGGACGGTCTGATGGCGATTTCGGGGGAAATGCTTCAGAAAAATGTGCTCCCGTGTACTGCCTGCCGTTATTGTACATCCTATTGTCCGCAGGAACTGGATATTCCGTCATTGCTTTCTCTGTATAACGAGCATGCCTTTACAGGCGGCGGTTTTATCGCACCGATGGCGCTGGCACGTGTTCCGAAGGATAAGCGGCCGTCTGCCTGCGTCGGCTGCAGGAGCTGCGAGGCGGTCTGTCCGCAGGAGATTAAGATCTCTGAGGCGATGACGAGATTCACGGAGCTGCTGAAATCCTGACAGTGACTGCAAATGGTCGGAATTTTGACCTTTGCAGGATATTTCATGATTATTTGTGCGGTATTGACTGATTTTTGTATGTAATACACAGAAAGAGGAAGTGACATGAGTGGGGTTACAGACGTCAGAGATCTGACAACGGGGCCGGTGGCGCGAAAACTGTACAGGTTTGCTCTGCCGATCATATGTACGAATCTGCTTCAGGCGGTCTATAATGTTGTGGATATGGTGATCGTGGGCAGAGTTCTCGGTTCCGCCGGCATCACGGCGGTGAATGTGGGCGGACAGGTGGTGATGATCGTCTTTGTGATCATCAGCGCCTACTCCAACGCGGAGGCGGTGGTGGTCGGTCAGCTGACCGGCGCCGGCCGGCAGAAAGAGATTTCAAAGGCTGTCAATACTACGCTGATTTTTTCTCTGCTGATGGCCGCTGTCCTTATGGCGGGCATCATCGGATTGTCAACGCCTCTGCTCACAGCGCTCAATGTGCCGGAGGAGGCGTTTGACGGCGCGAAGAGTTATCTGATCGTGTACATGTGCGGTACCTTTTTTGTCTATATCTATAATGCGCTGTACGGGCTGCTGCGGGGAATCGGAGAGTCCACGGCGCCCATGATATTCGCCATTGTGTCGACGGCTGTGAACATCGTGCTGGATATTCTGTTTGTGGCGGTGTTCTCTCTGGGAACTGCGGGAGCGGCTCTGGCTACGGTTACGGCGCAGGCGCTGAGCATGATTCTCATGATTGTGTTTGTGCTGAAAAAGGTGTCGGTCTATCGGTTTGTGCTGAAACAATTCCGCGTTGTCCGGCACTGGCTGACGGAGACGCTGAAGGTGGGATTTCCCCAGATGTGCCAGTTTGTACTGACGAATATCTCCTTTTTGCTGCTCAGTGCCCTGATCAACAGCTACGGCGTGCAGGCCGCGGCGGCTGCGGGAGCGACCAATAAAGTCTATACTTTTGCGGTTCTGCCCGCACAGGCGATGATGGCGGCGATCGTCACGCTGACGGCACAGAATCTGCCTGGGAAGGATTACAAACGCATTCTGCGCGGACTCGGATACGGCATTTTGCTGGCGACGGTGATCGCGGTGGCTGTATGCATCATTTGTGAGATTTTTCCGGGTCAGCTGCTCGGTGTATTTACGACAGAGGCGGGTGTGATTGAGATCGGGATCCCGTTTATGAGGATATTCATTCTCTGTATTCTGATTGAAAATGTGATGTTCTGTGTCAACGGGCTGCTGACCGGCGCGGGGTACACGCATATTACGATGATCGGTGCGCTGGTCGCTGCCTTTGTGGTGCGCTATGCGCTTGCCTGGATATTGAGCCAGAAAACGGCGATGGGATTTAACGGGATTGCGCTGTCCTATGTGTTCGCACCCTGCGCAACGCTCGGGATCGGAGGGATTTTCGCGCTGACAGGCCGATGGAAGCGTCCGCGGGTGAAGATGTGATGATACCAGAAAATCGGAAAATCGGAAAAATCGGAACCCTGTAAAGAAAAGATTGAAATCTGTGAAAAAGTTGTCTATAATAATACGGATTGGGCACTGCCCGCACGGAAAATAAAAGAAAAGACAATGGTTTTGGAGGAAAAAGCATGTACGGAACAGATGAGATTCGGGCTGTTGACCCGGAGGTGGCGGATGCCATCGACGCGGAGCTGAATCGGCAGAATGAGCACATTGAACTGATTGCGTCGGAGAACTGGGTGAGCCCGGCCGTGATGGAGGCGCAGGGCAGCGTGATGACGAACAAATACGCGGAGGGATATCCGGCGAAGCGCTACTACGGCGGCTGCCAGTGCGTGGATGTGGTGGAGGAGCTGGCCAGAGAGCGCGCGAAGCAGCTTTTTGACGCGGAGTATGTCAATGTACAGCCTCATTCGGGCGCACAGGCGAATATGGCGGTGCAGTTTTCACTGCTGCAGCCGGGCGACACGGTGATGGGTATGAACCTGGATCACGGCGGACATCTGACGCACGGTTCACCGGTGAATTTCTCCGGTGTGTATTTTCATATTGTCCCTTACGGCGTGGACGACACAGGCTTTATCGATTATGATGAGGTGGAGCGGATCGCGTTGGAGTGTCAGCCGAAAATGATCATCGCGGGCGCGAGCGCTTACGCGAGGACGATCGATTTTTCGCGTTTCCGTGAGATCGCGGACAGGGTCGGCGCATATCTGATGGTGGACATGGCTCATATCGCCGGACTGGTGGCGGCAGGGCTTCATCCGAGTCCCATGCACTACGCAGATGTTGTGACGACTACGACGCATAAGACGCTGCGCGGGCCGAGGGGCGGTATGATCCTGGTGTCAAAAGAGTCCATGGAGAAAAACAATTTCAATTTCAATAAGGCAGTGTTTCCAGGGATTCAGGGCGGTCCCCTGATGCATGTGATCGCGGCGAAGGCAGTCTGCTTTAAGGAGGCGCTGAGTGATTCCTTTAAAGTATATCAGCAGGGGGTGGTGGACAATGCGCAGGCACTCTCAAAGGGACTGATGGCCCGCGGTATCCGCATCGTATCCGGCGGCACGGACAACCATCTGATGCTGATTGATTTAACTCCCTTTGATCTGACGGGGAAAGCCGTGGAGAAGCTTCTGGATGAGGCTCATATCACGGCGAACAAGAACACGATCCCGAACGATCCGAAGTCGCCTTTTGTGACGAGCGGCATCCGTCTCGGCACACCGTCCGTGACATCCCGCGGCATGAACACGGGAGATATGGACCTGATTGCGGAGGCAATCTCTCTGGTCATCAAAGAGGGTGAGGCCGGTGTGGAGAAGGCGCGCAAGATCGTGGACGGGCTTGTGGCGAAATATCCGTTGAAATAATCAAAAATGAAAGGCTGCTGTATGGATGTGCATCTGTGAGGCAGCCTTTTTCTCATGAACGACAAAAGTCGATTACTTTATCCGGAAAAACTGATGAAATGAGGAGACCGATGTATGAATGTTCGGAAAAAATTGTGCTGTTTTTTTCTGATACTCTGTTTTGCAGCATTTCTTCCGGTCGGCTGCGGCAGTGCTGAGACGGAACAGGCCGGTGTGGTATCTTCCACGGATTCTTTCTTATCCGTGGAGGAGGAGCAGGAGGAAGCGGAGGTGGAGAGTGACACTTCCGCAGATGAAGAAGTCGCAGAGACGGGATCGGAAAATACAGAGGAGATTACAGGGACGGTTGAGGAAACGGCGGATGAGAGTGAGGCCGCGGAGGCTGACAGTCAGACCGCGGATGCGGAAAGCAGTGATGTCATAGCGGAGGAGGCCGACAGCTCTGACGGCGGGAGCGGCGGGCGCAGTGAAAAGCTGGTCGTGATCGACCCGGGGCATCAGCGATACGGCAACAGTGAGCAGGAGCCGATCGGTCCGGGAGCATCCACCACAAAGGCAAAGGTGACCGGCGGCACCAGCGGTGTGAGCACCGGACTGGCGGAATATGAGCTGAACCTCCAGGTCTCCCTGAAGCTCCAGTCGGAGCTGGAGTCCAGAGGCTATCAGGTCATTATGACGCGGACGAGCAATGATGTGGATATTTCCAACAGTGAGAGGGCGGCGATCGCCAACAATGCCAATGCGGACGCTTTTGTCCGCATTCACGCGGACGGTTCCGAGGACAGCAGTACGAACGGCATGATGACGATCTGCCAGACGTCATCCAATCCGTACAATGCGTATCTGTACAGCGAGAGCAAGGCGCTGGCCACGGCGATCCTGGACCATATGGTCGCGCAGACAGGGGCTGCCCGGAATAAGGTATGGGAGACGGATACCATGTCCGGCATCAACTGGGCGACCGTTCCGACTACCATTATCGAGATGGGTTATATGACGAACCCGACAGAGGATCAGAAGATGGCGACGGATGAATATCAGTATAAGATCGTGCAGGGAATCGCGGACGGGCTGGACGAATATTTCGGATTCTGAGCCCGGTCTCGGGCGCACGAAGTGCGGAGCAATCATTGGCGTCGTACACGTTTTCACCTGAATCATGGTGATTCTTCTTGAAAATCCATGCGGGATACCAGTATGACGCGGAAGATATTTTCCTCTTGAATCCGCACGGGAATCCGTGTATAATCTTTTAGGATAAGATACAAAATGAAAGAGAGGGAGACTGTGCCTGACGTGAAAATCCATTTTCGCTGCTTCTTCCGGCACAGGGGAGACCATGATAGACATCAAATTTTTAAGAGAGAACCCCGATGTTGTAAAACAGAACATCAAAAATAAATTCCAGGACCGCAAGCTGCCTCTGGTGGACGACGTCATCGCGCTGGACGCGCAGGCGCGCGCGGCCCAGAAGGAAGCGGACGATCTGCGTTCCAATCGCAATAAGATTTCAAAGCAGATCGGCGCTCTGATGGCGCAGGGCAAACGGGATGAGGCGATGGCGCTGAAAGAGCAGGTGGCGAAGGATGCTGCCCGTCTCGCCGAGCTGGAGGAGCAGGAGCGCGGCCTTCAGGAGCAGATTCGGCCCATTATGATGACGATCCCGAATATCATCGACCCCTCCGTTCCCATCGGAAAGGACGACAGTGAGAACGTGGAGGTGGAGCGTTTCGGCGATCCGGTGGTGCCGGATTTTGAGATTCCGTATCACACGGAGATCATGGATCGGTTCCATGGCATTGATCTGGACGCCGCCCGCAGAGTGGCCGGGAACGGCTTTTATTATCTGCAGGGCGATATTGCGCGGCTGCATTCCGCGATGACGGCTTATGCCCGCGATTTCATGATCGACCGGGGATTTACCTACTGTATCCCGCCGTTTATGATCCGCAGCAGTGTCGTGGACGGCGTGATGAGTTTCGATGAGATGGACGCCATGATGTACAAGATCGAGGGCGAGGATCTCTATCTGATCGGCACGTCCGAGCATTCCATGATCGGCAAATTCATCGACCAGATGATCGAGGAGGATGAGCTGCCGAAGACGCTGACCAGCTATTCGCCCTGCTTCCGCAAGGAGAAGGGCGCGCACGGCATCGAGGAGCGCGGCGTTTACCGCATCCATCAGTTCGAGAAGCAGGAGATGATCGTTGTCTGCAAACCGGAGGATTCCATGATGTGGTTCGACCGGCTGTGGCAGAATACCGTGGATCTTTTCCGCAGTCTGGATATCCCGGTGCGCACGCTGGAGTGCTGTTCCGGCGATCTGGCTGATCTGAAGGTGAAGTCTGTTGACGTGGAGGCGTGGTCTCCGCGCCAGAAGAAATATTTTGAAGTGGGAAGCTGTTCCAATCTGGGCGATGCACAGGCGCGCAGACTGCGCATTCGCGTAAAGGGGAAGGACGGCAAGTATTTTGCTCACACGCTGAACAACACGGTGGTCGCTCCGCCGCGTATGCTGATTGCATTTCTGGAGAACAATCTGAACGCGGACGGGACGGTAAATATCCCGACGGTACTTCAGCCGTATATGGGCGGCAAATCAAAAATTGAGTAATACATGATTCATGATGTATAAACAGAAAAAAAGAGAGATTATTTCCTCTTTTTTTTTGCGATGAAAGCGTTGTCAACGGATCATCAGACCGGCGTGCCTGCACGCCGGGCCGATGGTCTGTCGGACGACTTTCATTGAAAACATTTGAACAGAAAGGGGACAATGAATGAAAGCGTTTCTGATTTTGGAGGACGGAACCGTTTTTCGGGGAACCGGCATCGGTTCGGAACGGGAAGTCATCAGTGAAATCGTATTTAACACTTCCATGACCGGTTATCTGGAGGTTCTGACCGACCCGTCCTACGCGGGACAGGCGGTCGTTATGACCTACCCTCTGATCGGCAATTACGGCATCACACCGGATATGGAGTCGGAACGGCCCTGGCCGGACGGATATATTGTGAGGGAATTGTCCCGAATGCCGAGTAATTTCCGCTGCGAGGGGACGATTCAGGATTTTCTGAAAAAATATGATATTCCCGGGATCGCCGGGATCGATACCAGAGCGCTGACGAAGATTCTCCGTGAGAAGGGCACCATGAACGGGATGATCACCCGGCGGGAGGATTTTGATATGGATGATATTCTTCCACGTCTTCGAAGTTACAGAACGGGGAAAGTAGTAGATAAAGTCACCTGTAAAGAGAAATATGTCCTGCCGGGAGACGGATATAAGGTGGCGCTGCTGGATGTCGGCGCGAAGCGAAATATCGCGCGTTCCCTGAATGAGCGGGGATGTGAGGTCACGGTCTATCCCGCCCGCACGACGGCTGCGGAGATTCTGGCGGCGCAGCCGGACGGCATCATGCTCTCCAACGGCCCCGGAGACCCGAAGGAGTGCGATACGATCATCGACGAAGTGCGCAAACTCTACGAGTCGGATGTGCCGATTTTCGCCATCTGTCTGGGACATCAGCTCATGGCGCTCGCGGCGGGAGCAGATACGCACAAGCTGAAATACGGACACCGCGGCGGGAATCATCCGGTGAAGGATCTGCGGACCGGACGGGTCTATATTTCATCCCAGAACCACGGTTATGTGGTTGATACAGAACATCTTGATCCGGCAGTGGCGGTTCCGGCTTTTGTGAATGTCAACGACGGCACGAACGAGGGTCTTGCCTACACCGGGAAAAATATTTACACGGTACAGTTTCATCCGGAGGCGTGTCCGGGGCCTTTAGATTCCGCATACCTCTTTGATGTATTCTTAGATATGATGGGAGGAAAACGCCATGCCTAAAAATCCGGAGATAAAAAAAGTAATGGTCATCGGTTCCGGTCCCATCGTGATCGGACAGGCGGCTGAGTTTGATTATGCGGGGACACAGGCCTGCCGCGCCCTGAAGGAAGAGGGCGTGGAGGTATGTCTGGTGAATTCCAACCCGGCGACCATTATGACGGACAAGCAGATCGCGGATCAGGTATACATCGAGCCGCTGACCGTGGATGTGCTGAAAAAGATCCTGCTGATCGAGCGGCCGGACGCCGTGCTCCCCACACTGGGCGGACAGGCGGGCTTAAACCTCGGCATGGAGCTGGAGGAGTCGGGTTTCTTAAAAGAAAACGGGATACGTCTCATCGGTGCCACGGCGGAGACAATCTTCCGCGCGGAGGATCGGCAGGCGTTCAAGGATACCATGGAGAAGATCGGCGAGCCCTGTGCCCCGTCCGAGGTGGTGCATTCCATCGAGGAAGGCATCCGGTTTACCAATTCCATCGGTTATCCGGTGGTGCTGAGGCCGGCGTTTACCCTTGGCGGCAGCGGCGGCGGCATCGCGAACAATGAGACGGAGCTGATCGAGATATTGTCCAACGGCCTGCGCTTAAGCCGCGTCGGCGAGGTGCTGGTGGAGCGCTGCATCGCCGGCTGGAAGGAGATCGAGTATGAGGTGATGCGGGATGCCATGGGCAACTGCATTACCGTCTGCAATATGGAGAACATCGACCCGGTGGGCGTGCATACGGGCGACTCCATCGTTGTCGCGCCGTCCCAGACGCTGGGCGATAAGGAGTATCAGATGCTCCGCAGCTCCGCGCTGAACATTATCACGGAGCTTGAGATCACGGGCGGATGCAACGTGCAGTACGCGCTCCACCCGGATACATTTGAATACTGCGTCATCGAGGTAAACCCGCGTGTGAGCCGTTCTTCCGCGCTGGCCTCCAAGGCGACGGGCTACCCGATCGCGAAGGTGGCGGCGAAGATCGCCATCGGTTATACCCTGGATGAGATCAAAAACGCGGTGACGCAGAAGACCTACGCCAGCTTTGAACCGATGCTGGATTACTGTGTCGTGAAGATTCCGCGTCTGCCCTTTGACAAGTTTATCACGGCAAAGCGCACGCTGACGACGCAGATGAAGGCGACCGGCGAGGTGATGAGCATCTGCACGAACTTTGAGGGTGCGCTGATGAAGGCCATCCGCTCTCTGGAGCAGCATGTGGACAGCCTTCACACGCACGAATACCGCCATCTGTCCTATGATCAGCTTGTGGAGAAGCTGAAAGTGGTGGACGACCGCCGGATCTGGGTGATCGCGGAGGCCTGCCATCGGGGCATGTCCTACGATCTGATCCATGACCTGACAAAGATTGATAAATGGTTTATCGACAAGATCGCCATCATCGTGGAGATGGAGCGCCGTCTGATCAGCGAGCCTCTGACGGCGGATCTTTTAAAAGAGGCAAAACGCATTGAGTTTCCGGACAATGTGATCTCACAGCTCACCGGGAAGAGCGAGGCTTATATCAAAAATATGCGTTATGAGAACGGCATTACGGCATCCTTCAAGATGGTGGATACCTGCGCCGCGGAGTTCGCGGCGGCGACGCCCTATTACTATTCCTGCTTTGACGGGGAAAACGAGGCGGACGGTGCGACAGACCGGAAAAAAATACTGGTCCTCGGCTCCGGTCCCATCCGGATCGGACAGGGCATCGAGTTCGATTTCTGTTCCGTTCACTGTACCTGGGCGTTCGCGAAGGCGGGTTATGAGACCATTATCATCAATAACAACCCGGAGACGGTTTCGACGGATTTTGATATCGCGGACAAGCTGTATTTTGAGCCGCTGACGCCGGAGGATGTGGAGAACGTGGTTTGCGTGGAGCATCCGGACGGCGCGGTCGTTCAGTTCGGCGGGCAGACCGCGATCAAACTGACGGAGCATTTGATGAAGATGGGCGTGCCCATCCTCGGGACGAAGGCGGAGGATGTGGACGCGGCGGAGGATCGTGAGCTTTTCGATCAGATTCTGCAGAAAACCGGAATCCCACGGGCGGCGGGCGGTACCGTGTTTACCGCGCAGGAGGCGAAGGAGGTCGCGAACCGGCTCGGTTATCCGGTTCTGGTGCGTCCGTCCTATGTGCTCGGCGGACAGGGCATGCATATCGCCTTTAATGACGATGAGATCGTGGAGTTCATTGACAATATCAACCAGATCGCGCAGGATCACCCGATCCTCATCGACAAATACCTCATGGGAAAGGAGATCGAGGTCGACGCGGTCTGCGACGGCACGGATATCCTGATTCCGGGTATCATGGAGCATATCGAGCGGACGGGCGTCCACTCGGGCGACAGCATCTCGGTCTATCCGGCTCCGACCATCTCCGACGGGGTGAAGGAAGTCATTGTCGATTACACGAAACGGCTGGCGCAGGCGCTGCATGTCGTCGGCCTGATCAATATACAGTTTATCGTGATGGACGGGGAGGTGTACGTCATCGAGGTGAACCCCCGTTCCTCCCGAACCGTGCCCTATATCAGCAAGGTGACAGGGATACCCATCGTCGATCTCGCGACGCGCGTGATCCTGGGCGAGAGCCTGAAAAGTATGGGATATACGGCGGACATTGCGCCGGAGGCGGATTATGTGGCGATCAAGATGCCGGTCTTCTCCTTCGAGAAGCTGCGCGGCGCGGAGATCAGCCTGGGACCGGAGATGAAATCCACCGGCGAATGTCTCGGCATCGCGAGGAGCTTCAACGAGGCGCTTTACAAAGCTTTCCTCGGAGCCGGCATTCAGCTGCCGAAGTATAAACAGATGATCATCACGGTGAATGATAAGGATAAGCCGGAGTCAGTGGGCGTGGCCAGACGCTTTGAAGCACTGGGCTATCGCATCTACGCGACCCGCAGTACCGCGAAATATCTGCAGGAGCACGGGGTACACGCGCTCCGCGTCAACAAGCTGTCGCAGGAGTCTCCGAACGTGCTTGACCTGATACTCGGACATAAGATCGATCTTGTAATCGACACGCCGACACAGGGCCGCGATAAGTCCCGGGACGGTTTCCTGATTCGCAGGAATGCCATCGAGACCGGCGTGCACTGTCTGACCTCCATGGATACGGCCAATGCCCTGGCGCTCTCGCTGGAGACGGCGCGGGACGAGATGGAGATGATCGATATCGCGACCGTGTAAGGGGGTCTGACCCCGGAAAGAAACTGTAAACATAATCTAAAATATTTATAAAGTAAACTCACATGCGCTGCTGCCGCAGCGCGCCAACATCTATGAAAGCAGCCCGGGGAAACCGAAGGCTGCTTTTTTATCATATAATATCAAAGGAAAGTTCGTCCTGTTTCCGTTGAAGTGAAAATATTTCTGCATATAAGCGTATGCTCGAAATCACAACGTTTTCGGCCCGGACACGCAATAAAGGGAAATGACATGCAATAAATGTCAGCAGGTGTATCAGAAATGCTCTTGTATAATTTTTTTATATGGGGTAAAATAACACCAGTATACGATAGATGGAGGATTTTATGGAAGAAAAAACAATTCAGATTACACTGGCGCCGTACAAAGGCGTGCAGGTACAGAAGCGTGAAGTGACGGTGACGGAGCAGGAGATTCTGACTGAGATGAACCGTGCGCGCGGTTACGCATCCAGAACAGTGGACAAGCCGGACGGCAGCGCTGAGATGGGCGATCAGGTTGTGATTGATTTCATCGGTTATATCGATGACGAGCCTTTTGAGGGCGGGGACGGGACGGACTATCCCATTGTCCTCGGCTCCAATACGTTCATTCCCGGTTTTGAAGAACAGCTTGTGGGGGCGAAGGCCGGCGACTGTGTGGATGTGCGGGTTCCGTTTCCGGAGAATTATCACGCGAAGGAGTACGCGGGCCGCGACGCTGTCTTCAAAGTGACGGTGAAGAGCCTTCGGGCGACGATCGTGCCGGATCTCACCGATGAGGTGGTTTCCAGAATCTCGCCTTGTAAGACGGTGGCAGAGTTCCGGACTTACGTGGAGGATCAGATCCGCAGCCATAAGTCCGATCAGTTCCTGCAGGAGAAGGAGAATGAGGTCCTCGAACACATTGTGGAGCAGTCTGAGATAGAGGTTCCGGATGAGCTGGTGCAGGAGCGCGCGGATGTTCTGAAAAACAATCTGATCGCTCAGCTTCGCAACAGCGGCAGTACGCTGGAGACATATCTGGACTATAACAATCTGACGCAGGAAATGTTTGATGCGCATGCGAGGAACGACGCGTTGAACATGCTGAAGGGGCAGGCTGTCCTGGCGGAGATCGCAAAGGCGGAGAGCTTTGGCTATACGCCGGAGGAACTGATGCAGGAACTGTTTACGATGGCGCGCAGTTATCAGATGACGGTGGACGACCTGCGCGAAAAGATCGGAGAAAAGGGCGTGGAGATGGTCGGAAACGACATTCTGCACAAACAGGCGCTGGATTTTATCACACGGCATAGTGTTGAAGTGTAGCAAATGGCGGATCTTTTGTCCTGAATATATACAAAAGAAACGGTACATACTAAGCAGGCAATGTAAAAGAAAGGAGGTCACAGCATGACTCAGTTAGATTGTACCGTGACGAGCTGTCTCTATAACAGGGACTGTTTGTGCAGCAAAGGTGATATTACCGTGGGAGGACGTGACGCCGACCGTTCCGGAGAGACCTGCTGCGAGAGTTTTTGTGAAAAAGGAACAAATACGCTGAATTCAACCGGACACGCTGGAACCGGCGTTGAGATCGAGTGTGAGGCGTGCAGATGTATCCACAACGAAAACTGTAAATGCACGGCTGCTCATATCGGTATTGGCGGCGGAAGCAGTGTCTGTCAGTGCAGAGAAACAGAGTGCCAGGACTTTAGGTGCAGGTAGCCGGTGGCAGGACGTGGCAGAATGTCTGAACATTTCCATCCGACATGGCTTTGGCAGGGAGGAGACGCTATGGGAACCAAAGAGGCGTTGTTACAGAAAATCAGGCAGGAACAGGAACGGCTGAATGAGCTTGCAAAAGATGGACTGGATCAGCCTGAGGTGATCGAACAGAGCCGGAAGGTCGACAGACTGCTGGAAGAATATTATCGGATACAGGACAAAACAGAATAAACGTTCTCCCTGGTGAGGACGAGAAAGCGGAGCTGGAGATCAGACTCCGTTTTTTATTGTGATGTTGCCATGGCAACATCACAGATCCGGAACGGATGCTAAACTAAATTATAAAATATTGCCGCAGCAACGGACAGGATTCGGTAGTGCACTCTTTCATCGTGCCGGAAATAATATCGAAAAATGCTTGACAGGACATTCAGAAAAATGCATAATTTCGCAGACAGACAGACAGACAGACAGACAGACAGACAGACAGACAGACAGACAGACAG
>JAJQEU010000067.1:18254-29058 GCA_021201535.1 Clostridiales bacterium | reverse complement strand
ATAAATACAATCCCGGGGTTTGTCAATCCTGTTTTTTGCCAAATCAACGTTTCCCTTTCGCGTCAGCTCTGCTCTGAAACTTTTCATTATTTACAATAAATCGCTCGTGCGTACCCTCCCCGATCAGACCGGCATCGTCATACGCTTTTACATCAAAAACAAGCCGGCGGCCATCCACCTCGAGAAGCTCGCTCTCACAGCGCACCGTCATGCCGATCGGCGTCGCAGCCAGATGTCTGATATCAACCTGTGTGCCGACCGTTCCGTTTCCCTCATCCAGATACGGGATTACACTGTCACAGGCCGTCTTCTCCATCAGGGCCAGCATGCACGGCGTCGCAAATACCTTTAAAACGCCGCTGCCCACGGCTGTCGCCGTATTTTCATATACAACCTCCACGCTCTGTTCTCCCCGGATTCCTGCTTTCAACATAAGTTCCTCCCTTTTTTCGTATAAATTTTCTGAAATAGCTGTTCCTGCATGTACAGGAGTGCATTGGTTTACAGTTACTGACTATTATACCGAAGAACTACAAAAAAGGAAGTATTTTTTCGCAGAATTTTGCTGTCCGTGAGGCTTCCCTGCACGAAAGTGTCCCACACTGCACGAAAATTCTCCGATTTTTCCGAATTTATGTTATCCTATATACAGGATCCCGGGAATACGCCCGGATCACAGACGGAGGAGGCGGCATAAATCAATATGAAACTTGCAATCTTAGAGGACAATCCGGAAGACGCAGATCTCCTGATCCGCGCCTGCGAGACCTGGGCCGGTCATTCAGAAACACAGATTACATGTGATCGATTCTCAAGCGGTGAGGATTTTCTCGCCCTCTTTGAACCGGGATATTACCAGCTGGTCTTTCTTGATATCTATATGGAAGACCTGACGGGTATCGACGTCGCAAAACAGATCCGCGAAAAGGATATGGACTGCCTGCTGGTCTTTGTAACCACCAGCGCAGAGCATGTCTGGGACTCTCTGCCGCTGCATCCCTTTGATTATCTGATCAAGCCCTGCCGGACAGAACGGGCCGCACAGGTGCTCACAGACGCGGCAAAAGTTCTTCCCCAGAATACCGCTTCTCTGGAGCTGACCTGCGGGCGTAAAAAAATCTCCGTTGCATACAGCGATCTGATTTCCCTGGAAGCAGACCGGCACCATGCCATCGTCACCGCTGCGAAAAGGGATCCCCTGCGCTGCTACATTGACTCTTTTGCCAGCCTCTGGGATACGCTGCGGCAGGACAGCCGTTTTCTCCTGTGCAACCGCGGCATTATCTTAAACATGGATTACATTGAAAAACTGGGAGAAAGCGAGTTTATCATGAAAAGCGGTCAGGCATTCCCGATCCGTCATAATAACCGGAACGAAGTGACGCAGGCATTCCTGACCTACCAGTATGAAAGAACCAGGAAATACGGAAAGAGGTATCTCTGATGAAACAAATATCCGATTATTTTCAGATTACAGTATCAAACGCCAATATCATTTTTGCATTTTTTCTGTGCTATTTCCCCATGCTGGGCGTTGTAAAGCTCCCTGTCCGGAAAATATGGATACCGGGATGCATCGTTCTGTCTGTTTATACCCTCCTGGTCTCTTTCGCGATGCTGAAAACGGGCATTCCATCCAATTACCTGCTGTTTCCCTTCCTCCCCGTTTTTTTCTGGCATACTGGAAGACGCTGAATACAAATATCTACAAAGCTCTGACGATTTTCCTTCTCGTCATATCTGTCTTCTGCTTTGAGACACTGTACACAGATATTTTTGCGGCCCGGATGCATCTGGGCATGTTTTACACAGATTACGCCTGGGGATCCGCCATCTTCTCTACCTGCCTGTGCGCAGGTATTCTGGCCTGCCTCTACATTCCTGCCACGATACACATACGCTGGCTTGTGGAGCATTATGATGATTTCTCCCTGTGGCGAAACGGACTGGTGTGGCCTGTGATCTTCATCGGCGTATCGCTGTTTATTATTCCGAGAAATTACAGTTCCCTCTCCGAAACCCGCTATTTCTGCATTTATCTGCTGATCGTGAGTCTCCTTCTGTTCTGCATGTTCTACATGTATGCGCTTCTGTATCAGATGGCAAAAAAACAGTCTGAGATAAATGCGCTGGAGCGGCACAATCATTTTCTCGGCTTTCAGTCCAAACAATATCATGCGCTGACAGACTATATCGCAGCCACACGAAAAATACGTCACGATTTCCGCCACCAGATTGCCACTCTGCAGACACTGGCGGAAAACGGAGATCTTGATTCCCTTAGAAATTACCTCAGCCAGTATCAGGAATCCACCCAGACCGGTTATCGGACCCTGTGTGCCAACCCGGCAGTGAACGCCATTGCCTCCCACTACCATGACCGCTGCGCCGAACAGCAGATTGCCATCTCCTGGGTACTGGATCTGCCCCGCGAACTTCCCCTCCCGGAGCCGGAATACTGCGTGATGCTGGGAAATCTGGTGGAAAACGCCATGGATGCCAGCGGGACGCTTCCCGAAAACGATCGAAAGATTTCCGTAATCTCGCAGATGCCCACCAACTCGATTCTGATCCTGATCGTGGAAAATAACCACAACTCTCTCATCCGCAGGAACAAACAGGGCCTGATTTCCTCGAAACACGCTTCAGAAGCGATCGGCCTTGTCTCTGTACAGGAAACAGTTGAACATTATCACGGCGATCTGCGAATCGACTATGATCAAAGCCATTTTTCCGTCAGTATATTACTGAACTTTTAAAAAGCCCGTAATTTCTGAACAGTTCCTTACAAAGATCCTTACACAGAGAAAAGGCCGGAGATCACTCCCGGCCCTTTTCTCTTGATGTATACTAACTAAGGGGATTAGATAGTTACCTTAATTGTTTTGTCCGCCGATCAGACTTCGAAAAGCAGATCACCGTAGGACGGCATCGGCCACATTTTCTTGTCAACGATAAGCTCCAGCTTATCGATCGGCTCACGCAGCTCAGCCATCGCGGCTCTCACCACATCCCTGTAATATTCGGCCTGCGCCTTGCCTTCTTCCATGGCAAGCCCCTTGTCGGTCACTTCCTCCAGTTTGGAGAGCGCAATCTTCGCGTCGGACAGCAGCGCAGAGCTCTCGGTGAGCAGTTCCACCTGTACACTGATCTCACAGTCACAGGCAGCCTTCACGGAATTGATGGAATCCGCCAGTGAAGTTATGTATTTGATCACCGCAGGCAGCAGAGTCTTATGCGAGATGTTGATCATTGCCCTCGCCTCAATATTGATGGACTTCGCGTAATTCTCATAGAGAACCTCCGCGCGGGATCTCAGCTCGGGTTCGGTAAATACACCGAATTTCTCAAACAGTTTGAAAGCTTTCTCCGTCGTCAGGGCGCCGATCGCATCCACCATATTGGTGATGTTCGGTAGACCTCTCCGCTCCGCTTCCTCAACCCACGCCTGTGCATAGCCGTCACCGTTGAAGATGACCCTCTGATGCTCGATCGCCTGTTTCTTGATCAGGTCATGCAGCGCTTTCTCAAAATTATCGGCCGCCTCCAGCTCGTCGCAGGCTTCCTGGAAAGCCTCCGCCACGATGGTGTTCAGCACCACGTTCGGCTGAGAGATGGAATCCTGAGAGCCGACCATACGGAACTCGAATTTGTTTCCGGTAAATGCGAACGGTGAGGTTCTGTTCCGGTCTGTCGCATCTTTCATGAAATCCGGCAATGTATCCACACCGGTGTGCAGCACTTCGCCCTCAAGGGAATGCGTCGCCGTACCGGTACTGGTGAGCTGGTTGATCACGTCGTCCAGCTGGTTTCCGAGGAAGATGGAAATAATCGCCGGCGGCGCCTCGTTCGCACCGAGTCTGTGGTCATTGCCGACGTCGGACGCGGACTCACGCAGCAGATCCGCATGGCGGTCAACCGCTTTCAGGATACAGGTCAGCACCAGCAGGAACTGCAGGTTCTCGTGCGGCGTATCTCCCGGATCAAGAAGATTGATACCGTCGTCCGTCGTGATCGACCAGTTATTGTGCTTACCGGAACCGTTAACACCAGCGAACGGTTTCTCGTGCAGCAGACACTGAAGGCCGTGCTCGTTTGCTTTTTTCTTCAATACCTCCATCACCATATGATTGTGATCGACGGCAAGGTTACAGGTCTCATAGATCGGCGCCAGCTCATGCTGTGCCGGAGCAACCTCGTTGTGCTGTGTCTTGGCCGGCACGCCCAGCTTCCAGAGTTCTTCATTGACATCCTTCATAAATGCCGCGATGCGCGGACGGATCGCTCCGAAATAATGGTCGTCCATTTCCTGTCCTTTGGCCGGCATGGAGCCGAACAGGGTACGTCCAGTGTAAATCAGGTCTTTTCTCTTTAAATATTTCTCACGGTCAACCAGGAAATACTCCTGCTCCGGTCCGACGGAAGGAATGATCTTCTTTGAAGTCGTATTCCCGAATAATCTCAGCAGACGCACCGACTGTTCGCTGATCGCCTGCATGGAACGCAGAAGCGGGGTCTTCTGATCCAGCGCCTCGCCCGTATAGGAGCAGAACGCGGTCGGAATGCAGAGCGTTGCTCCCGCGGCGTCATGTCTCACAAACGCATAGGAAGTGCAGTCCCATGCGGTATAGCCTCTCGCCTCACAGGTAGCTCGAAGACCTCCGGACGGAAAAGACGATGCGTCCGGTTCGCCCTTGATCAGTTCCTTGCCGGAAAAACTCATCAGCACCTTACCCCCGTCATCCGGAGACGTGATAAAAGAATCATGCTTCTCGGCGGTCACTCCCGTCAGCGGCTGGAACCAGTGTGTATAATGGGTCGCGCCCTGTTCGATGGCCCACTCCTTCATCTCATGGGCGATGATATCCGCGGTGGCCGGATCCAGCTCTGTTCCGTCCTCCATAGCCTCGCGGAGCTTCTGGTACGCTTTCTTCGGCAGACGCGCCCGCATCGCGGAGTCGTTAAATACATACTCGCCAAAGATCTCAGATACATTGAAATACTCACTCATTTCGTTTCCTCTCTTTCTACCAGTTTTCAATTATATCCCCTTAAAAGTACTCAGGTACACAAAAGTAATGCTTCGAACGCACTTTACGCCGTCGAAACAATCTGTCCGGGACGTAAAAAAGGGCATTCCACAAATCTGGAACGCCCTTGTTCTTCACATACATATGTCATGCAAATAACATAGTACAATTTCCCGGAAAATGCAAGGGCTAAAATAAATTTTTTCTCTTTTTCACAAGAAATGCCCTGTCACAAAACAATTTTTGTTATTTGTCACAATAAAATCCCCTGCTTTCCACCATACACATCTGACCGTTCCGGGTTTTATTTCTTCCGATTACTGTACAACAAACGAAATCCTTCTGCAGTGATTGACGATCCGCACATCCTTATGCTCACCGCCGAACTCTCCGTCCAGCGTCCACGGCACCGGGATCTCACTGTGTATCTCCACGCGGTCGGTCTTACAGGAAAAAATGTAAGGCGTATCACAGGCCCGCGGCCGCAGCAGATGCGTCATGATTTCATTGATCTGGAGCGGATTCTGCGGCATGCGTATAAACTTCACCTCAAACAGGCCGTCATCCAGTTCCACATCTTTTCCAACCAGATTTTTTACACCGCCGACGGAGAGTGAGTTTGAGATCATGCCATAGACAAACTCGCCCCGTACCGTTTCCCCGTTCGCCTGAATCTCAAGAAAATAGGACGAGGACGGTATATCCGTCAGCTGCTTTGCGCCCTCAATGACGTAAGCCGCGTGCCCGAGTATGTGTTTCAGCTTCTGGTTCGTCTGATAAGACGCGCCGGTAAAAATACCGCACGCCGCCACATAAATAAAGGCGTCATCGTTAAACTCCCCAACATCACAGGGAAACAGTCTCCCGTTCGCCGCAATGGCGGCCGACTCCTCCATATTCGACGGTATGCTTAAGGATTGTGCAAAATCATTGGTCGTTCCCGCCGGAATGTATCCGACCGGCGTGAGGGAATCACTCTGCATCATGCCGGTAACCACCTCATCCAGCGTGCCGTCGCCGCCGCTGCAGACGATTCTGTCAAACTCGTCCGCACAGGCCGCGACCACACGTGTGGCATCGCCCTTCCCCTGGGTCGGATAAACAGTCACTTCATAGCCCGCTTTCACAAAAACGTCCAGAATATCCACCAGATGCACCCGAATCAGCCCTTTCCCGGATTGTGGATTATAGATAAAAAACATTCTCTTTTTTTCCATATGAATCTCCATTCCTCTGTCGAATCGACAGATCAACCATCACAAAAGAGCCCCTTTTTCACACTATATTTTCTCCTGTCTCAGTGTCTCTGCAATCTCTCCCAGTTTCTTTAACCGGTGGTTGACACCGGATTTTCCGACCGGCGGTTCCAGATAATCCCCAAGCTCTTTCAGGGACTCCTCCGGATGCTCCAGCCGCACCAGCGCCATTTCCCGCAGCGCGGGTGTCAGTCGGTCAAACCCCATTTTCTGTTCGATCAGACGAATGTCCTCCATCTGACGCGTCGCCGTGCGCACCATTTTGCTGATATTCGCGGAATCACAGTTATACTGCCGGTTCGCACTGTTTTTCATATCCTTAATGATCCGTATGTTTTCCAGGCGCATCAGCGCGTTTGCTGCGCTCATCACATTCAGGATGTCCACAATCGACTCGCTGTCCTTTAAATATACGACATATTTGTTTTTTCTCTGTATGATCCTGGGATGAATGTCAAAAACTTCTATGATCCGGCAAAGCTCCTCCGCCCCCTGCCGTCTGCGGCATACAATCTCAAAATGATAGGATTTTCCGGGGTTGCTCACGGATCCGGATGTCAGAAATGCCCCCCGGATAAACGCGCGGCGACAACAGGGATACTCCAGCAGACATTCCGCAAAACCCGGTTTCTCCCAGTCGGCGGTTTCCATCCAGACACGGGAAAACTTATCTCCCGCATCGATTTTTGAACAGATTTCTGCGGGGGGCTCCTTCTGCAGCATCGTCGCCTCCGGAAAGACGGCGCGTTCCTCCTCCGAGGACAGAACGATCTTATACAGATGGCTTTTCCCGGACGGGTATTTTTTTATGTTCAGATCAACCGGAATATCAAACGCCTTTTTGATCAGGCGCAGATATTTTTTCGCCAGCGTCACATTCTCCGTCTCGACGGCGATCCGTCCCCGGCCGGCATCGCCTGAAACCGTTCCGGCATAGTGGATGATTGCCGCGATCTCCGCAAGAAGACAGTGATATTCATCCGGAAGCTGACGCGCGATCTCATTTTTTATATCTCCGGAAAAAGACATTCTGTTCCCGACCTTTCATAGATAATCTGCACAGCAGACATTTCCGTTTACTTTCCGCGCTTTGCATCCTTGTCCAGATCACGGTGCTCCACGCGAAGCCCATAGGTCTGATTCTCCTGCAGCCGCAGATAAACGCCGTTGGCCAGTGTAACGGAACGATGTTTTCCGCCGGTACAGCCGATGGCGATCACCAGGCTGTGCTTTCCCTCCCGGACATAGTTCGGAATAAGAAAGCGTATCATATCCTCCAGCTTATCCAGAAACTGTCCCGCCTCCGGGCTCTGCATCACAAACTGGCGAATCTCCGGATCATTTCCGGTCTTCGGCCTCAGTGCTTCTATATAATAGGGATTCGGAAGAAAACGCACGTCAAACACCAGATCCGCGTCGGCAGGTATGCCGTATTTAAAGCCGAAAGAGAGCACGGTGAGAAACAGGTTGTCATACTGTCTCTCCAGATGGAAAATGCTTTCGAGCGTCCGGTTCAGCTCCCATGTCAGCAGGCGGCTGGTATCTATGATGTAATCCGCCTTCTCTTTCAGAAAGCTGATCTGAGAGCGCTCACGGGTGATTCCCATCTCAATCCGGTCGCTTCCCGCAAGCGGGGGAATGCGTCTCGTCTCCTTATAACGCTTCAGGAGAACATCATCATCCGCGTCCAGATATAGGATGGATATGTCCTTTCCCTCCTCCTTCAGCAGATCAATGGTCTCCGCCGCCCGGCGAAGCGTCTGTCCATTGCGAATATCCAGCCCGAGAACAAGCTGCTGATGAACCTGGTCTCCGCCCTCCGTCAGTTCAAAAAATTTTTCCAGGAGAGGAAGCGGCAGGTTATCCACGCAAAAATATCCCATATCCTCCAGACAACGCAGCGCGGTTGCTTTCCCTGCGCCGGACATGCCTGTCACAACCACATATTTCAAAATGCCGCCTCCTTTCAGAAGCTTCCGATGAACTTCACCTCAGGCTCCAGAGTAACGCCGTATTTTTCCCTGACGGTCTGCTGCACATGAGCCATCAGCATACGGATGTCCTCCGCCGTAGCATGACCCGTGTTTATCACAAACCCGCTGTGTTTTTCCGAAACCTGCGCTCCGCCGCGGGAAAATCCTTTCAGACCGGCATCCTCGATCAGTTTTCCGGCAAAATATCCTTCCGGGCGCTTGAACGTGCTGCCTGCGCTGGGATACTCCAGCGGCTGTTTTGAAACCCGTTTTTCCTTCAATTCAGCCATATACGCATAAATATCCTCCTGAACCCCTCTTTGCAGCTCCAGTGAAAGGCGCAGAACAATATACTGTTTCTCCGGAATAACGCTGTGACGGTAGGAAAGCTGCAGATCATCCGCCGGAAACGTACAAATCTCCCCGTCCTCCGTGAGCACCTCCGCCTCCGTCAGGACATCCCGCATCTCTCCGCCGTAGGCGCCTGCGTTCATCACCGCCGCGCCCCCGATGCTCCCGGGAATCCCGGCGGCAAACTCAAAGCCGGTCAGCCCTGCAGCCGCCGCCTTTGCCGCAATGGCGGACAAAAGCGCTCCCGCCTCCGCCGTCACCCTCGTGCCGTTGATCTGAATATCCGACATCCGCTTTCCGACCTCGACGACGACGCCCTCCACGCCGCCGTCACCGCACAGAAGATTGCTGCCGTTGCCGATGATCAGGCACGGAATGTCATTTGTCTTACAGAACGCTGTCACACCGGGCAGGCTCTCCCTGTCCGGAGCCACAAAATACTCTGCCGGTCCTCCGACACGGAAGGTCGTATGCCGGCTCATCGGTTCACCACACTGCACAAACCTTTCACCGGCGATCCGGCACAGCTCCTCATATATACACGCACTCATCCGTAAATCCTTTCCGTCCGTTCTGTGAATTATTTTTCTGAATATGCCCGAAAAAGTAAACTTCCATGCGCTGCTGTCGCAGCGCGCCAACATCTATGAAAGTCGATTGCTCCGCACTTCGTGCTCCCGTCATCGCCGCCCTGAAAAGTTCAGGCATCCTTTAAAAATTCCACATATCCGCGCTTTGCCTCGTACAGGTCTGCCTTGCTTATAATCTCCCACGGCGCATGCATATTCAGAACAGCCACGCCGCTGTCAATCACCTGCATATTATAATTTCCGAGTATGTACGCGATGGTTCCGCCACCGCCCGCGTCCACTTTTCCAAGCTCCGCCGTCTGGAAGCTCACATCGCCCTCATCCATGATGCGCCGGATACGCGCCACATACTCGGCTCCGGCGTCATTGGATCCGGATTTCCCGCGGGCACCGGTGTATTTGTTAAACACCAGTCCCTTACCAAAATATGCAGAATTTTTCTTTTCCATCACATTCGGATAGTTCGGGTCATAGGCTGCGCTGACATCGGAAGAAAGCGCGCGGGAATTCTGCAGGGCACGGCGCAGCTTCAGTTCATCGTACGCTCCGCACGCGCTCATGACCTCCGCTGTGATATTTTCAAAAAAGCGGGACTGCATGCCGGTCGCGCCGACGCTGCCGATCTCCTCCTTGTCCACCAGCAGACACGCGCTCGTGCGCTCCGGCACACCCATCTCCAGCATGGCGGCAAAGGACGGATAGGCGCAGACACGGTCGTCATGACCGTATCCCATGATCATGCTGCGGTCAAAACCGTAATCTCTGGCTGCCCCCGCCGGAACCACCTCCAGCTCCGCAGAGAGGAAATCCTCCTCTTCTATGTCATACTGTTCCTTCAGGATCCGAAGAATGTTGGCCTGTACCTTTTTCTTTTCTTTTTCAGTCTTTTCATCATCGTCCCCGGAAAACCGCATCGGCATGCTGCCGATCAGGACATTCAGATCCTCTCCTTCGATCACTTTGGCAGCCTTTTTTTCCATCTGTGCGGAAGACAGATGAATCAGCAGATCACTGATGCCGAAAATCGGATCCTCCGGCTTCTCACCGACATTGATCTGTACCACGGAGCCGTCCTTCTTCGCGACCACGCCGTGCAGCGCCAGCGGTATCGTCACCCACTGATACTTTTTCACGCCGCCGTAATAATGGGTATCCAGAAGAACCATCTCCGTATCCTCATACAGGGGATTCTGCTTCAGATCCAGACGCGGCGAGTCTATGTGCGCGCCGAGAATATTCATGCCGTCCTCAAACGGCCTGCGGCCGATCACAAACATGGCAATGTTTTTCCCCTGGTTGTCCGCAAAAACACGATCCCCCGGCTTCAGGGTAATCCCCGCCTGCCGCACCTCCTTCAAATCCAGAAAGCCGGCCGCCTTCGCCCGCGCGGTAAACTCTGTCACACACTCGCGCTCCGTCTTGCAGTCAGACAGGAACTCCCTGTATTCTTCCGCAAAATCGAACACGCTGCGGATATCCTCATCACTGTATTTTTCCCATGCACTTTTTCTTTCCATTCTGATCTCCTCTCTGTAAACGAGTCTGTCTGTTGACGACACTTTCTGTGATGAAAGTCGATTGCTCCGTGCTTCGCACTCTCGCAA
>JAJQEU010000067.1:0-18154 GCA_021201535.1 Clostridiales bacterium | reverse complement strand
CCAGCCATCTGGGTGTGCAAGCACCCCCATCTGCCTGTCTATTGACGACACTTTCTGTGATGAAAGTCGATTGCTCCGTGCTTCGCACTCTCGCAATCGCCGCCTGTATTCGCAATCCGGGCTCTCGCCCTTCTTGCTCATACCGGCTTGGTCGTCGAATATCCAGCCATCTGGGTGTGCAAGCACCCCCATCTGCCTGTCTATTGACGACACTTTCATTGTACGATGTTGTTCTGTACACGTCTGTATAGTTCCTCCGCTGCGTTATATCCCATCTTCTTCTGCCGGTGATTGACAGCCGCAGCCTCACAGATCACAGCCAGATTCCTTCCGGGACGGATCGGAACCGAGTGACAGACGATCCTGGTCCCGAGGATCTCCATATACTGCTCATCCAGGCCGAGACGGTCGTACTCCTGCTCTTTTGTCCATGTCTCCAGCTTGATGATCAGATCTATGGTCTGTTTTTCCTTCACCGCCTCGATACCGAACAGGGTTTTTACATCAATGATGCCGATCCCCCTCAGTTCAATAAAATACTGGGTGATCGCGGGAGATTTTCCGACCAGCGTATCGTCGCTCAGCTTATGAATCTCCACGACGTCGTCCGTGACCAGACGGTGCCCCCGGCGGATCAGCTCCAGCGCCGCTTCGCTCTTGCCGATCCCGCTCTCGCCCATGATCAGGATCCCCTCGCCGTAGATGTCAACCAGGACGCCGTGGATCGATATGCCGGGCGCCAGTTCCCCGCTGAGGTACAGAATCGCTTCGGACAGGAAATTGGACGTCGCTCTCCGGGTGCCCAGAATGGGAACCCCTACCTTTTCCGCGATCTGCAGTCCCTTCGGCTCCAGCTGATAGCCCCTGCACAATACCAGACATGGCATATCCATCTCCATCAGCTGCTGAAACCTCTGCAGGCTGGTTTCCTGCGGCAAATGCTTCATATAGGCAGCTTCGACCTTGCCGATCACCTGAATGCGTTCCTTCGCAAAACAGTCATAAAATCCGGTCAGCTCCAGCGCCGGCCGGTTGACCTCGGATTTCGTGATATACCGCTCTGACAGATCAATCCCCGGCGTCAGGCAGGTAAGCCTCATCTTTTCTGCAAACTTCTGTACGCTGATTTTCTGCATAATCTCCCCTTCTCTTCTATAAATAAACCCTCTGCTCCGCAAGCTTCTAACAGATCTGCTGACGGCGTTTTTCCTCTTCTTCAGAAGATGATTGCTCCGCAATCGCCGATTTCTCATGAAAAAAATGATAGACTGACTCCGCCGCCCGTTCATTCATGGAGTCCACCCTCTTTAAAGACTCCACATCTGCCTCGCGAATCGCCTCCAGCGACTGATAGTGCCGCATCAGCGCCTTCCGCCGCTCCGGTCCGATGAGCGGAATATCATCCAGCACGGAACGCACCTGTTCACGGCTCCGCAGAGAGCGGTGATATTCAATGGCAAACCGGTGTGCCTCATCCTGAATACGGGTGATCAGCCGGAATCCCTCAGAATGCGTGTCAATCGATATCTCCTCGTTATGATAATATAAACCGCGCGTTCTGTGATGATCATCCTTTACCATCCCGCAGACGGGAATACTCAGTCCCAGCTCATCCAGCACCTGAAGCGCAATATTGACCTGACCCTTTCCTCCATCCATCAGGATCAGATCCGGGAATCGGGTAAAGCTGCCGTACTCCTCTCCCAGCTGCTTTTGCCGGTTCTGTTCCTTCTCCTCCATCCCGTGTGTGAACCGCCGCGTCAGAACCTCCCGCATGGAAGCATAGTCATCCGGTCCGGTCACTGTGCGGAGCTTAAACCGCCGGTAATCACTGCGGCAGGGTCTGCCCTTCTCATATACTACCATAGATCCCACCGATTCGAAACCATTTATATTGGAAATATCATAGGCCTCCATCCGGCGGACATTACCGATATCCAGCAGAGAGGCTATCTCTTTGACCGCGCCGATGGTCCGTCCCTCCTCACGCCGGATCTTCTCTCTGTCCTGCGTCAGAACCATCTGCGCATTCTGCGCCGCCAGCGCCACCAGCTTTTCCCTGTTTCCTTTCTTCGGAACCCGGATCACGCTCTTCTGCCCGCGCCGTGCGGAAAGCCAGCTTTCCATGATCTCCAGGTCATCGATCTCCGTCTGCAGCATGATCTCCCGCGGGATAAACGGTGTTCCCGCATAATACTGACGGATAAACACGGACATAACCTCCCGCGGCGTATCCTCCGCTCCGATGGTGAGATGAAAATGTTCCCGCCCGATGAGCCTGCCCTGACGGACAAAAAATACCTGTACCACCGCGTCCCGGTCATCCATCGCCAGCGCAATGATATCTCTGTCTTCTCCATCAAAACTGGTAATTTTCTGTTTCTGCGCAATCTGCTTCACGCTGCCAAGCAGATCCCTGTATTCCGCCGCCTTTTCAAAATCGAGCGCAGCGGCAGCCGCCTCCATCTTCTCCTCCAGTTCCCGGATGACGGGGGTAAACCTGCCGCCCAGAAACTCCATCGCTGCCTGCACTCTTTCCCGGTATTCTTCTGATGAAACATCACCGCGACAGGGCGCCATACACTGATGAATATGATAATTCAGACAGGGCCGCTCTTTTCCGACATCCCGCGGCAGAACGCGGTTACAGCTCCGCAGCCGATACAGTCTGCGAATCAGATCGATCGTATCACGCACGGCACCCGCACTGGTATACGGGCCGTAATAGCGCGACTTATCCTTTTTCATCTGACGCGAAAAGAGGACTCTGGGATAGTCCTCTCCCAGAGTCACCTTGATATACGGGTATGTCTTATCATCCTTCAGCATCGTGTTGTACTTCGGACGATGTTCTTTTATCAGATTACACTCCAGAACAAGCGCCTCCAGCTCAGAGTCCGTGAGAATATATTCAAATCGCGCAATCTGCGTCACCATTTTTTCAATCTTCGCGCCTTTATTCCGACTCGATTGAAAGTACTGCCGCACACGGTTTCGCAGGCTCACTGCTTTTCCGATATAGATGATCGCATCCTTCGCGTCATGCATCAGATAGACTCCCGGCTGGTCGGGAAGCTTTTTTAACTCTTCCTGAATATCAAACATATCTCTATGCTCCCGCGCCCGGATTCGATCCGTCAGAGGAAGGAATCGCCTCAGCCGTGCGGGCTTCCACCGCTACCGGTGTGCGCGCTGCTCGCATATCATTAAAAATGTCCATGAACTCCTTGCCGGTGATTGTCTCATGCTCATACAGATAATCAGCGATCCGTTCCAGAATGTCAAGATTACTGTAAATCATCTGTTTCGCTGTATCATAGGCCTTCTGAAGCATGGCCTTCACTACCTCATCCACCTTTGCAACCGTGGACTCGGCAACGGTCGGCATCGCACGGCCGTCCAGATACTGACTCTCCACAGTCTCCAATGCCATCAGGCCGAACTCATCCGACATACCCAGCCGGGTCACCATGGTCCGGGCGATCTTGGTCGCCATCTCGATATCATTTGCCGCTCCCGTGGTCACGGAATCACACTTGATCTCCTCCGCGGCACGGCCTCCCATATAAGTAACCAGACGAGCCTCCAGCTCAGCCTGCGTCTCGAGGTATTTTTCCTCCTCAGGCATCTGCAGCGTATATCCGAGAGCGCCCATCGTCCGCGGCACGATTGTGATCTTCTGCACCGGTTCCGCATCCTTCTGCAGCGCGCTGACGAGCGCGTGGCCGACCTCATGGAAAGCAACCAGATGCTTCTCCTTCGGTCCCATGATGCGATCCTTTTTCTCCTTGCCGGCAATGACCACCTCCACCGCTTCAAAGAGGTCTGACTGACTGACCACTTTCCTGCCGTGCTTGACGGCATTAATCGCTGCTTCGTTCACCATATTCGCCAGATCTGACCCCACACAGCCTGCTGTCGCGAGCGCCAGGGCATCCAGATCCACTGTGTCATCCATCAGGACATTGCGGGAATGTACCTTGAGCGTCTCCAAGCGTCCCTTCAGATCCGGCTTGTCGACGATCACGCGCCGGTCAAAGCGTCCCGGACGCAAAAGAGCCTTGTCCAGAACCTCCGGACGGTTGGTCGCAGCCAGAATCAGTACGCCCTTGGAGCTGTCAAAGCCGTCCATCTCCGCCAGAAGCTGGTTCAGTGTCTGCTCCCGCTCATCGTTGCCGCCGCCGTACCGGCTGTCCCGGCTCTTTCCGATCGCATCCACCTCATCGATAAAAATAATACACGGAGCCTGTTTCTGGGCTTCCTTGAAGAGATCACGCACGCGGGACGCGCCCACGCCGACGAACATCTCTACAAAATCAGAACCCGCCAGGGAGAAAAACGGCACGCCAGCCTCCCCGGCCACCGCCTTCGCCAGCAGCGTCTTTCCGGTACCGGGAGGGCCGACGAGCAGCGCTCCCTTCGGCAGTTTCGCTCCGATATCCGTGTATTTATGCGGATTGTTCAGAAAATCCACCATCTCCTGCAGGGTTTCCTTCGCCTCGTCCTGTCCGGCAACGTCCGTAAAATTCACACCGGTGGACTTCTCCACGTACATCTTGGCGTTCGATTTGCCAACGCCCATGATGCCGCCGCTTCCGCCGCCCATCCGTCTCATGGCAAACGCGAAAATCGCCCACAAAATGACAATCGGTATGATAAAGCTGAGAAGACTGGAGATCAGCGCGGAACTGCTGGTGTTCTTTCCGGCATACTCCACATCATTTTCGTTTAAAAACTCGTAAAGATTTTCATCTCCCAGATTCACCGTGTAGTAAGTGATCTGATACAGAGCGTCCTCATCCTCCACCGGCGTGATCTCAAGCTCACTGGATGTAATGACAACGCTTTCTACCTTGCCCGACTCAACCATCGCCAGGAACTCCGAATAAGTAATCTCCTGAGTCGTCAGACTGCTGACCCGGTTCGTCATGGCCGATACAAGCAAAAGAACGATCAGTGCCAGCATGACAAACCATAAGATACTCTGCCCGTTCCTGCCGTTTTTATTGTTATTATTTCCGCCGCTGTCCGGTTTTTTTTCGTTCATATAATATACTCATCCTGCGCAGCCCGGGGACTGTGCATTCCTTTCTCTGATTTCCCCAATGACAACCCCTCTACCTTTTGTATTAAATACTAATTATATGGTTATTTTACAGAGAAATCAATATTGTAAACATGAACTTTTTTCTTTTTTTATAAAATTTCTCTTAAGAAAAAGTACCCCGGCCTGTGATATATTTACTGATGCTGATATGCCAGCGCAGCGCCGACAAAACCGACAAACAGCGGGTGCGGCCGGTTCGGTCTGGACTTCAGCTCCGGATGTGCCTGCGTCGCGATAAACCACGGATGCTCCGGCAGTTCAAGCATCTCCACAATACGCCCGTCCGGAGAGAGCCCGCACAGACTCATACCGTGCTCTGTCAGAACCGCACGGTAATCATTGTTCACCTCATAGCGATGCCGGTGGCGCTCATGAATCGTCTGCTTTCCATAGACAACATAAGCTCTGCTTTTCGGATCGAGGACGCAGGGACAGGATCCGAGCCGAAGCGTCCCTCCGATATCCTCCACCCCGTTCTGATCCGGCATCAGCGCGATGACCGGATATTTCGTGGACGGATCCAGTTCAATACTGTGGGCATCCGTCAGACCGCAGCAGTGACGCGCGAACTCCACGATTGCCAGCTGCATGCCGAGGCAGAGGCCGAGATACGGAATCTGATTCTCTCTGGCATACCGGATCGCCTCGATCTTTCCGTCAATACCGCGGTCGCCAAAACCGCCCGGTACCAGCACACCCTGCACGCCGGCCAGAATCTCGCTCACGTTCTCCTCATTTACCTGTTCCGAATCCACCCATCGGATGTTCACCGTCACGCGGTTGGCAATGCCGCCGTGCTTCAGCGCCTCTACCACGGAAATATAAGCGTCGTGAAGCTGGGTATATTTCCCGACCAGCGCGACCTCCACCTCGCCGGTGGGATGCCGCAGCGCATCCACCATCTCCTTCCAGTCTGTCAGGTCAGGCTCCGGGCAGGCGAGCTTCAGACATTCGCACGCCACCTGTGCCAGGTTCTCCTTCTCCATGGCAAGGGGAGCTTCGTATAAGTATTCCACGTCCAGATTCTGCAGGACCCGGTTCTGAGGCACATTACAGAACAGCGCGATCTTATCCCGGATACCCCGGTTCAGCTCATGCTGTGTACGGCAGACAATGATATCCGGCTGAAGGCCCATGGCCTGCAGCTCCTTGACGCTCATCTGCGTCGGCTTCGTCTTCAGCTCGCCGGAAGCCGACAGGTACGGCACCAGCGTCACATGAATGATGATCGCGTTCTCATGACCGACTTCGTGCTGGAACTGGCGGATCGCCTCCAGAAACGGCTGACCCTCCATATCTCCCACAGTACCGCCCACCTCGATGATCGCGATCTGCGTCTCATCCGTCGTATAATCGCGATAAAAACGGCTCTTGATCTCATTGGTAATATGCGGAATCACCTGCACCGTACCGCCGCCGTAGTCGCCGCGGCGCTCCTTCTGCAGTACCGTCCAGTAGACCTTCCCGGTCGTGACATTTGAGCGTTTCGTCAGATTCTCATCAATAAACCGCTCATAATGACCCAGATCCAGATCCGTCTCCGCACCGTCGTCCGTGACAAACACCTCGCCATGCTGAATCGGGTTCATCGTCCCCGGATCAATATTAATATACGGATCAAACTTCTGCATCGTCACCCGGTAACCGCGCGCCTTCAGCAGACGCCCGAGCGACGCCGCCGTAATTCCTTTTCCGAGTCCCGACACGACTCCACCGATTACAAAAACATATTTTACAGCCATTGGCCTTTCCTCCCTGATCTGCCTCTTTGCCGGTCAGTCCCACACAGATCTGAGCCCGACAACTGTATCTCCGTCTCTTTCACATAAAACAGTTCCTATTATACAGCCTGACAAAAAAGAAATCCATCTTTTTCTTATAAAAAATCGAATCCATCTTTTTTCCGGCGGAATTTATACCGTATCACCGACTGTCTGCGCCGTCCCTGACGGCACAATTCCCATAAGCAGCGGCGAATTCACAGCCCGATCATCATGATCAGCGGAACTGTGGCAACGCTGAACAGCGTCGTAAGGAAAACCGCCCGGGCAGCCGCGGAGGTATTCGTGTGATACTGTTCCGTGATCATGGACTGCGCCGAGGCCGACGGCAGGGCCGATGTCAGAATCAGCACATTGCGCGTCAGCGCGTCCATCTCAAAGGGAAGGATACTCAAAACCGCGATCACCAGCAGCGGCACCACGAGCAGACGCAGCACCGGCAGCAGCAGCATGCGCTTATCCCGAAACACCTCGCGAAGCTCCAGCCTGGAAAGCGAGAGCCCCACCACAAGCATCGCCAGGCCGCTGGTAATATTGGAAAGATAGGTCAGAAGCTGATCCGCGATATCCGGCACGGGGATATTTCCGAGCAGAAAAACAAAGCCCAGCACCACGGCGATATTGATATTGTTGACAAACATTTTCCGGAAATTCAGCTTCTCCCGAATGTCATAATGCCAGGTCAGAAGCTTAATTCCAAAAGAAAACATGATCAGATTGCTGATCACATTTCCCAGCGCCATGAGAAACATCCCCTCGCTCCCGAACACGGACAGCGCAAGCGGCAGTCCCATAAACCCATTATTTGAATTCATGCAGCTGAAAATCCATACGCCCTGTTCCTCCTCCGGGATACGAAGGATCCGGACCAGAACCAGACTCAGAAGAGCAGAACAGAGATGTAGAAGAAAAACCCCCACGATAATCTGCCAGTAAGGGCTTGCACCGGTTTTCCCCTGCTGATCGACGATGGAGCAGAACACCGTCACGGGCATCGTGACCATCAGAACCAGATTCGACAGATCCGGTATGCTGTTCTTTTGTACAATTCCTCTTTTCCCGATAAAGAAACCGAGGAAAATAAGTGCAAATAATAAAAATACACTGGTCGCAACTACACTCATGATACGCCCCCGCTATCCGGCTCCGCAGATGCTGTGATTATATCACAAAACACCCGCTTCCCTCTATTCGTCAAATTCCACAACCACATAATATCCTTTCGGCGTCTCTCTGATCTCAACGACTTCCCCCCCTGTCTGACTGCAGCCGTTCGCGAAACGTATAGTTTGCCGACATAGCGTAGGATTTCCCTAATGTGTAATACCAGGAATTCGGCAGCCGGCTCTCCGTCACGGGCAGAATGTCTCCCTCCTTCACCAGACCGAACCGTTCCATTTTAAACTCCATACGACGCATGGGAATCCTCTCTTTCTTTATCCGGCACAACTGTTTTTCACTATCTCAGTTACGTTTTCATACGTACTTGCAACAAGTGCGAAGTACTGTCCTGAATAGTCAGGCGCTTACAAACGATTTTTTGCGCCAAATGGAAAAATATCCATTCCGGTTTATCCGGGTCGGGCACTGTCACAAACATCAGAATCTCCCGGAGAATCCGGACAGATATTCCTCCGCATCCTCACACTGCATGCAGCCGCTCATGACGCAGGCACCCGCTGCGCCCGCGCGGCGGATATCTGAAATATGATCCTTATTGATACCGCCGATCGCAAAAACAGGCAGATCAACGCTTTCACAGACTTCCCGCAGGAAATCGAGCCCGCGCCCCGGCAGACCCGCCTTGCAGTCCGTGTCAAAGATGTGACCGGCTGTGATATATGTACACCCAAGTGCCTGCGCCTCACGCGCATCCTCCGCAGAATGGCAGGAAACGCCGAGCACACGGAATTTTTTTCGTTTCTCCGGATCCAGCGCACGCAGAAAAGGAAGCGGCAGATGAATCGCATCCGCCCCCAGTTCCAGAGCGGTATCTGCAAAACTGTGAAGGATACACTGCGTTCCGTACCGTTCACAGGTCTGCAGTACCCGGCGCGCAAGCTCCCTGTATTCCTTTTCTGTAAGATCTTTTTCCCTGAGAATGATTCCGGCAGGATGACACTGCGCGATCCGTTCGATCTGCTGCAGAAATATGGCTTCTCCCGGCATCAGTCTGCGGTTTGTCACACACAAAATATCAGACATAGAGATAGTCGTTCAGAACCGGCTGCAGGCCGGCATCGGACATGTCCGCGTACATCTTTGTAAGGCTGCGCCCGTCATTGATCTCGAACTGTTCGTCACCCTGCTCCTCCTCTGATTCCTTTCCGGTATATTTGCTCTCGTGATCCCCGATCCCGGTGGAGACGCCGGCAGACACCTTAGTCGCCGCAATCTTCACAATACCGTTTCGGAAAGCCGCGCTCTCTCTGGATGAAACCGTAATGCCGACAAACGGCATAAAAATCCGGTAGGCACAGAGCACCTGGCAAAGCTGCCGCTCTCCTACATCCAGCGGATTGATTTTGTCATTATTGATAATCGGACGCAGGCGCGGACACGAAAGCGACATCTCCGCCTGCGAATACTTTCGCTGAAGATAATACACGTGGAGTGCTCCTGCCAGTGCATCCTTCCGAAAATCCGACAACCCCAGCAGCGCGGAAAAACCAACGCCCCGCATACCGCCCATCAAAGCGCGCTCCTGCGCGTCAAAACGGTAGGGCCACACGCGCTTGTGGCCGCACAGATGAAGCGTTTCATATGTATCGGCGTCATATGTCTCCTGAAAGACAGTCACATAATCAACGCCGCACTCATGAAGATACCGATACTCGTCCGTATTGACCGGATAGATCTCAACACCCACCATGCGAAAATACCTGCGCGCCAGGCGACAGGCCTCGCCGATGTACTCCACACTGCTCTTTCCACGGCTCTCTCCGGTCAGAATCAGAATCTCCTCCATCCCGCTCTTCGCGATGATTTCCATCTCATGCTCGATCTGCTCTATCGTCAGCTTCATTCGGGAAATCTGATTATAACAGTTAAATCCGCAGTAAACACAGTAATTTTCGCAGTAATTGGCGATATAGAGAGGCGTAAACACATAAACGGTATTGCCGAAATGTTTGCTCGTCTCCATCCGCGCTCTCTGCGCCATCTCCTCCAGAAACGGCTCCGCTGCCGGAGACAGCAGGGCTTTGAAATCATCCGGCGTACAGGTCTCATGATCCAGCGCTGCCCGGACATCCCGGGCCGTATAAACCGAGGCGTCATAAGCATTCATCTGATCGATGACGGTCCTGCAGATGTCCGAATCTATCTGTTCCATGCCTGGCAGATATTCCATATGGTTTTTCCGCGAGGACGGATCTGTCTCCAGCTGATGTTTCTTTTTTAATGCCGCCTCAGAGAGAAATTCCGAGTCTACGTAAAATTTATTTTCCATGATTCAAACACATCTCCTTCATTCACTCTGCTCCAGACCGCTCCGTATCACGCGCGCGAGCAGCCAATCAGTCCCTCAGAAACCCGGTCAGCGGATCCGATGAAGAGGCGCCCCGGACAAGAACACGCCCCAGTCCCGACAGATAAGCCTTCCTGCCGGCCTCGATCGCCTGCCGGAACGCGCTCGCCATCATGGGGAGATCTCCCGCCGTAGCCAGTGCCGTGTTGGACATGATCGCCGCCGCTCCCATCTCCATGGCTTCACAGGCCTGAGACGGTCTGCCGATCCCTGCATCCACGATAACGGGGAGGTCGATCTCGTCGATCAGAATCTGAATAAACTCACGTGTCGCCAGGCCTTTGTTAGAACCGATCGGGGAGGCCAGCGGCATGATGGAAGCCGCTCCGGCATTCACCAGATCACGAGCCACATTCAAATCGGGATACATATACGGCATCACCACAAAACCCTCCCCGGCCAGAATCTCCGTCGCCCGGATTGTCTCCGCATTGTCAGGAAGCAGATATTTGGAATCGCGCATAATCTCAATCTTCACAAAATCACCGCATCCAAGCTCCCGCGCCAGACGGGCAATGCGCACCGCTTCATCGGCATTGCGTGCGCCGGAGGTATTCGGAAGCAGCGTCACACCCTCCGGAATATAATCCAGGATGTTCTCCTGATCCTTTGTGTTCGCGCGGCGAACCGCCAGTGTGATGATCTGAGCGCCGGCGTCCCGCACCGCCGCCTCAATCAGTTTCAATGAATATTTCCCGGAACCGAGAATAAATCTGGATGTAAATTCCCGGCCGCCGATTACAAGTCTGTCGTCAGTATGCATGATATCGTCCTCACTTTCTGAACCTGTTATTTCACAACAGGTAACTGTTCCTTACATTTTCTCATATCTCCCGTCCGGCAAAAATGACTGCCGCACATCCATTCCGTCAGGCAGATCAGCCGCCGCCCACAAAACTGACGACCTCCACCTCATCGCCGTCCTCAAGCACGGTGTTTTCATACTCCGCCTTCGGCACAATGACTCCGTTGCGTTCCACAGCCACCCGAACCGGATCATAACCGGTCTGTTCCAGATGCTCTGCGATCGTTCTCCCGGCAGCGTCACATAATTCTCCGTTCACCTTGACCATAAATATCTCCTCCTGTCACCGGGCAGAGGGCAGTTTTCCTCAACTCCGATCGCGCAAACCTGTATGCAGCTCTGTCGTGAAAATCCCATATACAGCCATGATACGAAAGGAAATGGGAAACCTCCGGATGGAAGTCTCCCATAACAAAACATGATCGTTCACTCGACTCCCTACGTTGGCATTACCCAAATCAGGTTGCGGGTCGAAGGATATCACCTTCCTCTCAGCCTGTCTTACAAGCTCCCCTGTTGATTTCTGACGACCTAAGTCGTTTCCTATAACTGTTGTTTATTATACAACCCCCGCCTCATAAATGCAAGACCTGTTCCGAAACACGCAGCGCAGCTCACATCCCGGCAGCAGGCGTGTCTGAGGAAAGAGCTTCTGAGCTTTCATTCAATTCTCTCTCTAACCTCCGGTAAACCTGCAAAAACGATATGCGGCTCTCACGTGCGAGAGCCGCAGCACTCTCATATTCCGGAACATATCTGATGACCCCATGATATTCCACTTTCTTGAACACCGCTTCTCCGAGCGAAGTATTCACTTTACAGATTTCCCGCTTTAAAACACTGCGCTTCATTCGCTGCCGCCGGATACCGATGGTCGTCGTCTCCGTAAAAAGGATTTCCTCCATGATCTCCCGCCGGTTCGGTGTGCAGAGAACCGTGAGCATATAGGCAGGGCGGTTCTTTTTCATAAACACCGGCGTGTAGTGAACATCCCCGGCTCCCGCGGCAAACAGGCGCTCCATCGCATAGCCGACAGCCTCGCCGCTGCAGTCATCGATGTTACACTCGAGCTTTACTATCTCATCCTCCGCATCCGTATTGCCTGATTTCTCATCTGTTTTCACATCCTCCGCATCCATATTTCCGGATCTCTCATCTGTTTTCTCATTCTCCGGCACGATCAGCATGGCGCGCAGAACACTCGGACATTCATAATTCCGTTTCCCGGCGCCCATACCGACCCGCTCCACCCGAAAACACTCCGGGAGCCTGTCCTCCGTCCGAATGGCCGCCGCGATGGCTGCTCCCGTCGGCGTCACAAACTCGCCCTCCGCCTCCATCCGGTGCAGCTTCAGATGATGATCCGTCACAATATTCAATGTCGCGGGAACCGGAATCGGCAGTATCCCATGCTGACAGCGAATCGTGCCGCAGCCCTCGCAGAGCACCGGAACAACGACGTCCTCCATGCCCAGATCATCCAGACAGATCGCTGTGGCGGAGATATCCACAATGGAATCCACCGCTCCGACCTCATGAAAATGCACCTGCTCCGGCGGCACGCCATGCGCTTTTGCCTCTGCCTGCGCGAGAATATCAAAAATCCGGCAGGCGATCATCTTCGCCCGGTCGGACATTCCGGAAGACTGAATCATATCTATAATCTCCGGCAGGCCGCGATGCTCATGAGTATGGGTATGTGCATGCTCCTGTTTATCTGCATTCCCATCAGGCATATGCTGATGTACATCTTCCCCATGCATGTGCCGATGTGCATCCTCCCCATGCGTATGGAAATGCCCGTGCGCATTTTCCTTACCATGCAGATATCCCATATCGTGATCATGATTCTCATGCGCCGCATCCAGGTTCACAGTGAAATCGCAGACATCCAGCCCGGACTTTTTCACTCTTTTCACTTCCACCGAATAGCCATCCAGATTCAGGCTTTCCAGTGTTCGCCTTAATTTCTTCTCATCTGCTCCGAGATCCAGCAGAGCGCCGACCATCATATCTCCGCTGATCCCCGCAGTACACTCCAGATATAACTTCTGTCTCATAATCGTATCCTTCTCCCTGGAATCTGTAGTTTTCCCACGTCATTCTCTCAGATTTTCTGCATTATACGCGTTATCCCTCCCGGTGTCAATCGCTGCAGGTCATATCCTCATCAAATTTATGCTTTTGTAACTGTGGTTAAGGTGTCAAAAGTACTGTTTTTCTGAAAATAAGAAAAAATGCACAAATGTAAATTGTGTTTTAAGTCTTGAAGCCCTGTTAATCATGTAAAACAGGCATGATTTTGCGCTTTAAACTGATTTTTGTGATCTCTGGTATAAATTTCTTTGTGCAATTTGCCAAACGTTTTTTCAAATTGGGCTTTTGACACCCAAACCAACTGTTCAGCACCTTCACGGTTACGAAGAACAGGCCATTTAAAATCGCTGCGCGATGGAACGAAAAGGGTAGCTCATAAGCTCCGCCGTGCTCAGTGGTCGTACCTGCGGCACGACCACTGTCCGGGCTTTCGCCCTATAGCAGAAAACAGAAAGGCAGCCTCTTACGCGCAAGCGCGACGAGGCTGTCTTTCTGTTTTCTGCTGCACGGCTCAATGCTAACGCTCAAATTGTGCGTTATACAACTCTGCGTAGAAGCCGTTCTGGCGGAGCAGTTCTTCATGATTTCCCTGTTCTACGATGTCGCCGTCGCGCATGACGAGGATTATGTCTGCGTCACGGATCGTGGAGAGACGGTGAGCGATGACGAAGCTGGTCCTGCCCTCCATCAGGCGGTTCATGGCTTCCTGAATCAGGAGCTCTGTGCGGGTGTCGACGCTGGATGTGGCCTCATCGAGGATCAGGATCGGGCGATCCGCAAGAATGGCGCGCGCAATGGTGAGAAGCTGTTTCTGTCCCTGTGAGATATTGTTGGCTTCTTCATTGATCTCCATATTGTATCCGCCGGGAAGCGTCTGAATAAAGGAGTGGGCGCGGGCGGTTTTTGCGGCCTCGATCACTTCCTCGTCCGTGGCATCCGGCCTTCCGTAGCGGATGTTCTCCATGATCGTGTCGCTGAACAGCCAGGTATCCTGGAGTACCATGCCGATGTTCTGTCTCAGATCCCTGCGGTTGAAGTCGCGCAGGTCATGACCGTCCACCCGGATGGCGCCGGCATTCACGTCGTAGAAGCGCATCAGGAGTTTCACCATAGTGGTTTTCCCGGCGCCGGTCGGACCGACGATCGCGATCGTCTGCCCCGGCTTCGCCTCGCTGGTGAAGTCGTGAATAATGACTTTGTCCTCATGGTAACCGAAGCTTACATGGTCGAACGCCACTTCTCCCGCGGCGGATTCCAGCTGTACCGGATTTTCCGCAGTCTGAATTTCCTCCGGCTCTTCCAGGAATTCAAAAATACGTTCTGCGGCTGCAGCCATGCTCTGGAACATATTGGATACCTGCGCCAGCTGTGTCAGAGGCTGCGTGAACCGCTGTACATACTGGGTAAAGGAAACGATATACCCTACCTGGATAGTGCCCGCGGCCGTCAGAACGCCGCCCACGATCACGACAGCTACATAACCGGCGTTGCTGATCATGTTCATGATCGGCTGCATCAGACCGGACAGGAACTGGCTCTTCCAGGCGGACTGGTACAGCTTTTCATTGGTATCCTCAAATTTCCCCATCACCTCATCCTCGCGGTTAAAGGCTTTGATGATATTCTGCCCGCTGAAGCTCTCCTCGATCTGTCCGTCGATCTGCCCCAGATAATGCTGCTGTGCCTTAAAGTGCTTCTGGCTGAACCGGATGATAATCATCACACAAATCAGTGAGACAGGCAGGATAATCACGGTGATCAGCGTCATCAGAGGGCTTAAGGTCAGCATCATGACAATGACACCCACCATTGTAGCGACACTGGTAATCAGCTGCCGGAGGCTCTGGTTCAGGCTCTGCCCCAGAGTATCGACATCGTTTGTGATCCTCGAGAGCACATCTCCGGTCTGCTCAGAGTCAAAATAAGCCATCGGCATGCGGTTGATCTTCTCGCTGATGTCTTTTCGCAGGCTGTAGCTGATCTTCTGACTGATGCCGGACATGATCCATCCCTGCAGGAAGTTGAACACCGAGCTTGCTACATACAGAACCAGCAGGGTGATCAGAATCTTCCCGATAGCTCCGAAATCAATACCTCCCGTTCCGGTCACCTTCGCCATAAAGCCGTTTGCCAGTTCCGTAGTAGCGTTACCCAGAAGCTTCGGCCCGTAAACATTAAACACCGTGCTGACGACGGCAAAGATAATAACAAAAATCATGCCGATCTTATAGCGTCCCATGTAGCGGAACAGTTTTCCGATACTGCCTCTGAAATTTCTTGCCTTATCCTGTGACTGATTTCTCCTCATTGGCATTACAGATCACCTCCGTTCAAAGCGAGTTCCTGATCACTCAGCTGACTTCTTGCGATTTCCTGATAGGTTGCACAGCTCTTCATGAGTTCCTCATGCGTGCCCTTGCCGACCAGCCGTCCCTCATTCATGACGAGAATCTCATCCGCATGCAAAACAGTAGAAATTCTCTGAGCGACGATCAGCACCGTAGCTTTGGCCGATTTGCGGCTCAGCTCCCGACGCAGCGTCACGTCCGTCTTATAATCCAGCGCGGAAAAACTGTCGTCGAAAATCAGAATCTGCGCGTCCTTTGCCAGTGCGCGGGCGATGGAAAGCCGCTGCTTCTGCCCGCCGGACACATTCGTGCCGCCCTGAGCGATCTCACTCTGGTAGCGGTCGCTCTTCTGATCGATAAATTCCACTGCCTGCGCGGTGGCCGCCGCATCCTCCATCCGCTCATCTGTGACGGATTCCCCGGCATATTTGATATTCGACTCGATAGTACCGGAGAACAAAAATCCTTTCTGCGGCACCAGCCCGATCTGATCGCGGAGCTTTTTCTGGCTGATCTCCCGGATATCCACATCATCCAGACGGATAGACCCCTCTGTCACATCATAGAAACGCGGAATCAGGTTGACCAGCGTGGATTTCCCGCAGCCGGTGCTTCCGATGATCGCCGTGGTCGTACCCGGCTTTGCGGTAAAGCAGATATCCTTAAGAACCGGATCCTCCGCTCCAGGATAGGAGAATGATACATGGTCAAAGGTCAGCTCGCCGCGGAAGGTACGCTCCTCAAAGCTTCCGGCATCTTCGCTGTCGCGGATCTCGCTCTCCGTCTCGATTACGTCATAGATCCGGTTTGCAGCCACGCCCGACCGCGGCAGCATGATGGATATCATCTCAATCATCATAAACGCCATGATGATCTGAAGCGCATAGGTCATAAACGCCACCAGGTCGCCGACCTGCATCAGTCCGCTGTCCATGTTTTTGCCGCCGAACCATATGATCAGAAGGTTCACGCCGTTCATCACGAACATCATGCAGGGCAGCATCAGGCTCATCACGCGGTTGGTAAACAGCTGTACCCGCATCAGATCCTCGTTTGCCACGTCAAAACGCTTTTCTTCATACTTCTCTCTGCCGAACGCCCGAATAACCGGGACGCCGTCCAGTATTTCCCTTGAAACCTGATTCACCTTATCGATCAGCTTCTGTATGATCCGGAACTTCGGCATCGCCACGACGACAAGGCCGATAATCAGGCCGGTCATGGCCAGCGCGGCCACCACAATGACCCATGCCAGGCCGGTATGTGAGCTGACCACCCGGATAATGCCGCCGATGGCGAGGATCGGGGCAAACAGGACGATCCGCAGCAGAATCACCATCGTCATCTGCACCTGCTGGATATCATTGGTACAGCGCGTGATCAGGGAAGATGTACTGAAACTGTCGATCTCGCTGTTTCCGAACGAGATCACCCGGCCAAACACTTTGTGCCGGAGATCCCTGCAAACCTTAGCGGCCGTCACGCTGGCGAAGTAGCACGCCAGGATAGCCGCCACACTCATCAGGACAGTCATCAGTATCATCCTGCGGCCGATCCGGAAGAGGTACTGTCTCTGGATCTGATCCTGGTCCACCCCGATCTTCGCATATTCCGCGCTGACTTCCTCAATCGCGACAGCGGAGAAAATCAGGTCTCCGGAATCGCCGTATTCCTCGATCATGGCGTCCGCCATCTCAAGCATCGCGTCGCTGTCCATCTGTCCGGACGCCACCATCGCCTGAATCATAGGGAGCATGTTCACGGTAACCTCGCCGTCTTCATCCTCGGACGTCTCCAGCTCCATGCCCATCATGGCACCCAGGTCATCCAGAGATATGTCGTCAAGAGAACCCGCCTCCATCGACATCTGCTCTTCCAGCATCTCCTTAAAGCTGTCTTCCGAGAGAGCCGAAAGCTGGTACACCAGAACCATGGGCGTCTGCAGCGCGTCGGATACCTCCTCCGTATCGCTGATATCCTCATCCAGATACCAGATACCATCCTCCAGGGTATAGGCATCCTCCACGACTTTGGCGTCATCCTCATCCATAAACAGCATCAGATACTCCATCGTCTCTTCGCTGATCTGCACCGCGGCCGCATCCTCTACGCCGCCCTGTTCGATTCCCACATCCACGATATCGCTGGTGTAAGACGGCAGCGACAGCTGACAATACGCCTGAATGATCAGCAGACAGACGATGATAAGTACAGCAGGGATGTGGTGCCGCAGTGGTCTTATCAGATTTTTCATGTTTTGCTCCTTTCTCACCCGGTTTAAGCCAGTACATAGTCCGGTTCATTACAAGATGCCATACAAAAAAATGATATGCACTGTACTAAAAAAACAGTATGCACCGGTTGATTTTTATACTTTTGTGTATTATAATGCATGTGTGTTTAAAATCAATTACCATCATTATATATTGTGCATTTATTTAAGTGGTTCAAAAAAAATTTATTATTATTTAATTTCTTTATTCCGCG
>JAJQEU010000028.1:29219-29619 GCA_021201535.1 Clostridiales bacterium | reverse complement strand
CTGATGAAAAGCCTCTTTCACACGGCAAAACCGCTGATCCTGCTGCCGGGCTGTTTCCTCGGCGGCGCGGTATTCTGCCTGTTTTGCGACTATCTGGCCAGAACGGTATTTTCTCCCACGGAGCTTTCCATCAGTTCCGTCACCGCCATTTTCGGAGCACCGGTCGTCATATATATGATGATACAAGGGAAGAAAAGTCATAAATGAGACGCTTGCGTCTCGATTTATGACTTTGATGACCGCCCAAAACATGAGGAAGCAGCCCGACAGGGCGGATTCCGAATGTTTTCAGGATTGCGGGAGCACGAAGTGCGGAGCAATCCGTAGTATCATCATATATGTTTGGATACAAGGGAAGAAAAGTCATAAATGAGACGCTTGCGTCTCGATTTATGACTTT
>JAJQEU010000028.1:0-29119 GCA_021201535.1 Clostridiales bacterium | reverse complement strand
AAAACATGAGGAAGCAGCCCGACAGGGCGGATTCCGAATGTTTTCAGGATTGCGGAGTGCAAAGCTATGGATGATTTTTATTTTTATACAGATAATCTGAGTGTCGGCTACGGGGATGTTCCGCTGATCCGGGATATCTGTCTGCAGCTGAAAAAGGGCGAGATTCTGACTTTGATCGGTCCCAACGGCGCCGGCAAATCCACGATATTAAAAAGTCTGACGAGACAGCTCTCCCTGATGGGCGGCACGATCTATCTGGACAGGCAGGCTATGGACCGTATGAGCGACCCGGAGGTCGCGCAGAAAATGTCGGTGATGATGCCGGAGCGTCAGAACCCCGAAATGATGACCTGCGAGGAGATGGTCAGCATGGGGCGTTATCCGTACACCGGAAAACTCGGCATCCTGTCGGAGGAGGACTGGCGTGTCGTGGAGGAGTCTCTCCGACTCGTTCATGCCTCGGAACTGGCGCAGCATGACTTTAACCGGATCAGCGACGGGCAGAGGCAGCGTGTGCTACTGGCCAGGGCGCTCTGTCAGGAGCCGGAGATTCTTGTGCTGGATGAGCCGACATCCTTTCTGGATATCAGGCACAAGCTGGAGCTGCTGCATATTTTAAAAGACATGGTGAAGATGAGACGGCTGACCGTAATCATATCCCTCCATGAACTGGATCTGGCGCAGAAGATTTCGGACAGGGTGGTCTGCGTGCACAACAATCAGATTGAAAAGTACGGCTCCCCGGAGGAGATTTTTACTGACAGCTATGTGAAAAGCCTGTACAATATCACAAAAGGGAGTTACAATTCTCTCTTCGGCTGCGTGGAGATGGAGGCAGTCAGGGGAGACCCGGAAGTGTTTATCATAGCCGGAAACGGGAGCGGTATTCCGTATTTCCGCATGCTGCAGAGGCAGGGGATTCCCTTTGCGACGGGGATTCTGGCGAAGAATGATATCGATTATCCGGTGGCGAGAGAGCTGGCGGCGAAGGTGATTGCCCAGAAGGCGTTTCTGCCCGTCTCGGAAGAGCATATACGCGAGGCGAAGGCGTGTATGACCGGATGCCGGAAAGTCATCGTCGCGGTGCCGGAATTTCTGGAAGGAAATCGGGCCAATGAGGAGCTGGTACGCTGCGCGCGGGAGGAACTGCAGCTGAAGGTTGAATCATATGTGATATAAGGTCAGAAATCGGAGTGCAAGAGTGCCATTCATGACTTTGGGACTCCGGTATCATCAAAAGACAGAGAGGAAACAGCAGATGCCCGGAACATTATATGGAGTGGGAGTAGGACCGGGAGACCCGGAACTGATAACATTAAAAGCGGTGCGCCTGATCCGCGAGAGCACCTGTATCGCGGCCCCCGGAAAGGATGCCAGGGAGGCGGTGGCATATAAGATCGCGGTGCAGGCGGTGCCGGAGCTGCGCGAGAAAAAGCTGTTGTCCGTCTATATGCCCATGAGTCATGACAGGGCGACGAGGGAAGCCTGTCACAGGGAAGGCGTCCGGATGCTGGAGGAGATTCTGGATACGGGAGAAAATGTGGTATTTCTCACTCTGGGGGATCCGACGGTTTACTCTACTTTCAGTTATCTGCAGGCGCGTATAGAAGTGGACGGGTATCCGACGGCTCTGGTCAGCGGAATTACATCCTTCTGCGCGGCTGCAGCAAGATTAAACAGGCCGCTTTCACTTCTGCAGGAATCTCTGCACATTATACCGGCGCAGTATCGCCTGGATGAAAAACTGGACAGGGATGGAACTTATATCCTGATGAAGTCCGGAAAAAAGATGGATCAGGTAAAGCGGATTCTTCGGGAAAGCAAAAAGGATGTCTGTATGGTGGAAAACTGCGGGATGGAGAAGGAAAAGATTTATCTCGGTGTGGATGAGATTCCGGATGACGCAGGGTATTATTCCCTGATTATCGCGAAGGAGCCGGAGAGAGCACATGATTGAGTTTCAGAATCTGACCAGAAAGTTCGGTGAATCTACCGCTGTGAACCATATGAATTTAACGATTGAGACAGGGAGATTTTAAATTGTTTTGTGAACAAAAGGAGGCGCCGGGATTTTCATGAAAAAAATAACGGTCGGCAGCCGTGAAAGCAGGCTGGCCGTCGTCCAGACAGAGATGGTGGCAGACTATATCAGGCATAATTATCCGCAGTATGAGGTGGAGATTCTCACAATGAAGACCACCGGGGATAAAATACTGGACAGAAAGCTGGATGAGATCGGCGGCAAAGGGCTTTTTGTCAGAGAACTGGATCTCGCGCTGCGGGAAAAAAGATGCAATCTGACGGTTCACAGTCTGAAGGATCTGCCGATGGAGGTACCGGAGGATCTGCCGATCATCGGATATTCCGAACGGGAAGATCCGCGGGATGCGCTGATACTGCCGGAGGGCGCTGCCGGCACTGATTTTTCCGGCCCGATCGGATGCTCTTCGAGCCGCAGGGCGCTTCAGCTGAAAAAAATCTATCCGGAGGCTGAGATTAAAAATATCCGGGGCAATGTCCTGACGCGGCTGAAAAAACTGGACGCGGGGGAGTACGGAGCTATTGTGCTGGCAGTAGCCGGTCTGAAACGTCTGGGGCTGGAACGAAGAATCAGCCGGGTGTTCTCCCCGGATGAGATGATTCCGGCAGCCGGTCAGGGCATCCTGTGTCTGCAGGGCCGCCGGGGAGAAAATTATGATTACACAGATGGCTTTCTGGACAATGCTGCCGCGGACTGTGCCGCGGCGGAGCGGGCGTTTACCGCATATCTGAACGGAGGCTGCAGCGCGCCGGTGGCGGCCTATGCCGAGATCATCGGAGACAGCCTGTTTCTGAGAGGGCTATATTATGACGAGGATGCCGATCGCGCAGTCACCGGTTCCGTGACGGGACCGCGGGGGCATGCCGCGGCTGTGGGCCGTCAGTTGGCGGCTCAGTTAAAAAGCAGTGATAAGGACATATGCGGGACTGTATCCTATCGGGAGGGAAAGGTCTGGCTGGTGGGCGCCGGACCCGGAGACTTCGGACTGTTTACGCAAAAGGGGGACGACGTGCTCTCTGAAGCCGAGGTGGTGGTGTATGACAGCCTGGTGGGATCGGAGATTTTGAGCCGGATGCCCGCGGACGCTAAAAAAATTGATGCGGGTAAGCGAGCGGGACATCACAAAAAATCCCAGGGGCAGACCAATGAGATTTTGCTGGAGGAAGCGCTGAAAGGAAACCGGGTCGTCCGATTAAAGGGCGGCGATCCGTTTCTGTTCGGCCGCGGCGGGGAGGAGCTGGAACTTCTGGCAAAGTTTGATGTCCCTTATGAAGTAGTTCCCGGCGTAACGTCCGCCGTCTCGGTGCCGGCCTACAACGGCATTCCCGTGACACACAGGGACTTTGCGTCCTCCGTACATATCATTACGGGTCACAGGCGAGCCGGAGCCGGGTATGATATCAATTTCCGGGCGCTGGTTGAGGCCGGGGGGACATACGTGTTTCTTATGGGACTCGCCGCCCTGGGTGATCTGATGCGCGGTCTGCTCGACGGCGGCATTTCGCCGGATCTGCCGGCGGCGGTTCTGCAGCAGGGCACGACAGCCCGCCAGAAAAAGGTTCTCGCCACGGTCTCCACCATTGAAGAAGCTGCCGCCACAGCAGGGCTTCAGGCGCCTGCCGTGATCGTGGTGGGCGAGGTGTGTCAGCTGACGCGTGATATTTCCTGGTTTGAGAGCCTGCCGCTCTTCGGAGAAAAAATAGTCGTGACCAGACCGGAGCGGAACAGTTCCGGTCTGGTGAAAGAGTTGAAAAAACTGGGGGCAGAGGTGCTCTGCGTACCGGCCATACAGACGATCCCGGTCAACGACGCCGACCGTCTTTCGGCCATTGACCGCGTTTTTCAGAAGCTTGAGGATTACACCATGATTGTTTTTACGTCGCCTTATGGCGTGGAACGCTTTTTCTCCCTTTGCAGAGAGCACGGGATCGACGTCCGTGCTTTCGCCGGAAAAAAGCTGGCGGCCATCGGACGGGCGACCGCCGGGGAGCTGATGAGCCGGGGACTGTTCGTGGATATTCTCCCGGATCAATATGAATCTGCCCGGCTGGGAAAGAAGATCTGCCAGTCCTGCCGCGCGGGGGAGAATATTCTGATACCCCGATCATCCGGCGGATCAGAGGCGCTGGTTCTGGAAATTCAAAAGGCGGAGAATGTTACTGTTCTCGATCTGCCGATCTATGATGCTGTCCGCGAAGCCGATGCAGGGGATTTCCTGAGACAGGAGATGGAAAGCGTGACGCTGGTGACGTTTACAAGTGCTTCAACGGTGCGGGGCTTTGTATCCATGCTGCCAGGGTATGACTGGCAGACTGTGACGGCGGTCTGTATCGGGAAACAGACGGAAGCGGCGGCGGCGGCCTGCGGTATGAGGACAGTCACGGCGAAAAACGCGAGCGTGGAAGATATGGTCGCGTGTATTCTGTCATACCACGAAGAAATGTCCGAACGCGGCCTGAGATGAGAAAAGACGTATGATCGGATGATCCGCAGCGTTGGCTGTGAATACACAGGGAAAGAGGTGTATCCATGCAGTTGGGAATGATCGGGATAAACTACAAACAGGCGCCCCTGGATGTGCGCGACCGGACATCCTTTACGGAAAACAAAAAAATAGAATTTCTGCAGCAGGTCGAAGAGAGAACGAAACCGACTGTGACACAGTGTATGATCCTGTCTACCTGCAACCGAAGCGAAATATATTTTTTTTATGAGGAAGAGGAACAGTTCTCTCAGATGTGCGCCATCTATACGGACTGGTTTACCCCGGAGGTCTGCGGGTCTTATCTGGTGTCCTGCCGGGGCGAGGCGGCGGTGGCATATCTGTTTCGCACAGCTGCCGGTCTGGAGTCGATGGTGCTCGGGGAAGATCAGATCCTGGGGCAGGTCGGCGAGGCTCTGGATTTTGCCAGGACTCTCGGCTATGCGAAAAAAGAGATGAACCGGGTAGTCAGAGATGCGATCACCTGTGCAAAAAGGCTGAAGACAGAATTAAAGATCAGTGAGATTCCCCTTTCCGTCAGCTATATCGGTATTTTGCAGGTGGAAAAGCTGTGCGGGATTCAGGGAAAAACAGCTGCCATCATCGGTCTCGGAAAGGTTTCCCGGCTGGCGTTAAAATATCTGGATTACTACGGTGCTGCCAGAATCATTGTCTGCACCCGCGCCACAGCGAAAGCCGGAGAACTGAAAAAAGATTTCCCGCAGGTGAAGGAGTGTGTATATGACGCGCGGTACGAAGCGGTGGAAGACAGTGATATCGTGATCAGCGCTACCGCTGCTCCTCACGTAATCCTGACACGGGCAGATTACAGAAAAAACTGTAATCCGGAAAAGCGGCGGGTGTTTCTGGATCTGGCGACACCCAGAGATATAGAACAGGATCTGGAGCAGGAAGCGGGCATTACTCTGATCAATATGGACACCCTGTATCATATCTCCCGGGAGAATCAGAAGGAGCGGGAACGGCTGGTCTCGCTCGGAATGGATGAAATGCGGCAGGAAGTGAATCAGACCATGGAGTGGCTGTTTAACAGCCGGATGGACAGTACCATCGAATCGCTGCAGAAGCGGTGCGGCGAGATCGTGGAGGACAGCTTCACCTATCTGAACCGCAGGCTGGATCTGACGCCGAGAGAACAGAGACTGGTGAAAAAAATCCTGAATGCCTCCCTGCAGCGTCTGCTGCGCGAGCCGATTCATGAGATGAAAACGCTGGAATCAGTCGGGGAGCAGGAGAATTGCCGGCATTTTGTAGAGCAGCTGTTTCAGCTGTGACAGAGCAAAGACGGGACTCTTTTGAAATGCTGTTTCCCTGTTCAGACAATAACTATGAGGATAAAACTGATGGCAAAATCAATTATGGTGCAGGGAACCATGTCCGGCGCCGGAAAAAGCTTTATCGCGGCGGGACTGTGCCGGATTTTTAAACAGGACGGATACCGGGTCGCCCCTTTTAAATCTCAGAATATGGCGCTCAATTCCTTTATCACGGAGGAGGGGCTGGAAATGGGCCGGGCACAGGTGATGCAGGCGGAGGCTGCAGGAATCAAACCGTCGGTCTATATGAATCCGATTTTACTGAAACCGACCAACGACACCGGATCACAGGTGATCGTGAACGGAAAAGTGATGGGCCATATGGATGCCGGAGAGTATTTCCGGTTTAAGACTTCTCTGATTCCGGATGTCATGCAGGCATATAGAAAACTTGAAAAGGATGCGGATATCATTGTCATAGAAGGAGCCGGGAGCCCGGCGGAGATCAATCTGAAAGAACAGGATATTGTCAACATGGGAATGGCAAAGATGGTAAACGCGCCGGTTCTTCTGGTGGGAGATATTGACAGGGGCGGTGTGTTTGCACAGCTGTATGGCACCTATGCGCTTCTGGAACCGGAGGAGCAAAAGCGCATCTGCGGCCTGATCATCAACAAATTCCGCGGAGATAAGACCATACTGGATCCCGGTATTGCGATGCTGGGGGAAAAAATTCCGGTTCCGGTATGGGGCGTCGTCCCTTACATGAATGTAAGCGTGGAGGATGAGGACAGCCTGACCGAGCGGTTTTCACGAAAAGAGAAAGCCATGATTGATCTTGTCGTGATCCGCTTTCCGCGCATATCCAATTTTACGGATTTTTCTGTCTTTGAGCAGATGGATGGTGTATCCCTGCGGTATGTCGCCGGAGTACGTGAGCTGGGATGTCCGGATCTGATTTTTCTTCCGGGAACCAAGAATACCATGGGCGATCTGAAATGGATGCGGCAGAACGGCCTGGAGGCCGCGATTCAGAAGCTTGCCGGCAGGACACCGATTTTCGGGATCTGCGGCGGATACCAGATGCTGGGCAGTTCACTGGCAGACCCCGCCGGCGTCGAGGAGGGCGGCAGTCTGCGCGGTATGAATCTGCTTCCCATGGATACCGTGATGCATGAGGAAAAATGTACGGCGCAGGTGGAGGGAAGTATCGAACAGGCGGACGGTATTTTTTCTGTATTAAACGGGCAGACATTCAGGGGATACGAAATCCATATGGGCTCAGGCACGCCGAATCAGAAGGTGCCTTTCATGTGCCGGGTCAGGAATACCGTATCCGGAGAGGAGACCGCGGACGGTCTTTGTGTGAATCAGGTATACGGCACCTATGTGCATGGAATTTTTGATCATGGAAGGATCGCTTGGCTGGTGGTGCAGGCTCTGGCAAAAAAGAAAAATCTGAGTATCAATGTCGGTGCGTGTATGGATTACGAGGCTTTTAAAGAAACGCAGTATGATAAGATGGCTGAGACTTTACGAGCCCATATGGATATGGATGCCATTCGTCAATTGCTGGGATTGTGCTAAAAGAGATATGAAACGGCTCTGCTGAATCACGCAGCAAAAAACGATATGCCGCAGGGAGAGTACGGGAATGAAAGTCATTCATGGAGGAGACATATACAGAAACCGTGTGATACATGATTTTTCAGTAAACATCAATCCGCTCGGCATCCCGAAGGGGGTGCGGGAGAGTCTGGAGCGCGCGCTGGACGACTGTGAACATTACCCGGATCCTCTGGCTGAAAAGCTGCGGAAAGCTCTGGCAGAAAAAGACGGGGTGAAGCCTGATCAGATGGTGTTCGGAAACGGGGCCTCAGAGCTGATTTTCGGGATTTCGCATGCGCTGCGGCCGGGCAAAGTGGTGATTCCCGTCCCGTCCTTCTCTGAATATGAGGTATCCGCACGGGCGGTCGGTGCGGATGTGGTATATTTTCAACTGTTGCGGGAAAGAGATTTTGCTTTGGATGAACGTATTTTTTCCTGCCTGACGGAGGACGTTGATCTGCTTTATCTGGCAAACCCGAATAATCCCAACGGCCGCCTGACAGATAAAGATCTTCTGTGTTCCATTTTACAGTTCTGCCGGGAGCGTCGGATCCGCGTGATGCTGGATGAATGCTTTATCGAACTGACGGACGCGGCGGATACTGCCGGTATGCTTTCGGAACTGAAATCCTACCCGAATCTGATCCTGGTCCGCGCCTTTACCAAAACCTATGCTATTCCCGGGGTCCGCCTGGGATATCTATACTGTTCCGATCCGGAGGTCGTCCGGTCGCTGGAATATCATCTGCCGGCCTGGAATCTTTCTGTTTTTGCTGAGGCGGCCGGCGTCGCGGCCTGCACGGAGACTGCCTATGTGGAACAGGCCGTCCGCCTGATCGGACAGGAACGCGCTCTCTGCAGACAGGCACTTTCAGATATGGGGTTTGAGGTGTTTGGCTCGGATGTGAACTTTCTGCTGTTTCGGGCCGACGGTCCGTTAGACGAGCTGCTTCTGAAGGAGGGAATCCTGATCCGCAGCTGTGCCGGCTATGCGGGGCTTGCGCCGGGTTATTTCCGGATGGCGGTAAAGCTGCCGGAGGAAAATCGGATGCTGATGGAGGCGATCGCGCGGCTGTCCGCGAATAAATGTATACCTCAAAAAAATGAAAGGAATGTAAAATAGTTAATATACAAAAATCAGCTTCAATGATAAAATGAAACCGTATTTTCACAGGCAGGCAATCGGTGCCGGATGGATATTTAATCCTGATGGTTAAAAGGGAAACAGGTGCAAATCCTGTACGAACTCGTCACTGTGAGCAGGGAGTCTACGTTCTGGTGTAAAAGCACAGCCACTGAGGAATCGGGAAGGCGGACGTATATGTTGATCTGTGAGTCAGGATATCTGCCGATTGTCAGGTATAGGAATAAAAGTCCACGGTCACGAGTGATTGACCGGTACCGTCAGCAGCCGATTGCAGATCTTCTGCTTTGTATCAGCAAAGAACAAAGGAATTTCTTTTTCGGGTGTCTCTTTTTCAGCGTGTGCCCTGTACTTTTATTTTCTGTATCGTTTTTTATCAAGAATCTGCCGTATCTGTGCGGCGAAAGGAGGATAAGAGATGAAAAGGAAACAATGGGCGGCATGGCTCGCAGCCGCGGTTCTGGCTGTGGGAACGCTGGCAGGCTGTGGCAGCGGCGATTCAGCTCAGTCAGCAACAGATGCGGACAGCGCGGCGCAGGAAGAGGCGATCTCCGCTGATGCAGAGATGGCCGGTACAGAGGAGACAGAGGAGGATGACCAGGCATTGGCGGATCATGTGGCGGCGCTGATCGATGCGATCTACGTGCAGGAATGGACAGAAGAAACAGAAGAACAGTGTGCGGCTGCGAAGGAAGCATGGGATGCCCTGACGGACGCGCAGAAGGAGCTGGTAGAGGGAGAGGAGGCTGATCCGGATTACTTCGGTAGAGATACCGGAGACGCGTCACTGGATGACCCTCTCAATGGGGATGATATCGGGGAAAATGAGATCCTTGTTGTGAGCTTCGGCACATCCTTTAACGACAGCAGAGTGGAGGATATTAAGGGGATTGAAGATGCCCTGCAGGAAGCGTATCCGGACTGGTCTGTACGGCGCGCATTTACGGCGCAGATCATCATCAACCATATCCTGGCCCGCGACGGCGAGTCTATTGACAATGTAGACCAGGCGCTCCAGCGCGCGGTGGATAACGGAGTAAAGAATCTGGTTATCCAGCCGACACATCTGATGCACGGCGCTGAGTACGATGAACTGATGGAAACAGTAGAGGAATATGCGGACAGCTTTGAGAGTGTTCAGGTCGCAGAACCGCTTCTCGGCGAGGTGGGAGACGACGCAACCGTGATCAATGAGGATAAAGAGGCGGTTGCCGGGATCGTGACCGCGGAAGCTGTCGAGACGGCCGGCTATGAGACTCTGGACGCGGCGGCGGAGGACGGCGTGGCGTTTGTATTCATGGGTCACGGCACTTCCCATACGGCGAATGTCACCTATAACCAGATGCAGACACAGATGGAAACGCTCGGCTATGACAACGTCTTTATCGGAACGGTTGAGGGATATGACGGAACCTCCTGCGAGGAAGTCATCGAGAAGGTCGCGGCGGCCGGTTATACAAAGGTTGTGCTTCGTCCGCTGATGGTTGTCGCCGGAGACCATGCAAACAATGATATGGCCGGAGAGGATGAGGATTCCTGGCTGAGCATGTTCGAGGCATCCGGCAGCTTTGAAAGTATAGACACGCAGATTGAGGGCCTCGGAAGAATTGAGGCGATCCAGGCGCTCTATGTCGAGCATACGGCGGCTGTCATAAATGAATAACAGCGGGGCGAATGTCCATATTCTGTTTACAATTTAATGTCGTTTCCTGTATAATAAATATTCCGGCGCCGGGGATCCTGTCAGATGACAGGTGAACTGGCGCCTTTTTTATGGAAGAACAGAGGTGAAAGACGTGGACAGATTTCAGATTACCGTAATCCGGGGCGGGTCAGAGCAGACCATTGAGGGGAAAGCGGGCGAGTCTCTGCTTGCGGCGCTTGCCGGGCACAATATTTATCTTTCAGCGGCATGCGGCGGCAGGGGACGCTGCGGAAAATGCGGCGTTCAGATGATAAGCGGTGTGACAGAAATCCGGGAGGCGGATCGAAATTTTTTTCACAGAGAGCAGCTGGAGCGCGGCATGCGCCTGGCCTGCGAGTCATACCCGCAGGGGGACTGCAGGATTCTGATCGCCACAGGTGATGAGGCGGACTTTGAAATTATATCGGATTACAGATCTGCAGAATCCGGTTCGGAGGAAAATGAGACATTGGCCGCGGAGGAGACCGGATATGACATTGCGATCGATATCGGCACAACGACGATTGCGGCCAGCCTCATCGGACGTGACAGCAAAAAAGTCCGCCATACCGTGACGCGCATCAATCATCAGCGGGCATATGGTGCGGATGTGATCTCCAGGATTCAGGCGGCAAATGACGGAAAGCTACAGGAGTTAAGCCGCAGTATCCGATCGGATCTGTATGAGAGTATGGTGTCTCTGCTCTCTGCCGTGCAGACGGATTTTTCCCGGATCCGCCGGGTCGCCATAGCCGGAAATACGACAATGGGACATCTGCTGATGGGTTATTCCTGCGAGACACTGGGCGTGTATCCTTTTGAACCGGTCAATATTGAGACGACTGAAATCTGTTTTGAGGAGATGTTTGGCCTTGCGGCGGCCGAATCGGAGACGGCGAAAGGCATTCCATGTTATGCAGGCGAGCCTGTGTCCGTTATCCTGCTCCCTGGGATATCTGCCTATGTAGGCGCGGATATCGTTGCGGGACTGCTGACCTGCGGATTTGACCGCAGCGATGACATCAACGTTCTGATCGACCTGGGGACAAACGGCGAGATGGCTGTCGGAAACCGAAAAAAAATTCTGACTACTTCTACGGCGGCGGGACCGGCGTTCGAGGGCGGCAATATCTCCTGCGGAATGGGAAGCGTCGGCGGCGCGATCTGCCGGGTGCAGATCAGCGGAACCGATGTGACCTGCGGCACAATCGGGGAGAAGGCGCCGCTCGGACTGTGCGGTACCGGTGTAATCGAGTGCGCGTATGAGCTTCTGAAAGAAGAGTGGATCGACGAGACAGGCATGCTCGATGAGGATTATTTTGACGACGGATTTCCGATTGCAAAAACGCCGGACGGGGAGTCTGTCTCTTTCACGCAGAGGGATGTCCGCGAAATTCAGCTTGCCAAATCTGCCGTCCGCGCAGGTCTGGAGACGCTGCTGCTGCGCTATGGCATTTCCAGTAAGGATGTCGCCCATGTATATCTGGCGGGTGGTTTCGGCTACCGGATGAACCTTGCCAAGGCGGCCGGGATTGGCCTGCTGCCGGCGGAATTGCTGCAACGGACAGAAGCGGCAGGAAACACCTCCCTGGGAGGCGCGATTGAATATCTGACGGATCGGGAGGCAGTCGGGCGGATGGAGACGATCATCGGGATTGCCGAGGAGATTCCGCTGGCATCGGACAGGGATTTTAACCGGTTTTATATGGATTTTATGTTCTTTGAATAAGGGGGAGGTATATGGAACTGGCTGAGATAATCGCTGAAAAACAGAAAGAATTAAAGATTCATCAGTTCGGATTCATGGGGACAGATCAGCTCAGCATTCAGCAGGGAGTGCGCGACCTTTGTGAAATGAACTCCTGCGGGAGATACGGAAACAGCTGGTCGTGTCCGCCGGCTGTCGGTACGCTGGAGGAATGCCGCAGCAGGATCATGCAGTATAAAAACGTGTTTGTCTACACGACAAAGCATGATCTGGAAGATTCCTATGATTTTGAGGGAATGATGGCGGGAAAAGACGCACATGAAGAGATCAGCCGGAAGGTTGCGGCGTATTTTAAATCGCTGGTACCCGGCGATCTGCTGATCCTCTCCGGCGACGGCTGTGCCCGCTGCGCGACATGCACCTATCCGGACGCACCGTGCCGGTTTCCGGGGGAAGTCTGTCCGACTGTGGAGAGCTACGGAGTGGAAGTGTACCGGGTCGCACAGACGCTGAACATCAACTATATCAACGGAAAAAACACGGTGACCTACTTCAGCTGTATTCTGTTTTAAATGCCGTTGCGCTTCTTTCTGTTTGACACAGATATCAGTTTTTGCCTTTTGAAAGGTCGAAAAAATGATATAAATCACAAAATTTTGAAAGAAACAATCTATGTAATACGATATACTTTTTTTATCAAAAGAAGGGGGAATTACCATGAGCACAATTCAGGACATTTCAGCGTTTCTGCAGAGAGGGCGGGCAAAAAATGTAAAAGCTCTGGTTCAGCAGGCGCTGGATGAGAACGAGGATCCGAAGGTTATCTTGAACGAGGGGTTACTCGGCGGAATGATGATCATCGGAGAAAAATTTAAAAATAATGAAGTCTTTGTCCCGGAAGTCCTTGTCGCGGCGCGCGCGCTGAATGCGGGACTGACGATTCTGGAGCCGAAGCTGATCGAGGTCGGAAACGAGCCGGTCGGCCGTGTCGTCATCGGCACGGTAAAAGGCGATCTGCATGATATCGGCAAGAATCTGGTGGCGATGATGTTAAAAGGCGTTGGCTTTGAGGTGACGGATCTCGGTGTCGATGTGGCGCCGGAGACATTCCTTGAAAAAGCGGAGGAAGTACATGCGGATGTGATCTGCATGTCCGCGCTTCTGACCACGACGATGCCGAACATGGAGGCGGCCATCGAGCTGATGCAGGAGAAGGGCGTCCGTGATCAATACATTGTCATGGTAGGCGGAGCACCGGTGAATGAGAAGTTTGCAGAGCAGATCGGAGCGGATTATTACACACCGGATGCGGCTACATGTGCGGAAGTTGCAAAAAAAGCGGTTCAGGAGAGATAAGGAACTATGTCGGAACAGAGCGGGAAATATTTCCCGCTTACTTTCTGTATTGCCCCGGCGTCAGGCCGGTCTTTTTTTTGAATACGCTTGTAAAATAACTCTGATTATCAAAGCCGACTGCGATCGCGATATCAAGGATTGAATACTCCGTGTGGTCCAGCAGTCTTTTTGCCTCCTCAATTCGGATCTGCGTCAGATATTCCTTAAAGGAAGCGCCGAGAGACTGTTTGAAAAGCCTGGAAAAATAGGAAGGGTTTAAATGCACATGTTTTGCCACCTCTTCGAGTGTCAGAGAAGAGGAAAAATTGGCAGATATATAATTCATCGCTTCGCGAATCACCCGGTTGTTTTCCACGGCCGGAGGAAACATACATTCCATGAAGGCGGTCAGTACCTCAACCATGACATAGCAGAGCTCGTCCGTGGAGCGGCAGTCGTCCACATTTTTCATAAACTGATTGTTCAGGGTAAAAACCCGGTTGGATGCGGCTCCGTTTTCAATCGCAGCCCTGGACAGCAGGGAGCACAGTTCGATGGATCTGTATTTTACCGTAGAGAGATCATTGCCGGACGACAGGAACACATAGCCGAGCAGGTCATTTAAGACCGCGCCGGCCTCCTTTAGATTTCCCTCTTTTACCCTGCTCAGCAGAATCTTTTCTCTGTCCAGAGGATAGGGCTCCGCGTTTGTAACGGACAGAGTCTTGTACATCTGGATGGATTCGCTGATTTTCGCCTGCTGATGCAGCTTTTTCTGGTTGATAATGAACTGTTCTCCGGTGTCGTTGATCAGGTTCGACATCAGATAATAGAGGAGACGGCTGATCTGCGTGACTTTCGAAGGCTCTACCCGGGGAATCTCGGTCGTGTCATCATAGAGTTCCATCAGATCCTCCATCGTAAAATCCGGATAGCGTCTGCCGATATCCAGAACCAGCGTGGAATCTGCCTGCTCCATCAGGAAAGGTCCGATAAGGATCGAGCCGAAGAGGATCTCATGGTTAATCAGGGGAAACACGATATGGCTCAGGTTGGAATGACAGGAAAAAATATAGGAAGTACCCAGGTTCATGGCGCGTTTTCCGGCCGTGGCATGGATTTCCTTACATGTTTCCACGGAGGAAAGGTGTGAGATGAAGTGCTGGCAGTAAGTACTTTTACTGCCGTAATACTCCAGGATAGTTCCATCCTCATCCAGCAGCTGGACAGGAAGCTCGATGCAGCAGTGGAGTGCCTCCAGAAGTTCCGAAAGTTTTGACTTTTCTATAAAATTGTAAATATACGGTTCCATGACCGGTCTCCTTTTGGCTGTTGCTCTGGTTTATCCGGCACCCGATGTGCGAAAATTCGGTCAGGCCATACGTTCGCTGAATTTACGCTCATACTGAAATATTGGTTTTTATATTGACAGCATCATAACACAGATTTCAATGCATGTGGTAAAAAAAAACGAAAAAAAATAAAAAAAATTAATAAAACAGGCATTGAATTAATAGTATAATTTGCTATAAGAGAAAAGAAAGGTACGTTGTTTTACAGAAACCGGAAAGCTGTAAGCGACAACAGGGGAAAGCGTATGAAGCGAAATATGATGGAGTGGGTGGACGGTGTTCTGGCGGCAGAGAAGAAGCAGGGTTTTCTGGTTCTTTCTTTCCCGGCCATCCAGAAGATGGGAATCACAGTGAAGGAACTGATTGCATCCAGCGACCTGCAGGCGCAGGCAATGAAAATCGTGGCGGATGCAACGCCGGAAGCGGCGGCATCGGTCAGCATGATGGATCTGTCCCTGGAGGCGGAGGCGTTCGGGTCGACGGTTCATTTTTCTGATGATGAGGTGCCGACGGTCACCGGAAGTATCGTTAACACGGAGGAGGACGCGGAAGCGCTCCGGATACCGGAGATCGGCGCCGGGCGGACTCAGATATATATTGATGCTATTGAGAAGGCGGTACAGCTGGTGGATGACAGACCGGTATTCGCCGGCGTCATCGGACCGTTTTCTCTCGCCGGAAGGCTGATGGATGTCACTGAGGCGATGATCTACTGCTATGATGAGCCTGATATGGTACACACCGTATTGGAAAAAGTGTCTGATTTTACCATCAGATATATCAATGCATATAAGGCGGCCGACGCCAACGGTGTTCTGATGGCGGAGCCGCTGGCAGGCCTGCTGTCGCCGTCCCTGGAGGAGGAGTTCTCCTGCGATTATATAAAAAAGATTGTTCGTGCGACGCAGACGGATGATTTTCTTGTCGCTTACCATAACTGCGGCAACTGTACCGTACAGCAGATCAGCTCCATTGCGCAGAACGGATGCCGGGTGCTCCATTTTGGCAATGCCATTGATATGGCGGATATGATGCCGAGGATTCCTTCCGACATCATTGTCATGGGCAATATAGACCCTGCCGGACAGTTCCGCAACGGGACTCCGGAATCTGTTAAGGAAGCGACGATAAAGCTGATGGAAAAATGTGCGTCCTACCCGAATTTTGTTCCGTCCTCCGGCTGTGATATTCCGCCGCTTTCCGACTGGGATAATATTCAGGCGTTCTTTGACGCTTTGAACGAGTACTATGCTCGGTAACGGAAATATTGCTTTTATAGCTGCTGATTCTTGGGTATTCTGCGTAGAAGGGCTACCGAACGGTTTCTGCAAGGCCAGGAAATGCAATAGCGAAGCATATTAAAAAAACAAGGGCGGTCGTGTCTGCCTTATTTTATCAGAGTGGGTGAAAAGTTTATATTGAGTTTTTACAGGAAGGTGGAATTATGATGAAAAAGATGACTCCGAAAGAGAGAGCGATGGCTTTTTTCCGACATCAGCCAACAGATGAACTACCATGGGACGACGGAATATTTGTGCTGTTCAATCCGGAAGCTTTTGCCGAGCGGCCGCCTCATGAGACGGGAGGCACGGACTGGTTTGGCGTGAAGTGGAAATATGAGGCAAGCGTGGACGCAATCGCTCCCGATCATACAGAACCGCCTGTCATGGAAGATATCTGTGACTGGCGTGAAGCAGTCCAGTTTCCGGATCTGGACGCCTGGGACTGGAGCAAAGTGGAGGAGATTGATCACATCAGTGAAATCGACCGTGAGAATAAGGTTTTTGAGATGATGTTTGTAAACGGTCCTTTTGAGCGGATGCATATGCTGATGGGATTTGAAAATGCGCTCTGCGCTCTGCTCACCGATCCGGAAGAGGTGGAGGAATTTCTGAACGTTTATATGGAATGGAAAATCCGACTGATGGAGAAGGTGATCGAAATTTATAAGCCGGATGTCCTGATGTTTCATGATGACTGGGGCACGCAGAATAACATGTTTTTCTCTCCGGATATTTGGAGGGAATTGTTCAAACCTCAGATTAAGAAGGCTGTGGATCGCTGTCATGAGCTCGGCGTTTTCTTTGAGATGCATTCCTGCGGTAAGGTAGAGGCGGTCGTGCCGGATTTTGTTGAAATCGGCATTGATTCCTGGCAGGGAATGGAGATCAATGATGTGCCGAAGCTGAAAGCTATCACGGGAAATCGCCTGAGTTATCATATGACTCCGGATTACCAGAAATATCAGACGGATGCCATGGCCGGACTTGTTACGGAGGAAAAACTGCGTGAGACAGTCAGGGAGGTTTTATATAAGGCTGCCGAAGGCTACTGCTACTGTACGATGTTTCTCCCGTTCGGAGGCTGGACGACCGACGTGATGATTGACGAGATTGACAAATGCAGAAGGACAGTTTATCAGGAACAGATATAGCTGTATTCATACTGATTGCTCCGGGAGGTATTATGGGCTTCACAAATGATAGATTGCATCTTAATCTTTTTGGCATTCGGCGAAAAATGAAATTCAAAACGTTGAAATCTGTTTGGAAAACAGATGATATAAAAATGGACATATCAGCAATATAAATCATATGGAGTCGACAGGAGGCAGCAGCCATGGTATATTTTGTAGGCGCAGGGAGCGGAGCTCCTGATCTGATCACTGTGAGGGGCATGCATCTGCTCGGACAGGCGGATGTGATCATATATGCCGGTTCTCTGGTAAACCCGCAGCTTCTGGATTACGCAAAAGAAGATGCGAAAATTTATAACAGTGCGAAAATGACCCTGGAAGAAGTGATCGGTGTGATGAAGGAAGCGGAGAGCAGCGGATCAGTGACGGTTCGTCTGCACACGGGGGATCCCTGTATCTACGGAGCAATCCGCGAACAGATGGATCTTCTGGATGAGCTTGGCATCATCTATGAGAGTTGTCCGGGCGTCAGCGCTTTTTGCGGCGCGGCAAGCTCTCTGAATCTGGAATATACGCTGCCGGACGTTTCACAGAGTGTGATCATCACCCGCATGGCCGGGCGTACACCGGTTCCGGAGAAAGAAGAGATCGCGGCGTTTGCGGTGCATCAGGCGACCATGGTGGTATTTTTAAGCACAGGGCTGCTGGAACAGCTTTCTGCGCAACTGATCGCGGGCGGATACACGGCGGATACGCCGGCGGCGATCGTGTATAAAGCTACGTGGGAGGATGAAAAAAAATATATCTGCACGGTTGGGACTCTGGCGCAGACTGCCAGGGAGCATGGCATCACGAAGACGGCTCTGATGATCATCGGGGATGTGGTGAAGCAGTCCAACTACAGCCGATCGGAGCTGTACAACCCGGCGTTTTCCACCGAATTCCGGGAAGCACGGAGGACGTATTTTGAGTAAAATTTATGTGGTTGGTATCGGGCCGGGCGCCTGTGAACAGATGACAATCCGGGCGGTGAAAGTATTAGAGCGCTGCGATGTGATCGTGGGATACACAGTGTATGTGGATCTGATAAGAGAACATTTTGCCGGGAAGGAATTCCTCACCACCCCCATGACCAGAGAGGTGCAGCGGTGTGAGATGGCGTTTGCGGAAGCGACGAAAGGAAAAACCGTGGCCATGATCTGCAGCGGAGATGCGGGCGTCTATGGTATGAGCGGTCTGATGCTCGAAATCGGAGCGGCGTATCCGCAGATTGAGGTAGAGGTCGTATCCGGCGTGACGGCCGCGACAGCGGGCGCCGCTGTGCTCGGCGCGCCGCTGAACCATGATTTTGCCGTGATCAGCTTAAGCGACCTTCTGACACCGTGGGAGACAATCGAGCGGCGGCTGCTCTGTGCCGCAGCAGCGGATTTTGCTGTGGTATTATATAATCCCTCCAGCAAAAAAAGGCAGGATTATCTGAAGAAAGCCTGCGATCTGATGCTTCGTTATAAATCGTCTGAAACGATTTGCGGCATTGTCAGCCATATCGGGCGGGATGGGGAAGACATGCAGCTTTACACGCTGGAGGAGCTGCGTGATATACCGGTGGATATGTTTACGACTGTCTTTATCGGAAATTCTCGGACGAAGGTAATGAACGGAAAGATGGTAACTCCCAGGGGATATCAGATTTAATGACATCTGTGTCAAGAGGCCATGGATAGAGTGCCTGCTCACCGATTCATGACTTTGGAATCGGATCGGAGCGCAGACACATTATTTCATTCAGATCAGAAGAAGTTCCCGGAGGTAAACAGGTTTGAGTTCATCAGAAGAGAATTTATATCAGAAAATTGCTCAGATACAGCCGGTCTGCCGGCAATCCATGCAAAGAGCCGGAGAGCGCTGGAATCAGGTCGCCAAGCCTCTGGGCAGTCTCGGAAAACTGGAGCAGGCGGTGATTCAGATCGCAGGGATCACCCGCAGTGAGAGGGTAGATATCTCAAAAAAAGGTCTGCTGATCCTGTGTGCCGACAACGGCGTAGTGGCGGAGGGTGTGACGCAGACCGGGCAGGAGGTCACAGCCGTGGTAGCGGAAAATTTTCTTGACCTTCGATCCTGCGTGGCAATCATGTGCCGTGACGCGGGGACGGATATTTTTCCCGTTGATATCGGAATGACAGTCGATACGCCCCGGGTGGAACGTCGCAAAATTGCTTACGGGACGAAGGATTTGTATCAGGAACCCGCCATGACCCGTGATGAGGCCGTCTCCGCCGTGGAGACGGGTCTTCAGATTGTAAAGGAAAAGGCCGAAGCAGGCTATCAGATTCTGGCGACAGGGGAGATGGGGATCGGCAATACTACCACCAGCAGCGCTGTGACAAGCGTTCTCCTTGATCTGCCGGTCGAGGCGGTGACAGGCAGGGGCGCGGGGCTCACCGGCGCAGGTCTGACGCGAAAGATCCATGTGATTCAGACAGCGATCGCGAAACACCGGCCGGATCCGAGTGACCCGATTGACGTTCTGGCAAAAGTCGGCGGGTTTGATATCGCAGGACTGGCCGGGATATTCCTCGGCGGTGCTTTGTATCACATCCCGATTGTGGCAGATGGGTTTATCTCGACGGTAGCTGCTCTGATCGCGATCCGTCTGCAGCCTCTGACATCGGATTATATTCTGGCATCCCATCTGTCGAAAGAACCGGCCGGGGAACTTCTGCTGCAGACAATCGGAAAGACGCCGTTTCTCACCTGCGATATGTGTCTGGGGGAGGGCAGCGGCGCTGTGGCGTTTTTTCCGATTCTGGATATGGCAGTTCATATTTATCATGAGATGAGCTCCTTTTCCGAAGCTGGTTTTGGGACTTATGTGCCTCTGGAATAAATATGGCAAATCCGTTTAACCGCAGGCAGAAATTATCGCTTTTTGATTTCACTGTGCAGATCCTGCAGCGACCGGATCTCGCCGTTTCCGTTTTCTTTCACATACCGGATCCCCTTCGCGGTGACTCTGGCAGCTGCCATGGTCGTCATGTAGGGGATTTTTGCCTTGATGGCTGCTTTCCGGAGATAGCTGTCATCGTGGATACTCTCTTTTCCGGCGGGAGTATTGACAATCAGGTCAATGGTACCGTTGGTGATCATGTCCAGGATGTTCGGCCGCCCTTCGTAAAGCTTTTTTACTTTTTCCGCCGCAATTCCGTTTGCGGTCAGCAGGTCGCAGGTGGAACCGGTGGCAAGGATCTTAAATCCGTCATCCGCAAAGCTACGCGCGATCTCCACAGCCTCCGGCTTATCTTTGCTGTTGACGGAGATCAGGACGGTGCCTTCCAGGGGAAGGCGGGTCTGTGTGGCCTCCTGCGCTTTATAAAAAGCTTCACCGTAAGAGGATGACAGGCCGAGCACTTCTCCGGTGGAGCGCATCTCCGGCCCGAGAAGGGGGTCTACCTCCTGGAACATGTTGAACGGAAAGACGGCTTCCTTAACGCCGTAGTACGGAATATCCTGTTCCCGGAGGGACGGAACCGGTGAGGGGCGTCCTGTAAGCCCGGATGTGATGATGTCTGTAGCCAGCGGTACCATGCGGATATTGCACACCTTGGATACCAGCGGCACGGTGCGGGAAGCTCTCGGGTTGGCTTCCAGCACGTAGACTTTCCCGTTCTCGATGGCGTACTGCATGTTCATCAATCCTTTTACGTGCATTTCCTCTGCAATTTTTTTCGTATATTCTTCGATTGTTTTTACATTTTCTTCAGAAATGTGTACTGATGGAATGATGCAGGCGGAGTCTCCGGAGTGAATACCGGCGAGCTCAATGTGCTCCATGACGGCCGGCACAAAAGCGTGCGTTCCGTCGCTGATCGCGTCCGCCTCGCACTCCAGAGCATGTTTCAGGAAGCGGTCGATGAGGATGGGGCGATCCGGCGTGACGCCCACGGCGGCTTTCATGTAGTCAGCCAGGCTCTCATCATCATACACAACCTCCATGCCGCGGCCGCCCAGGACGTAGGAAGGGCGCACCATCACGGGATAACTGATTTCCCCTGCGATGGAGATGGCTTCCTCTACATCCACTGCCATGCCTGATTCCGGCATGGGGATTTCCAGCTTTTCCATCATGGCGCGGAACAGATCCCGGTCTTCCGCCAGATCAATGACAGATGGCGCGGTCCCCAGAATCTTCACGCCGTTTTTTTCCAGATCCGCTGCCAGATTCAGCGGGGTCTGGCCACCGAACTGTGCGATGACGCCCAGCGGTTTTTCTTTTTCATAGATACTCAGCACATCCTCCAGGGTCAGAGGCTCGAAGTACAGCTTGTCGGATGTGTCGTAGTCGGTGGAAACCGTCTCCGGGTTGCAGTTTACGATAATGGTCTCAAAGCCCAGCTTTTTCAGTGCGAGAGAAGCATGGACGCAGCAATAGTCGAACTCGATGCCCTGACCGATTCGGTTGGGACCGCCGCCGAGGATCATGATCTTTGGCCTGTCCGCGGAAACCGGGTTTTTGTCCGGCGCATTGTAGGTGGAATAGTAGTAGGCGCTGTTCTCGGTCCCGCTTACGTGTACGCCCTCCCAGGCTTCCGTCACACCCAGTTCAAGCCGACGGGAACGGATGGCATCCTCGGGTATTTCCAGAATCTGACTCAAATATTTGTCGGAAAATCCGTCTTTTTTCGCTGCGGTCAGCGCTTCGTCGGAGGGAAGCTGTCCTTTGCACCGGCAGAGTGCCTCCTCTTCCTCTACAAGCTCTTTCATCTGCTCGATAAACCAGGTCTTTACTTTCGTGATTTCGTGGATTTCCTCCACAGTGGCGCCTTTGCGCAGCGCTTCATACATGACAAAGTGACGTTCGCTGGAAGGCGTGATCAGCAGGGAGAGCAGCTCTTCCTTTGACTTCCGGTTAAAATCCTTTGCGTAGCCGAGACCATAACGCCCTGTCTCAAGGCTCCGTATGGCTTTCTGGAAAGCCTCTTTGTACGTCTTTCCGATGCTCATGACTTCGCCGACCGCGCGCATCTGAGTGCCCAGCTTATCCTCCACGCCCCTGAACTTTTCAAAGGCCCAGCGGGCGAATTTAATCACTACATAATCTCCGTCCGGCACGTACTTGTCCAGCGTGCCGTATTTTCCGCAGGGAATGTCCGTGAGGGACAGGCCCGAGGCAAGCATGGCGGATACCAGTGCAATCGGAAAACCGGTTGCTTTGGACGCCAGTGCGGAGGAGCGGGAGGTGCGGGGGTTGATCTCGATGACGATGATCCGGTCTGTCTTCGGATCATGGGCAAACTGTACGTTGGTGCCGCCGATGACCTGCACAGATTCCACGATTCTGTAGGCCTGTTCCTGCAGACGCTTCTGCACTTCTTCGGAAATAGTAAGCATCGGCGCGGAGCAGAAGGAGTCGCCCGTGTGGACGCCCATGGGGTCAATATTCTCAATAAAGCAGACGGTGATCAGGTTGTTGTCCTGATCGCGGATGACTTCAAGCTCCAGCTCCTCCCAGCCGAGGATGGACTCCTCCACCAGAACCTGGCCGACCAGGCTCGCCTGCAGACCCCGCGCACAGACGGTCTTTAATTCTTCTTTATTATAGACCAGTCCGCCGCCGGCGCCTCCCATGGTGTAGGCCGGGCGCAGTACAACCGGGTATCCCAGTTCATCTGCGATGGAGAGCGCTTCCTCTACGCTGTAGGCGACCTGGCTTCGAGCCATCTCAATCCCCAGCCTGTTCATGGTATTTTTAAATTCGATGCGGTCCTCTCCGCGCTCAATGGCATCCACCTGCACGCCGATGACCTGCACGCCGTATTTGTCCAGGATACCCTTCGCGGCAAGCTCAGCGCAAAGATTTAAGCCAGACTGTCCGCCCAGATTGGGCAGCAGTGCGTCCGGGCGTTCTCTGGCAATGATCTGCTCCAGACGTGTGACGTTCAGCGGCTCGATGTAGGTGACATCCGCGATCTCCGGGTCTGTCATGATGGTAGCCGGATTGGAATTGACGAGCACAATCTCGTATCCCAGCTTTTTCAGAGCCTTGCAGGCCTGTGTGCCGGAATAGTCAAACTCGCAGGCCTGGCCGATGATGATCGGACCGGAGCCGATGATCAGTACTTTGTGGATATCTGTTCTCTGTGACATCGTATGTCCTCCTGTGTTTTGTAATTTGATAGAATTCTCTTATCATTTTCTATTATAAGGGAGAAATTTTCCTGTGTTTTCAGAATCTCTTTTCCCTGCAGACCATACCCTGAACAGCGATGGATTGAACATGCCTTTCTGATCTGATTTCGCCTTACAATATCCGGGAAAATCGCAGAGATGTTAAAAACAAAAAAAGTATATCGTATAATACACAGGAGGTCAATCAGTTTTGCGATTATAAATCGTAATTCATTAAACGGACTGCGCAGGACTTTCCTTTTCTTTTGCCCCTTGTATCATTCGATTGCCAGAATATCTTTCAGGGATACCAGGATGACATAAGTAAAAATGTATTGACAATGTAAATAATATTTGATATATTGACCATAATATAAAAGCATAAAAGGAGGGAGATATTTACAATGGCAAATACAAACGTTAATATACGTATGGATTCTGATTTAAAACGGCAATTCGAATCATTTTGTACAGACATGGGGATGACAATGACGACGGCGTTCAATATATTCGCAAAAAAAACAGTAAGAGAATACAGGATTCCATTTGAAATCGGAGGAAATGTCCCAAATGCTGAAACTATTGAAGCGATAAAAGAAGTCCGGCAAATGAAAGCTGATCCTTCTCTGGGTAAAACCTATTCCGATGTCGATCAAATGATGGAGGAAATACTTGCAGATGTATGATGTCAGGCCATCCACAAAATTTCAAAAAGATGTCAAACGAATAAAGAAACGAGGTTACGACGTATCTCTTCTTACAGATGTAATTAAGCTTCTGGCAGCAGGAGAACAACTTCCAGAGCAAAATTATGATCATCCATTGACCGGAAATTTCACAGGTTGCCGCGAATGCCACATTACAGCAGATTGGATTTTAATTTACGAAGTAAATCAAAAAGAACTATATCTCTATCTTACACGGACAGGGACGCATAGTGATTTGTTTAAAAATAATTACAAACAGAAACCAGTACCTCGAATATAAAGTTATTAATTATTCGATGTACTAGCGTGATCTCCATATGATATATTTAACAATAATAGGAAATATATGAAAAAACTCGCCTTAATTCCTTTTTCATCGCGCTTGACAAATACACTCAATGAGTGTATTATCATGCCGAGGTGGTAAATATGACAATTCGTGAAATGAGAACACGCTTAGGAGATACGCAAAGCCAGTTTGCTGCGCGATATCACATCCCGTTCCGAACAATCCAGAACTGGGAAACTGATATGCGCAGGCCGCCGGTTTATATGGTTGAGCTTTTGGAGAGTCGGGTCAGGTCTGATCTGGCCAACCGGAAGACGATGGTGCTTCCAAAGTATGATATACAAAAGTCTGAGCTTCCAAAGCGAAGTGATTTTGTGGGAGCTGTTTCATGGCTGAAGGCAGTGCAGGAATACGTCGGCGAATCCTTTGTGTTTGCCCTGGATGAAGCCTTGATGTGTCAGGGCAGTTTTCGCGGGCGCAGCGAAGAGTATCTTGTATGGGGCTATGGTGATGATTCCGCTTCCCGCTTCAATGGCGTGGTATTGCTTGGTAATCAGGTAAGTGCTTATAATATAGAGGAAAAAAACGGTCTGCGTTACACTGATTTTAACCGGACGGTTGCCGATGCACTTGCCAATGAGGCAATTCTGGATATGCAGGGAATTACGGAAGCGCTCAGCCGGTATTATTATTCCAATGGAGCCAGCTTTAACGGCATCTTTGTCATTCCTGAATATCAGGAAAGATTTGAAAAACTCGCGGATGACGCAATTGACTATTATGAAAGTTAGTGGTTCATGATGAATCTGACAGCAGAAGAAAAACTGATGTATGAAGTAATGAAGGCTATATATGACAGCGGGATTCCAATTGATTTTAAAGGGTCGATGGTCTTAAAAGCCTGTCTGCTCGAAGCCGGGTATGGTGATGAAATCCGGCATACAGTTGACATTGACGCAAACTGGTGTTCAGACACGCCGCCATCAGCCGGACAGATGACAGAATCTTTACAACAGGCACTCGCCAAAAGTGGGATTGATCTGCAAGTCAGCCTTTACAGAATGTACGGGGAAGGACGCTCAGCCGGTTTTGAACTGAAAAAACCGGAGACATCTGAGATCCTTTTTTCGATGGATATTGATGTGAATCGCCCCGCTCCCCCGACACAGATATATGAGATTGAGGGATTTCGTTTTCGTGGTGTCTCTCCGATCCAGATGGTTGCCGATAAAATTTCAGTTATCTCCGGTGATAAGATTTTCAGGAGAATAAAAGATGTCGTAGACCTGTATTATATTTCAAAAGTGATCAGGTTTGAAAGTGCTGAAGTGCTGCAGACACTGGAAAATAACGGAAGGGTCTTGGGCAGCTTTAGCGCTTTCCTCAACAGGCAGGATGAGCTAAGGCACGCTTATAAGAAGTTCCGTTTTACCGGAAATGCTGACAAGCCGTTGTTTGATGATGTATACGGCACAGTAAAGTCATATATTACGGAGAACTGGATAGAGATGGCATCTTAATGCTCACGTCTTACATGCCCGAAGATTTCTTTGACGGGCTTGGAAGCTATTTGGGCGGGAAGAACATGGACGCAGCCATCACCTTTATCGGCAAAAAGATCTGGCGGATGGCTGAGAAAATGGGAAACCCTGATAACGAGCACACCTTTGATATCTTTGAGGAGTATCTGTTCGACAAGATCCTGCTCTGGGCAAACGAAGAACTCACAACCTTGCCGGAAGTAAAGGAAACGTATTTAAAATTATGTGAGATGCGGCAGAGACTTGTCGAAGGGACGCTTATGGAAAAGTATGGCTATTCCGAATCCAGAGCAAAGGAGATGGCCGAAACGGTGTGCCGTCTCGATAAGATGCGCCCGGACTGGGAAACTTGCGGTATGGAAGGAGCTGAATGCCATGAAGAAAATTATGATGCCGGAAGATGCTGCAAAGTACGATACAGACACCAACCGTCCGTTGAATAAAGGCTATCTGGAATGCGGTCTGCCGTCTTATTTGAAAATTTCTCTCGAAAACATGAAGAAGTCATGGGAGATTGAAGACAGCGGTCAATGTGATCTTCATTGGGATTTGTATTGGTGCGAGCTAAACGCCGACATCAACTCCGCCGAAGCAGACGGAGTGATTTCATCTGAACAGGCGTGGTATTTGCGGGAAGCTTACCTGCGCATGGAAAGGAATGAGAATGTATGATAGATTTTACAGATCTCCCTAAAAGGAAAAAGACTTATACCGGCGCAAACGGAAGCAAAATAAGCGTTGTGTATAACGGAGAGTTGTATATGCTCAAGTTTCCTGCGCTGTCATCACGAAACAGGAAAATGAGTTATACCAATGGCTGCGTTTCCGAGTATATCGGCTGTCATATTTTTGAAAGCATCGGTATTCCCGTTCAGGAAACTCTGCTGGGTACCTATACAAAAAACGGAAAAGAAAAGATTGTTGTCGCATGCAGAGACTTCACCTCTTCTGGTGTTGTGCTGCAGGATTTCGCTTCCTTGAAAAACACCGTCATTGATTCAGAGAATAATGGATATGGCACAGAGCTTTCGGATATTCTCATGGCCATAGACGAACAGCAGGCCATTGCCCCATGCACACTCAGGGAGTGGTTTTGGGATATTTTCATTGTAGACGCTTTAATTGGAAACTGGGACAGACACAACGGCAACTGGGGCTTTCTCTATGAAGTAGATACAGATATGTTGACGCTTGCTCCCATCTATGACTGTGGAAGCTGCCTGTTTCCCCAGGCAGATGAGAGTATTATGGAGGCAGTTCTGACAGACGAGAACGAACTGAACCTTCGTATTTACGAGATACCGCTTTCTGGCATCAAGGTTAACGGAAAAAAAATCAATTACCATGATTTCATCTTTTCCCTCGAAAATGCAGAATGCAACAGTGCTCTCAAGCGTATTATGCCAAGAATAGATATGCAAAAGATCAGCCGCATGATTGACGAGACTCCATTTATCACTGATCTGCAAAAGGACTTCTATAAGACGGTGCTGATGCAGCGCAAGGAAAAGATTCTGGATGCTTCTTTTGAAAAGCTTCGAAAAATTGTATGATAGTGTTGTTCTTTTGTCAAACGACAAGGATATTTTGCCTCAGGTGTCAGGTTCTTGCAGTTTTCACTGCCGGTGCATCTCCGTGGACTGGCTGCCCGTCGGATAAATCGATGCTCATTTATGAACAGAGTATCTCAGCCATGGCAGACTCGAATACCCTGATGCCGAGATGCAGTTTAAGACAGACATCCATATCATTTAATGAGACATCGAGAATCTGCTCAATGCGTTCGATATGATAAATTACGGTATTCCGGTGCATATGCAGAAGTTCGCCGGCGGCTGTTGCCCTGCGCCCGCACTGCAGGTATGCTTTCAAAGTGTTGAAGAAACCGGTATTGTGTTTTTTGTCATATTCCTGCAGCCGGTTGATCGCTTCCAGCAAAAAGCAATTTCGAAAGAGATCCGGAGAGGAGTTAAAGCTTTTGGTGATGATCAGCGTGAGGAAGCTTTGCTCAAAATCATAAAAGGAAACGCTCTCAGATGTTTCGTTCTCCTGTGCTTTTCGGTCGTGTACGCCATATTCGATCGCACAGCCCGCCTGTTCCAGTGCCGGTCTTGCGTCCCAGAGATTTTGAAACGGATTGCTTATGCCTGCTGTGCAGGGATAATTATTGAGAATCCGTCTCAGGGTATCGGTGATGGGCTCTGTGTTTGTATTTTTTCGCTCACAATTGTGAAGAATGACGATTCTCCGGTAATAGGTGACGACATAGGAAAAGGGCAGCTCCCGGAGGATGGCGGAGGCCAGATTATCCAGCGGGACGTTAAAATCATCGTCAAAGGCGATCAGATAAAGCCGGTATTCCTTCTGAAAGGGGATCGTCGCGTACGAGGCGCGGGAGATCGCCTCGTCCACGCTTTTGATATTTCCGTCCAGCAGATCGCGGATATATTGCTGGGAGGCCGCAAAGGACGCCGGATAGGCAAAATCGCGATTCAGGTAATCGGAGACGTGCGCAAGCAGCATCTGAAATAAGTCCGGGAGACTCTCATCCGCTTCGCGGTGGTTGCAGTGCATGACGATATAGAGCGCGGGCGCGCCGCCCAGATGAAATACGCGTTTTAAGGTCACATAGTCGCACAGAGCATAATCGTCGGAGATGATGATCCCATGTTCTTTTTCATATTCTTCAAAACGTTTCATACGTGTCAGATCCTGAATGGTTTTTTCCGTGTGGTAACCGTGTTCGATCAGACTCACAGTGATCGGGTCGTCTGAGAGCGGTATGTTTCTGGTATAGGCCAGAAGCTTAAAGGTGGCATCCATGATGTCGATATGGTTCCCGATGACAGGCTCGCTCAGATCCAGCAAATGCTGCAGACCCTGATTTGAAGCGGCAGAAATGCTCATTGCCTCATCCCACTCCCATAATTGACGAAAAATTCGATTGAGCCGGTTAAACAGATCGGGGAGCCTTATATTTGTCAAAAGAATAACCAGATTGCCGGGATTATTTGCAGTTTCCTCCGTATCCTGATACAGATCCCGTATACACAGGAAGATGATTTCAGGATGAGTGTTGGCGACGGGCAGGATTTCAGAGAGCATGCCCACATACAGTTCTTCCTGATTCATGACATTGGCCGGAGTATACAGGGCGGGACAGACAAAAGAACGGCTGCCGTCCGGCAGAACCGGTTGTTCTGTCCTGATATTCAGGTCGTGAAGCAGCAATCTCAGAGAGGCAGAAAATTTTGTCTTCATTGTAATATCCTCCGGAAATCGAATAAAAAACATCAGTTTTTCTTTTATTTAATTATGGTTTAGGTGTCATAAGTCGGATTTGAAATCTGCTCATGACCGTTTTGCGATA
>JAJQEU010000040.1 GCA_021201535.1 Clostridiales bacterium | reverse complement strand
TCAGCCTTGGAAGATTTCCTGGCATGCAAAAAGGATTCGGCACAATTCAAATATTTATAAATCAAACAGGGCGGAACTTAGTTCCGCCCTGTGCCAGCCGTTACAGGAGTAGGAGGCTTTTATGCGTCGGGTGGCGGTTACGCTGACGCATATGTTTAATGATTGCTATGTGTTTCCTCCCAGGCCAGATCCAGATATTTTTACACGAATGCTAATGTGGTTTCACGATAACTGCTGAAGCTCGTTTATTTTTTGTGTAAGCATTTCCCTGGGAAGCATATTGGATTGGCGGGTACTTCTGCCGGCATTTTTCCAGTCGCTTGTTTTAAAGGTGTGCTTTGATGTGTTGTGGGCATTAATCCAGTCGTTGCGTTCCTGGCCGGTTAAGTTGTCTAGCGCGGGTATCGCCCAGAATCCGGCACGGTAACCAATGATGCAGCTGTTAAGGATGGCCCATTCGAGGTCGCGTACTCTGACATGTTTGCCAGCGGTGTCTACCTTACACCAAAACTTATCCCAGTCTTCCATGGTGCGCAAAACGGTTGTGCTGTTCTTTTTTTCACGGTACAGCAAAAATTCGCTGACATTTTCAAAAGACTTAGTCGTGAAACAGGCAATTTCATATATTTCACCATTGATTTCAGGGAACTGTGCTTCAAAACTGCTCCGTACAGGTTTACGTTTCATATCAAAATCCATGCGGACATGACGGGTAATATTACTGACGCTGAATGGAGTTCCTTTAACAAGCTCCTTAAAGTGAGTCCATTCGCTTGTCGTGTAGTCAACAGCTTTTGAGCGGGACAGGACAGATTCCATCAGCCATAACCGGTCTTCGGGACTGTCGGGTTTATATCCGGATTTTGTGCCGTTGTGTGCGCAGACTCCGTGTTCTGACAGGCTGACATTGCCCCTGGTGGTATAATTGACCAGATCGTTCTGGGAGTGTTTTATCTCCCAGATTTCCGGATCTTTATTATCTGTTAGGAAAAGACGGGCTTTTTCCATGTACTCCCGAATTCCATACAGATCCAGAGATTTTAGAGTGTCTTCCGGTATATCAGATATAAAACCGTCTGTTGTCACGGAACAGACAGTGTATCCAAGGTCAGTACACTGGTTTTGAGCAGCAAGGAGCTCTGCCCTGACAATGGACGTAGTCATACACGCAGATACCGGGTTAGTGATTGCAGAACATCCAAGATCTTCCATTGCATCATTACGGGCGCTCCAGGTATCTTTCTGGACGACATTCTGCGCATTTTTTCCGTAACCGCTGTTGACCATTGTTTTTAAAATCATTTCTTCCGGAGATTTTTTCCCATGGTCGATTTTGGCTTGTTCCCGGTCAACGACAAACTGTTTGACGGCAGCACCGAGACAACAAGAAATATTACCGCTTTTTTGCTCTGAGAGGTTCCTTATAATAAATCCACGCTCAACCCAGATTTTTGCACCCAGCTGCAGGGCAAGGTATAATTCGGGCCCACATGCATAAACACCATCCAGGCCATCACTTGTGCGACAGTACACAGGTACACCATTTACCGAGACCGGAATGCACGGATATTTGACGGAATCCGGAAACTCAAATGTCACATAGGCGACCATCATAAGCAGCGGGGCGTAGCCTCCTGTGGGCAGGAGAAAGTCCTGCAGGGTAAGTTCACGATTGTTGATTTCGCGCAGGAAAGGTTTTTCCCAATTAACATCCGGGACAAGGCACATTGCTGTCGGATAAGCATTCCGCAGGTCGTAATCATAAGTCTTTTGAGAGAAATATCCCACATCGCTGCAGGAGTTATACCCACCGTGGTATGCCTGAGACGCATAGTACTGCAGGGAATTTGCTTTGTCGGATATAGGTTCCTTGCTGGTGCTTTCAATGTATCCGGGACGATTTGTGGCGGGCATAAGTCCATGGCTGACAGTTTGCAGGCCACGGTATTTTCTTTCGAAATCTGAAATGCTGTCACAGCCAAGTTGACTCGCCATGATGCTCCGCATTACTTTGGCGGTGGCGCTGGTGATGGTTACGGGATAAAGTTTATTGTAACCGTACAGGGTAGAACCATATAGCAGTGTTACAATACTGTCGTTGGATGCATACTCAAAATAGCTGCATGGATCATTCAGCAAAAGCTCGTCCATTTTTGATATCATATCATCTTCGAGTTCAACTTTGTGCCACCTAATTATATTACCCAGGGCTTTCAGCGATTGCATCTTGGCGGGTGTATGGCAAAGCGTGTCTGCAACTGATAAGCTGACCGGATACCGATGGGTATGCCCGCTGTTATTGTATTCAGGTTTGAGACTTGCTGGGTGGAAGTGAGTGGGCTTAAGGGTCACAAGTCCACCATTGACTTCTGTACATTTGGCCAGTATTTTTTTGCACATTTTTCCTGACTGGTCTAAGGATGAGATATCAGCTTTACCAGCATGGCACAATAATGTTACAGAAAAATGTTTTGTTGCTTGCCAATCTAAAAATGCGTGCACTTTTTTTCCGTCATCATACACGACGGCAGCATTATTTTCGGCTTCACGGCGGGTGTTATAGCAAGATTCTTTCACCTGATTATTATCAGGATCAACGGACTGGGATTTATACCGTGTAATCTTACGGGTATCTATACTTTCCACCCCCAATTTATCTAAGATACATCCTACTGCAATTTCGAGGGTGAGATCAAATCTGTTGGAGCGCAGAAAAACAAATTCGACGAGATCCTCCTTGTCGATTACAGAGAATTGCCAGGACAGCATCATTCGGTCTCCCGTTTCGGTGTTATTGGGGTAGTACCACTCGCTGTCCATTGCGATGACCAGAGATTCCTCAGTAGTTCGCAATGCACGCAGGGAAGGATATTTCTCAAAATCCGAAAGCATGGGCAACAGAGATTTGTCAGGTGATGGTGTCAATTGATCCGACGGGCTTCCCATAGGATTTTTTGATTCCATGCTGGAAATGTCTGTATTTCCGGTGGTTTCGGGTGTGTTGGCTGGCGACATTTTTGAGACGTCTCCATTTCTATTGGTTTTTTCCTGTTTCTCATGTGTTAGATTTTGCAGGTTCCTGCGTCTTATAAATAGCTGATACCGGCAGTCATAATCTATCCGGAATGATCCACCTACCTTTATCTGTTTCCAGCCATGTGCTGACAGCAGTGTATTGATGTTTTCAGGGATTACGTTTGTGATTCGTGTTTTCATTACTTTACCTCCATTGATTTTTCGTACGGATGGGTTATTTCTGTACAGAGGTAAAATGGTAGATTTCTGGAAATGAAGACGCTGATTTCCTGTAAATATTGTTATCAGTGTGGCCACATCGGAGAACGTTCTGAAACCGGCGGTGGAGATGGCGAGGAGAATCAATATGCAGTTGACCAGCCTGTCCGACTTGGGAAGCGGGTCCATATACAACCGGTTCGGCTGTATCTACGTCATGAGCCCGCATGAATCCGGACTGAGACCCGGCACAACGAATATATATGCGGAACATCATAAGGGGGAAGAAGAAGGATATTGTTTTGATGTGCATTTGAAGTATTGACCTGCAGACACTGCGTTTTGAAAAAGCAATATGGCAAAGACAGTGGGTCGGAACTGAGTTCCACACCGCTGATGCACAAAATCATATCTTTATACCGGAATTGCAGTGACCCATAGGGATGGGCGGAACTGAGTTCCGCCCCTATACTACCTGTCGCCATGGATTATCGAAGAGACCACAATGCAATTAACCCTGGATACACTTTTTTATGCCTTCCAGAACAAGAAGAGCTGAGTTTCGAATAACGCGCATCCTCCCGGAAGATCTAAACATGGAGGGCTTATTTAATCCTCCGCTTAACAATTTTTTTCAAAAAAAGCATTGTTTGCTTTCTTATGCTTCACGGCATAATATTATCAATGGGTAGCATCATATAAACATTCAGATCTGGCTTCTTCCATAAAATCCTCATAGCAGATCGGCACGGCATCCGTTACATCTATGCTTCCTATCTGACTTGCCGCATGGGCAAGTAATACATCAGCTGGGTAGTTAATAGCATTGCATGGTTGGAGTTTGTAACTAATAACCACATAATCAATATCAAAAACCATAGCTAAATATCCCAGATTACATGTCTGTAACGTGATGTGATTCCCATCAGCAAGGCACCACGCCAGATTTACAATTGTGCCAACATTGTGGTTCAGGCGATCTAATAAGATGTCATCAAATTTATCCCTGATCTTTGCGTTCGTCCACATCTTAAACTTCAACATGAAAAAAACCTCCTTTTTTTTCCTTTCCAATAATATCTAGAATTCATTCTCGAAAAGCGTCTGGTTTTGTGAAAAAATTTAAAACGGTTCAGTGCGGTTACATCGGAGCACCTGTTGAAAGCGCTTGCAGAGATGGCAAGGAAGACGAATAAGCAGCTGATCTGCCTTTCGGATCAGCGCGGGGAGTCGATACATAACCGGTTTGATAATATCTGCGTCATGAGTTCCCATGAATCTGGGTTGAAGCCCGGGCCGATCATAGACGCAGAACACTATAAAGGGGAAGGAAACAGAAAGTTTACCGCATCACAGACTGAGGTGTTCGGCCAAGGATCGTTACCTTTATAATAAGTAATATAGCAAAAACAGATGGGGCGGAACTCAGTTCCGCCCCACCATAGAACGCAAAAGCATATATCTGTACAGGAAATTGGATGTCCACTGGGGTGGAACTCAGTTCCCTCCTATCAGCTTTCTTTTACGTTAAAACTGGCAGGAGCGAGTTCTATATCGCGGAAATACTTCACCTGTTTCTGGAGTACAAGCTGTAAAAGGCAGACTAAATAATAGAAAGGATAAAGTGAAAATGAGGAAAGACATGAGTAAGATGTCAGCGGCAGCGAAGTTTAAGAAGACAGGCGCTGTATTGCTGGCAGCAGCAGTGGCGGCTTCGCCCTGCGCATCCGTAGTACCGGCGTTTGCAACGACTGTGAGTGCCGACAGTGAGCAGGAAGTCTACAGTGGCACGACAGATACCGTGTACAGCTCCGGCGAAGCGGCGAACGGACAGTTCGAGGAGCAGGCGGGCGTGTATGGTTCAGATTCGGACAACACGGCCACAAGCAATGACATTGGGAACTCCGATATCATCGACCTGGACCAGACCGGCAGCATCACGATCCACAAGTATGACATCACCGCGGCAGAGGCTGCAGGCGTGTATACGCAGGGTGAGAATGAAGCTGAAGCAGAAGCGAATGGAGAGAACTACGCTTACGGCGAGCAGGATACTGACCTGGAGAGCACGCTGGCAAACTACGGCGTGGCAGGCGTTGGCTTCACGATCCTGCGGGTCGGCAGCGTGGAGACCTACAGCGTCAACAACGGCGACTCCAATGCTGTGACACTGGTCTATGAGATCCCGACCGAGCTGGCTAAGATCCTCGGCCTGGATGCGGCTGACGCGTATGACATGACGGCGGACACGGTTGCGAACCAGTGTGACGACACATCCGTGCTCCACTATGACAGCACCCAGATCCAGGAGGCCCTGACGGCGATCCTCGATGCGGGCAACATCACGGCGAAGAACGCGCTGGAGGATTACCTGCGCGAGTATAACACGATCAGCAACGGCGACATGATCGCGGACGGCGGCGATGCCAGCGCGGACCTGTCTGACGGCGATTATGACGATGAAGTCGGCGGGTCCACCTATAAGGACGGCACGACTATCGACGAGACACTGATCGAGATGGACCTGACAGACTCTACAGGTACGACAGCGATCGACGGCCTGGCGCTCGGCCTGTACCTGGTAGTTGAGACCACCGTGCCGGAAGAGATCACGGATACCGTGGACCCGTTCTTCATCGAGCTCCCGTTCACGGATGTGGATGGCGAGGAATGGCTCTATGACGCGTTCGTATATCCGAAGAACCAGTCCGGCAACCCTACCCTGGACAAGAGCGTGCGTAATGCATACAACACTTCTGACAACTATGCGGACAACAACGGCACGGTTGACAGCGGGGAAGACTATGACGCGGACAGCTCCGTAGTGGTCTACAATGAGGAAGACGCTAACGCTGCTTCTTCGGATGACCAGTATGTGGCAGACCGCGGCGGCTATACCGAGGACGGCACGACAGCGGGCGAGGAAGTTTATTCCTACGATTATGAGTACCGCGACACGACAACCGCTTCCGAAGGCGACGTGCTGGACTACATCATCGTATCCAAGCTCCCGACGATCACGTCCACCGCTACTTATATCACAGAGTACACGTTTACCGATATCCTGTCCGCAGGCCTGACCTACAACGAGGATGCGCGCGTGGCTTTCTATGACAACGCGACAGACGCGAACGCGAACAACACGGCAAACGCAGTTTTGATCTGGAACGTATCCAATGCGGAGACATCCCAGTCCTATGACCCGGTGACGGTATATACGGGCACCAATGCGCAGGGCGTTGCCCAGTACAGCGCGGACGGTTCCACCCAGCTGACTTTCAAGATCACGGAAGCCGGCCTGGAAGTGATCAACCCGGATTACTCCGGATATTACATGGTCGTGTACTACACCGCTACCGTGAATTCTGACGCGACGGTTGTCCTTGGCGATGAAGGAAACACGAATGATGTCGTGCTTACCTGGTCCAGAACGAGCAGCGGATATTACAGCCAGCTGAACGACCGGAACTATGTATACAGCTATGCCCTCGACCTGACCAAAGAATTTTCCGATGGCGAAGGCGACCCGACAGCCGTACAGTTCAAGCTGTACAACGTGACCGACTGCTACTATGTGGTAGCGGAGATGAGCGAGGACGGCGTGTATTATGTGACCGGCAAGACGACATCTGAGGATGCTGCCACCACATTCGTACCGGCATCTGACGGCTCCCTTGTCATCTACGGCCTGGAGGCTGATGAGTATGCCCTGACCGAGATCGCGACCGACAGCGGCTACAAGATCCTCGGCGAGCAGGTCAGCATCGTGATCACGGCGACTGACCGC
>JAJQEU010000045.1 GCA_021201535.1 Clostridiales bacterium | reverse complement strand
AAATATGCCGATGAGAAAAATGCGTTACTGATCGTCGCACTTTTAAAGAGACACGCTATAAAAAAGGTTATCATGTCTCCGGGAGCAACGAACATGTGCCTGAACGTCAGCCTTCAATACGATGGGTCATTTGAGCTGTATTCATGCATTGACGAGAGGAGTGCCGCCTATATGGCCTGCGGGCTGGCTGCAGAAACAGGGGAGCCTGTGGTGATTACCTGTACGGAAGCGACGGCTTCCCGCGATTATTTACCGGGATTAACCGAAGCCTACCATCGAAAATTGCCGGTTCTCGCGATAACGGGCATGCACGGCGCGTCTCTGATCGGACATCTCTCACCGCAGACCATAGACAGAACAGTTTCGCCGGCAGACTCGCTCCGTTTAAAGGTAACATTGCCTGAGATTAAAGATGAGAATGATGTCTGGGAAAGTCAGATAAAAATCAACCAGGCTATTCTTGAATTAAAAAGGCACGGGGGAGGTCCTGTACATATGAATATGCCTGTGCCAAAATCCTTTTACACTTTTACGACACGGGAGCTGCCGGATGTCAGAGTGATTCACCGGTATTTTGCCGGCGATGCTCTTCCGGAACTGCCTGAGGGGAGAATCGTTGTTTTTGTCGGTTCACATAAACCATGGAAAGAGGAGCTTGAAAATGCCGTAGACTGTTTTTGCGCCCGATATGATGCGGTTGTATTTTGTGATCATTCGAGCAAATATCACGGCAGATATGCGGTTCAACCTTTTGTACTTGCTTCACAGCAATATGACTATGATATTTTTACCGATCTGAAACTGATCATTCATATCGGAGAGGAAGCAGCGGATGAGCCAACCATGGAAAAAATGACGACGGCCGCCCGGACATGGAGAGTCAGCGAAGACGGAGAAATCCGGGATACATTCAGAAATTTAAGCAATGTATTTGAAATGCGGGAAATTGATTTTTTCATGCTTATCTCGGGGAATCAGATCATGCGGAGAATGACAATTACCTGCAAAAATGCAGGCATCTGTATGGGCAGATCATAAAAAGTATTCCCGAACTGCCGCTGTCGAATATATATGTGGCATCAGAGATGTCAAAATGCATACCTGAGGGTTCGTCGCTTCATCTGGCTGCAAGCAATACGATCCGTTCCTGGTCCTTTTTTGAACTTCCGCGAACCGTTCACGTGGATGCTAACATGGGTTGCAGAGGGATTGACGGCGCTGTGTCCGCATCCGTAGGTATGTCGCTGGCCAGACCGGGAAGTCTTTGCTTTTGCGTTTTGGGTGATCTGACATTCTTTTATGATATGAGCATGCTGGGGAACCGGCATGTGAAAGGGAATTATCGGATTCTGGTCATTAATAATCACGGAGGTAATATTTTTAAACAGCCCGGACATATGGGGCACCATATAGGCAATGATAATGCTGACCTGTATATTGCAGCCGGGAACCATTATGGAGGGAAATCCGGTACGTTTATCTGCAAATATGCAGAGGCCGCAGGCTTCAGATACCTGGCGGCAAAAACGAAGGAGGAGTTCCTCCTTTCCCTGAAGGAGTTTGTTTCGGAGGATGTTTTGCAGCCGATGATTTTTGAGGTTACGACGGCCGACGAAGATGAGGTTCAGGCTTTTGAAATCATGAAGCATCTGGCAATGAATTCAAAAGCACAGTTAAAACAGCAGGCAAAAAAGATTTTAGGCGATAAGGGTTCAGGTTTTGTCAGGGGGATTTTAAACAGGTCATGATTACTTGCAAGGAGATACCTCGTGGATAACATAGAGAACAAAAGACAATCTGTCGCTCTTAAAGCGGGTGTATGGTATGTCATATCATCTGTCCTGGTAAAGATGATATCTGTGATTACAACGCCTCTCTTCACCCGCCTTTTATCAACCGATGAATATGGAACCGTTTCAACATTTACTTCCTGGTATACGCTGTTTCTTGTTATATACAGTTTGAACCTGGGTACAAGCATCGGACGGGCGAAAATTGATTATCCTGATCACCTTGATGACTATATAGGTTCACAGCAGTTGCTGTCGCTCATCGTATCAGTTGCTATTTCTCTGGTGGTGATTGCTTTTCTGAAGCCATTTTCCGGATTGTTTGAACTGAGTGAGCCGGAAACAATTTTACTGCTTTTATATCTGATTGCTTCGCCTGCGATCCATTTTGTTCAGAGCGGGTACAGGTATAAATATAAATATAAGCAGAACATCGGAATTGCCTGGTATATGGCTCTGGGAACAGCCCTGCTTTCTCTGCTGCTGATTTTTCTCACAAACGGGAATAAGGGGACGGCCCGGATGGCCGGTCTTACGCTGCCGGCGGCTGCTTTATCTGTATTTTTCTGGGTAAAAGCTTTTGGGGGAGGACACATTCATGTAAACAGAGAATACTGGAAATACGGTCTGGCCATATCGTTGCCCATGATACTGCATGCTGTTTCCATGAATGTTCTCGCTCAGTCTGACCGGGTGGTTATCTCAAAATTTTACGGCGCGACGCCTGTTGCTTATTATAGCCTCGTCAGAAGCTTTGCTCTTTTACTGGTCGTTGTGACAGATGCCGTCAATCAGGCATGGCAGCCGTGGTTTCATGACAGCTATCACGCAGGCAAAGAGACTGAAATAAGAAAAAACACAAATCTGCTTGTTATTCTTATGTGTTATATTGGATTGGCCTGTGTAGCGATCGGACCGGAAGCGGTGTACATATTAGGAGGTGCAGAATATGCGCAGGCGGTATCATGCCTTCCGCCAATGGTTTTAGGGGTTGTGTGTCAGTGCCTGTATACGAACTATATTAACATAGAACTGCATGTAAAGAAAACAAAATATGCTTCGTTCGGAACCGTTACGGCGGCGGCGCTGAATCTTATATTGAATTTGATTTTCGTTCCGCTGTATGGATTTTCAGCGGCGGCATATACCACATTCGCCAGTTATCTTGTGTTGCTTGTCATGCATTTGATGATTACAAGAAGGATTTTGAAGGTAAAGTTATATAACGACAAATTTATCTTTGCGGCAATGTTCCTGACAACGGCGGCGGCTTTTGGTGTGTCATTGACTTATAAAAATATGGCTGCACGGTATGGTGTGATTGCTGTCGGCTTTATCAGTTTCCTTTTCATATTCTGACGGTATATCTGTTCTTTCGTCAAAAAGAGAGTGCAGAACAGTCTGCATGAGTAAGGGCAGCGTGAATGGTTGCAGGAAATACAAGAATTGAAACACTACGGGGAAACACATGGTGATAAGTGTCATAGTTCCGTTTTATAATGCGGAGAATTACTTAACGGATATTTTAAATGATTTATTACAGCAGACATATTCGGATATGGAAATACTGCTGATCGATGATGGATCGTCAGATCAGAGCGGAAGGATTGCACAAAGTTATCATGACCTTGATGACAGAATATGCTATATCAGGATTGACCATCAGGGAGTATCCGCGGCAAGAAATATCGGGATAAAAAGGGCATCCGGAACCTATATTCGATTCCTGGACGCAGATGACCGGATCGGACATGATTCTATGGAAAAAATGATTCGATCCATGGAATGCGATAAGGAAATTGATCTGGTTTGCGGAAGGTTTGACACCGATTGCGCGAACATAGTATATTTCGGCCCTTCAGATTTAACAGGGAAAATTTCAGTCAGAGAGTTTATAGAAGACTTTAGTTTTGCTCCTATGACATTTTATTACGGGGTAGTCTGGAACAAGCTGTACAAGAGGGAAGTGATTGTTCAAAATGATATAAGGTTTGATGAGACCCTGGACTGGTGCGAAGATTATCTGTTCAACATCATGTATTATGAATTCAGCCATGTTTTCTTTTATCTGCAGGATGTTATCTACAGATATTCTGTGCGTGAAAACAGTCTGAATTATAATTTGTCAGAGAGAATCGGAAATGAGAAGGTAAATTATATTAATCAGTATCGTTATCAGAAAACGATCGATCTGATTGAAAAGGTTGGCTGCAGTCCGAAGACATTCAGCGATACCTGGGCATATTTAGAACTTCTGGAGGATCTGGTGAGAACTACAAGCGTTTTTTCGGACAGAAGTGTTCAGTTCCGTAAATGCACGGATATACGTCTGAGATTCTCTGCATTTAAAGAGCTTTTAAGCTCACAGGATAACAGAGATTTGCTGAAACGCAGATCCTGTGATGATTCAGACATTATGGTCAGGATTATATATAAGAAAATGAACAGAAAACAGTATTTCCTGTTGTTTTCTTTAATGATGATAAAGGATTATATGTCGGTTCACTGTATATCGTTAAAAAGATTGTGGAGAAGGCGTAAAAGAAGAGGTGGAAATTTATGACGGATGACAGGGATGCTAATCCTGAAGAATCTGTTAAAGATATGGTATCCGTGATTGTTCCGGTATATAACGTAAAAGAATACTTAAAGCAATGCCTGGACTCTATCGCAGGTCAGACGTATGGAAAACTGGAAGTTATATTGATCGATGACGGCTCTACCGATGGTTCGGATCAAATATGTGATGAATACTGTCGATGTGACAGTCGGTTTCATGTAGTCAGACAGGAGAATTCCGGTCTCGGATGTGCCAGAAATAAGGGATTGGAGATCGCTACCGGGAAGTATATCTGTTTTGTGGATGCTGATGATTTTATTCATCCGGAATATATTTTCATCCTGCTTGAAAATCTGATCATGGAACAGGCGGATCTTTCTGTTTGCAGTTATCGGAAGTTTCAAAGTGATTTATTTCAGGATGGTATGAGAATCGGAGAATATGACCAACCGCTGAATAAGGTTGAAATATTGCATAAGGAACACCTGATTCGGGATATAGCTACAACAGGCGCCGGAAATAAAAGTGAAAGAATGGTTGTCGCCTGGAATAAGCTGATGAGCAGAGACTGGCTGGGTGATTTTCGGTTTGTGAATATGCTTCACGAGGATGAATTTATGATTAATGAATTTATATTAAAATGTGAAAAAGCTGTATTTACATCGGCAAAACTATATTACTACAGACAGAGGAATCAAAGCATTATGAGCCGGGATTTTTCGAAGAACATGCGTCATCTGGATGCCCTGGATGCATATGAACAGCGATTAACGCTTTTTCATTCAAAGTCATACAAAAGCGTATACGGATGCCTCGTCAATTCGTTTGTGGATAACTGTATGATTCTGTATCATATGCTTGACAGTGACTGGAATCATACATGTTTAAAAAAGCTGATTTATCCGCGGCTTGTGATTCAGTGCATCCGCGGGGTATATTACCTTTCAGGAAGTAAACTAAAAGAAATTGCTGTATTTTTATTATCGCCGGACAGACACAGGGCGAAATATTGGAGTGATTATGGATCAGTGGGATACGATCATTAAATCAGAAACAGGATATCTGGATATTCCGATCAGGGAGGTCTGGAAATATCGTGGGCTGATTTATATGCTGACGAAGCGAAATTACGATGTGCAGTATAAACAGACCATACTGGGGCCGGTTTGGATGATTATCAGCCCGATTATCTCTTCAGGCCTGTTTTCCTTTGTTTTCGGCTATGTAGGAAATTTTTCCTCCGGGGGAATCCCATACTTTTTGTTTTACTTATCGGGAAGTGTTTTATGGAACTTTTTTTCCGGGTGTCTGGTGAGCAATACGGACGTTTTTCAGGCGAACGCCTATTTATTCGGAAAAATATATTTCCCCAGACTGGTGGTGCCATTGTCCAATCTGCTGTTTGAATTTATACGGTTCTGCATACAACTGGGGGTTTTCGTTTGTGTGTGGAGCTTTTATGCCCTGCGGGGAGAGGTCGCCTTTATGGGTGTATATGTGCTGTTTATACCCGGGCTGTTGGCGGAAGTGGCATTGCTGGGGATGTCCATAGGCCTGCTTATTTCTTCACTGACAACAAAGTACAGGGATCTGAGTCATTTTGTAGGACTGGGTGTAATCATTTTAATGTATGCCTCTCCGATGCTGTATCCGATTTCTCAATTGCCGGATTTCCTGCAAAGGATCATTCTTCTGAATCCGGTCGCTTCGGCTGTAGAAGCCTTCCGGTATGTACTGACCGGGAGCGGCGGTATTCACTGGGGATCCTGGTTGTACAGTGCAGTTTTTACCGCTGCGCTGTGTTTTGCCAGTCTGGTGTTGTTTAACCAGACAGAGAAGACGTTTATAGATATTGTGTAATGTAGTGACATAAGGAATTGTTGATTGACGGGATCGGACAGATCAGGTTCCTTATCAAAAAGGATGAGAGCGTCATGAGGTTTAGTGTCATTGTACCGGTATACAATGTGGAAAAATACATCCGACAATGCCTGGATTCGCTGGTTCATCAGACATTCAGAAATTACGAAATGATTGTGATCGATGATGGCTCGACGGATTCATCCGGAAGGATCTGCGATGCCTATGGTGAAAGATATGCTTCTGTACATGTGATTCATCAGAAGAATCAGGGCCTTTCGGGAGCAAGAAACAGGGGCTTGTCTGAGGCAAAAGGAGAGTGGCTGATTTTTGTGGACAGTGATGACTGGGTAAACACAGATATGCTGGAGCGGATGGACGCCTATATTTCATTTTATCAGGCTGACCTGTACCGCTTTAATATACAAAAAACCGGTGAGGAAGGAAATCAGACTGAGAAACTTCTGTTTGCTGTTGAAAACAGCTCGGTGCTATTTACAGACGAGGCGGATAAGTTCCGGTATTGTTTTCATAAATTCCTGCAATATAAAACCGGCTGGGAAGTCTGCGGCGGGATATACAGAAGGGATATGGTTCGACAGCATCATCTCCGGTTTGCAGATACGAAGAGCGTATTTGCTGAGGATCTTTTGTTTACGTATCAGTATTTGCTGTATATTGATCATATGGTACAGGTATGCGATGTTTTTTATCATTATAGACAACGGGAGACTTCATTAGTACATTCGGCACTGACGGAGAGCATTCTGGACAGATTAAGTGTTTTGGGCAAATTCGCCTATCAGACAATCTGTCGGGAGCATATGAAATATTTCAGAAAGAATTATTATCTGCTGTATTTTATGCTGATGAATCATCATATTGAATATAAACTCGCGAATGTCTCAGATGAAGACCTGCGCAGAATGTTACGAGAATTGAACGCACATAAACTGCATGGTCGCTTTATGAGAGTGATCTGTCTGCACAGGACAGAACTGATGCAGTATATGACAACGAGGGTATGGATATGAAAAAAAATGCTGATCATCAATGATCTGCTGGATGGCGGCGGCGTCGAAAAATTAATGCAGGATTTTATCAGGGCATGGCATACCAGATATGAGATTACTGTTCTGACTGAGAATTATCAGGAGAATTTTGAACATATGTATCCTGCGGATGTAAGGTACATGGCGTCGACGCCTGAGAAAACAATCAGCGGTTCACCGATCAGAAAATGCATCAATAAGGTTTATAAGAGAGTATATACCGGACGATTTGACGCACAGATGAAAGAAGGCCGTTTTGATATTATTCTATGTATGAAGGAAGGGTGGCCGATGAAAAATTTCTCATATCTGAAGGCGCCCCTCAGATATGCATGGGTTCATACGGATTACAGTAATTATCATTATACCTATGGTGTTTACGGGGGCACGGAACCTGAAAAAAGAGTTATGCAATCCTATACAGGAATCATATGCGTATCAAAACAGATAGAACGGGAAATCCGGAATGTCATAGGCGATCCGGGAAATTTGATGGTCAGATATAATCCTGTGGATGTGTCAGACATTTTATATAAGGCGGAGGAACCGGTGGTGGATGTCAATACATCCGTCATGCCGGGGCGGGTTCGTTTTGTGAGTGTGGGACGGTTGAATTACCAGAAGGGTTATGATCTGCTCCTGGAGGCATGTCATATGCTCGAACTGGAGGGATATTCATTTGAGGTCTGGATTGTTGGCGGTGAGGAGACATGGAGTGATGAGCACAATCGATTATACAGAACAAAAAAACGGCTGGGGATTGAGAGTGTGAAGTTTCTGGGAGGACGAAAAAATCCTTATAAGTATATGAAATATGCGGATTGGTTTTTGTCCTCATCTGTTTTTGAAGGATATTCGCTTGTCAGTCAGGAAGCAGCTGTCCTGGGTGTTCCTCTGCTGCTGACGCGCTGTTCCGGTGTCGACGAGCTGCTGGGCGATGATGAATATGGGATGACAATGGAGCCCTCTGTGCTCGGCATATATCAGGGGATGAAGAAGGTTATGGACTGTTCGGAGCTGCATGAGAAATACAGGGAGAGAATTCTGGAACGCAGGAAGATCATCTCGTATGAAGAGCGCATTAGTGCCATTGAAGAACTGTTTGAATGACACCTTATATTCACAGGAATAACAAAACGGAAGGGAAAAGGATTTTGGATCAACGGGATCATCATCCGGAAGAGCTTGTCCTCAAGCTGGAGCATGTCAGCAAAGAGTATCGGCTCGGACTTGTGACAGGACAGACTCTGAAGGATGCGTTAAAAGAAAAGCTGCATAAAGATGTCAATGAATCGTGCCGGTTTAACCGGAAGTTTACGGCGCTGAATCGTGTGTCTTTTTCGGTCAGGCGGGGGGAAACAATCGGCCTGATCGGTCCGAATGGCGCGGGGAAGTCCACGTTATTGAAACTGATTTCCCGGATAACCGCTCCGACGGATGGGACAATCTATATGAAAGGACGTGTGGCCAGCATGCTGGAGGTTGGCACCGGGTTTCATCAGGAGCTTACCGGGCGCGAGAATATTTTCCTGAACGGTTCCATCCTGGGCATGTCACGGGCTGAAATTGAATCAAAGATCGATTCCATCATTGATTTTTCAGAGTGCGGGGATTTTATTGATACACCGGTGAAACGATATTCATCCGGGATGTATGTGAAGCTTGCGTTTGCGGTTGCGTCTCATCTGGAATCGGAAATTATGATTATGGACGAGGTGTTGGCAGTCGGTGATTTGAAGTTTCAGAAAAAGTGTCTGAATAAGATGAAAGAAGTCGCTGAGAATGAGCATCGAACGATCATATACGTCAGCCATAATATGGATACGATCTGTAAACTGTGTAAGCGATGTCTGGTACTGGATAAGGGGTCGCTTGTTTTTGACGGAGATGTTGCCGAGGCAACCCGGATTTATCGAGGAGAAGAATTGAGGACTGCGAAAACGATGGATTTGAGCCGGTATATGAGACCGGGCTGGCTTGGCCGGGACGATGTGCGGCTGACATGGGCGGAATATACGGATTATGATGCAGCTGCCGATGAACTATGCCCGAATGAGCTGAGATTGTGCTGGAAAATCAATCATGCAGCGGAACAGGCAGGCGTTCGTGTGGAGCTGCTTGATGAAAATGAAAAGGTGTTTGCCACACAGGTTTTTTATGACATTATTTCAGGAACGGCGGATGATGCAGGAGAGGTACGACTGAAATTGAATTTCCGGGAAGTGATGAATGGAAGGTACCAGACTTATTATACGGTGTTTTATATAGACGAATATCATCAGGGCGTGGACCTGGACTGTGTCCGCGGGCTGGATGTCGTGATTCATGAGAAACCAAAGGATTCACCGATGCAGTGGAGGAATGCGTCATGGGGAAATATCCGCTTAAGAGGAAATCAGGATGCATGAAAAAAGAATAGCCGGCAGTGTGGGTATGTTCGATGTGATAAAAGGAATGGGTATGGCGGCCATCGTGTTCGGACATAGTTTTTCCGTCTCGCCGGATCTGGATGCGGAGATAAATGCGGGATATGTCGCTGGATGGCTTCTGTCTTCACAGGTAGCGAATGTGCTGATGCCGGCCTTCTTTATCATAAGCGGTTACGGTTTTCGAAAACGCCCTTTAGCGGCCTGTATCAGGCAGCAGGCGGCGCTGATGCTGAAACCATATCTGTATGCAATGGCAGGAGTTACAGCGCTCGTTTTTATGACTCGTCTGATTTTGTTTGGCTCGGTCAGAGATGCTCTTTCTGCAACCTGGTCTGTCACAGGGGGATTTTTACTGGCATTGCCTCAAAATATGGAGATTGGAGGCAGAACATTTTATTTTTGCGGCGCCTTGTGGTTCATGATCGCATTATTTATAGCCTGGATGGTGCTGGATCTGATCATGGAAAAAATCTCTGAGCCGTATCAGCTTCTGGCAGTTGTGATTGTATTTGTTTCAGGATGGCTGACAGGCATCGGGAGAATTACACCATACTGTGTTTCACAGGGGATGATCGCGGTTTTATATCTGTATATCGGATATAAATGTAAAAAAAATAAAATTCTTTTAAAACGGTGGACGAAAAAACAGTGGCTGTGTTTTTCACTTTCAGTTCTGGTCGGAATGTGCGTGACTGCTTTTACCGGCGTACGCGACAGCATGGCGGACGGCATTTGGAGTGCGGGCCCCATCAGTATTTTGCTGGATGCCTGTATTGCCATATGGTTCCTGCATGTCCTGCTCCAATTAAACAGGTTTTCCGGCAGAGCATGGAACGGATTGGCCGGGATTGGCCGGAATTCTCTGTATATATTTGCCATTCACAGTGTTGAAATGCACGGAATTCCATGGTATCTCATAACAGAAAAAATGGCCGATGCGGAAATCCTGTCATATGCCATTATCTTGGTGCTGAGAGTTCTTGTCATCGCCCTCGGAGTGATGCTTGTGAAGCACAGGGTGTCCGGGGGCAAATGGAAAATCAGGAAAAAACAGACACACTTTTTTCATTAACCGGATCACAGGCCGGGGCAGGGAGGAAATGTCATATTGATTACAACAGTGATTCAGATGTTTGATTACATACGCAATAATTTTTCGGGCAGGACCGCGTTTCAATATTATGATGAGAGCGACTGCAGGGTAAAAAAATCTCATTTGAAGAATATTATATGGACGTATACGGGTTTGCAGCATATTTGATGGAATCCGTGCCGGAAGTGGAGGGTGCACATATCGGAATACTCGCGCACAACAGCTATCGAACTATGGTGTGTCTGTTTGGGATCATGCTCGGAGGCGGCATAGCGGTTCCGATGAATCCGGACGATACCTGGGATAACATTCAGGAGAAGATTATTTTCGCGGATGCAGACAGACTGTTGGCGGATGAAAGTGCATACGAAATGTTTGACCTGAACAAATATGAAGATATGCTGCTTGATATGAACGGAAGCAGTCAGAACAAATCTCTGTCACCGGATCATGAATGTTCGGGTACAGATGACCCATGTTTCATGATTTTTACTTCCGGTGTGACGGGGAAGAATAAATGCGCCTTACTCTCCCGAAAAAATATATTTGCGCCCATGCAGGCCTTTATAAAAGCGGCGGAAGAAGAATGCGGAGCGCTGTCGGTGCCGATTGTAAGAGAAATGGTGATGCAGCCATTTTATCATGTGTCCGGTATTGCGACAGTTATGAATGGAAATCTGATGGGATTTACTCTGAATCTGTGCAACTCTCTGAAAAATATATATCGGGATCTGAAGGTCATGGAAAGTGATTACAGTCTTGTTATGCCTGTGGTTTTAGAAGATTTTTACAAAAAAATAAAGAGAGGACAGGTTGAAAAGCTCTGTGGTCTTCGGGCCTTGTATTGCGGCGGGGCATCCGTGGACAGTGATATGTTTCAGGCTTTTGCTGATGTCGGGATATCCGTTGCGCAGGCTTATGGTATGACTGAAATATTTGGCGGCGGAACCACCAATACATCGGGAAGGGCGGATAAAATACAGTCTGTCGGAGTCCCGGGAATCGGGTGCAAACTGAAAATAGAAGATGGCGAAATCTGTCTGAAGAGTGATGCCGTGATGCTGGGGTATTATAAGGATGAAGAAGCAACCGCAGAGGCGATTCGGGATGGCTGGCTGCACACCGGCGATTTGGGATATCTGGATGAGGATGGTTTTTTATATCTGACAGGAAGAAAAAAGAACCTGATCATTCTTTCTAACGGCGAAAATGTCAGCGCAGAAGAGCTGGAGGGGGAGCTTTTAAAAAATCCGGATATCCGGGAGACTGTAGTCAGGGAAAAAAATGACAGGATTTGCGCCGAGATATACTGTGATGACGACAGGCGGGAAACCATCAGAAATTACATTTCCGAAGCGAACCGGGGCAAACCATTCTGGAAACGTATCACGGAGGTCGAATTTCGGGAGAAACCGTTTGAGAGAACCGGAACGGGGAAGATTGTTCGTTCCGTTTAGTGTTATATCCGACAGGATGCTGTGAAGAGGAGAAATTAAAAATGGAAAGATCAGAATTGATTCATCAGATTATGGAAGAGATACATGAGAGCACGGAGATCCCGATGGACGAGATGAAGGAAAACAGCGCGATTATGGATGATCTGGATCTCTCATCATTAGAGATTGTGATGGTGATCTCTGAGCTGGAGAAAAAGCTGCATGTCAAATTTCCGGAATCCGAACTGCGCAACATTGTAACGATTGGAGATCTGGCAGATGTGATCAGCAGATGCAGCCCGGCGAACCGGATCAATACCGATACAACAGACAAAGCTAAATCTCGCCGACGTTTCAGGAAGTCTGAGAGGGGCGGCATATGAAAAGAATTTTAATCATCATTATTCCTGCTGCAGCAGTGGTTGTTCTGCTTTATTTTTTTACAGATTTCGGTAATTATATTCAGCAGCATATATATTATAGTCATTATAAGAGTGATGAGTCCGAAACAACAGAAGAAAGCACATCCCTGATCACGGATAAGGACTTTTTAAGCGCATCCGGAACAGAAATAGTAAACCGATCCGGCGAGAGCATTGTCCTGACCGGCATCAATTTGGGCGGCTGGCTTCTTCAGGAATACTGGATGTGTCCGGTGAATGGAGACTCAGATGTGGAGCAATGGACTTATCTTGAGACGCTGCTGGTGCTGGAAGAGCGTTTTGGGCAGGAAAAAACACGGGAACTGATTGAGATATATGAAGATAACTGGATAACCGAAGAGGATTTTAAAAATATTGCTGAGATGGGCTGCAATGTCGTCCGTATTCCTTTCTGGTACCGCAATTTTATGTCGGATGATGAAGGCACCTGGATCGATGAAGACTTTGACAATAATCCGGGGTTTCAGCGGCTGGACTGGGCGATTGAAATGGCAGGGAAATACGGCCTTTATGTCATTTTAGATATGCATGGCTGTCCCGGAGGACAGAGTACGGATCACTGTGCCGGTTCGGCCCGGGTGTGTAAACTCTATGATGAGGAAACATATCAGGATATTATGGAGGAACTCTGGCTTGCCATTTCTGTCCGGTATAAGGATAATCCGGTTGTGGCTGCTTATGACATAATGAATGAACCGGAAGAGCAGGACTATACCGGTGACAGCGTGATGGATGATCCAAGGAATCAGGTTTATGATCGAATGATTCAGGCAATCCGGGAGAATGGAGATAACCATATCATCACCGTTGAAGCAACCTGGACGCTCGACGCGCTTCCGTATCCGGAGGATACAGACTGGGAAAATATTGTATATCAGCTGCATTCCTATGGGGATGATGTTGAGACCTGTTGTGAAACATTGAAAAATTATAGTGAGACGCACCGGATTCCTGTTTATATAGGGGAGTTTTCTGATCAAAGCTTCTTTCAGGTGGCCGGAGAAATGGGCATCAGCTGTACATCCTGGACCTATAAAGGAAGCGGACAAGCTGATGGAACGTGGTTTGTCTATGTATCGAATGAGGTGATCGCGGTGGATGTCTGTCAGGATCCGTATTGGTTAATGAAGCTGAAGTGGGGGGCCTGTTTGAACACGAAATATTTTGACCGATTATAAAAAATCGGACAAAATCGAAAAGTTTTTCTTTTCGCACTAAACATTAAGTTATTACGTAGATAGATTACGCCGCTAAATTCGCTATTAGGCCCGTAAACCATGGAAATGCATCAACCTCTTGCAAATCCTATGTTACAAAGCCATGTGCCCACCCCGTAATTACCATTTTTCTGCTAATTTAGACTTGAATAACCTCCATTATATGGTATTATATATACGTAAATTACGTATATATATCGGAGGATATCATGCCTATTCCAGAAGAAATAAAAGCACTGAAACCTACGGATTATGGGGCGGTGGAAATCAGGTGTATTTCCGGCCATTTCTATGTTTACGAGATTTCTTCCAAATGGGATCCGGCGAAAGGAAAAGCTCGCAAAGTAACAGGGAAATCAGTCGGCAAGATTACCCTCAAAGACGGCTTTGTCCCGAACGAATACGGCACACGCCAGATAACACCGCTGCACCCGCTGGTTAAAAACTATGGGGCCTACGCCATCCTCCAACAACTTTCCGGTTCCCTGGAAAAGAACCTCAGGGATATATTTCCGGATATTTACCGTGAAATCTCTGTCGTGGCCATGCTGCAGCTTGTTACCGGCTGCAGGGGAAAAAGGATAAAACGTGAGTTTGAGGCATCCTGTCTCAATGACATTCACCCCGATTTATCCTGTAGTGATTACACTGTCAGGAGCCTGATCGGGAAACTTGGAATCCGCAATGCGGAAATGGCGGCATTCATGCGGTTATATGTGAAGTCCGGCTCCAAGCTGATGTTTGACGGCACCAGTATTTTTACAAGGGCGGATGACAGTTTTGCCCAAAGGGGTTATAACCCCGATCACAAGAAGCAAACGCAGGTGCGCCTCCTGTATATTTTTGACCGCAGTTCCTATACGCCTGTTTTTTACCGCATGATTTCAGGCAATGTGGCGGACAAAGCCGCCCTGAAAGAGACGATTGCCGCATCCGGCTGTAAAAACTGTATAGTGATTGGCGACAAAGGCTTCTATTCAAAGAAAAACGTAAGCTTCCTGATGGACAATAAGATGACTTACATCCTGCCGCTGCAATATAATACGAAACTGATACCGGGTGAATTTGCTCAAAATAAGGACGACCACAAATTTGATGGCTGTTTTGTCTACAAAGGGCGGAACATCTGGCACAAGACGCTGGAGAGCGGGATCAAGGGAAACAAGGTATATATCTTCCGCGATGATAAGCGCAAATTGCAGGAAGAAGTCCATTTCATGCAAAAAAAGGAAGCTGATTACGAGGGGACGGAGAACAGTACCATTTTTGATGATGATCGCCGCGGGATGATCGCCTTTGTCAGTAACACAGGAGAAACCGCAAAACAGGTTTACATGAGTTACAGGGAGCGATGGGATGTCGAGCAGTGCCTCGATTACCTGAAAAATTCCGTCCAGATTGGCGCATCCCATAAAAGGACAAACGAGGAACTGGAAGCATGGTCATTTATAAACCATGTCAGCCTTCTGTATTTCTATGGACTGGTCAAAGTCTTGAGGGAGCAAAAGCTTAACGAAAAATATTCACCCGAGGATATCCTCTCCATTGGGAGAAATATCTATCTGGTTCGGGAGCATTATTATGACAAAGAGAGTCGGTTATCTGAGGTTCCCAAAAAGGACAAGGAACTGTTGGAAACTCTCGGTGTTAAGCTGATTTAAAAATTTTCATGTGGGCTAGGTGCTATATACGTAAAAGTTACAGAGTTTGTGTTTAAATACAATTCGTGCTTACGAGCGAAAAAGCAAGAACCTGAACAAAGCACAGTTTGATATTGTCATGCGTCTTGCAAAGGCTTTAAAGTGTGAAGTATCCAATCTGCTGGAATAAACCGGGGCGAATCGTTAAATGTTGGATTTCCCAATTTTTCCAGCGATTTTTATGCAGTAAATGCCATTTTCGTGCAGTAAGCGCCATTTTCGTGCAGTGAGGGTTACTAAATATAAAATATTGTGTTATCATGAGCGCAGCCAATGAATCAAAGGCTTGTGAGCGTTTGCGGCAAAGCAGAATCAGGAGATCAAAATGACTGAAGTGTGTCGGCGAAAGGCAGAAAATATACACATACGAAGGTCTTTGTGCCTGATTTGCGCAGCTGTAATAGTTCTGGCACTGTATTTTGGCACGTCTGTTCCTGTCTGTGCGCAGGACGGATCTCCCGGCAGTTCCCACGTGAGCGGAACCGTGAAGGCATCGGACAGTTCTTCGGATACATCGGACGGTTCGGACACATCCGACGACGGCAACACAGCGGACCCCGCGGAGGATGCGGATGCGGCCGGCGGTGATGCCGCGGACACATCTGAAAATACGAATGAAGCATCTGCCGCTTCAGATTCCGGGAGAGTTCCTTTTCTCGCTGACGGGGCGCAGACCGGGGCTTTTGCTTCTGTGATTTTGTATATACTGTTGCTGGCTGCGGCAGTCGCGGCGGTTGGATTTATATTCAGGCTCTATTATAAAAAGGAGAGGTACAGGTTCAGTCCATATGGAAGAAAAGAAGAATCATTCACGGAAAAGAGCGGCAGCTATTCTGATAGCAGTGATCGCTGTCGTTGTCGCGGCATTGCTGATTCATCAGTTTTTACTGAAAAATGACGAATCAGATACGGGAAGCGGCGCCGGGGAAGTGGTAGCCTGGGATGTCGATATAGATACGGAGGAGGATACGGCCGGAGCGACGGGAGCGATTCAGATTCCCGGATATGAGTCCATGATATTCACGGCCGGGGAGACGATTCAGACGGTTGATATCGGGAATCCGGCGGACAATACCTGCTATTTTGTGATTACGCTCCTGCTGGAGGACGGAACAGAATTATTTCAGTCCGATTATCTGGAACCCGGACAGGGTTTTGAGAGCATTGAGCTGACGCAGGCGCTGGAGGAGGGGGAATATACCGCAGTCATCCGGTATGAGTGTTACTCGATGGAGGATATGAGTGCTTTAAACGGCGCCAGCTCGGAGTTTACACTCATTGTAAAATAACAGAAATATCTGTTCAGAATCAAATCAGTACGGGATGTACTTCTGATTTTGATTCCGGACAGTAAATATGATATAAGCAATTGTTCGGAAAAGGAGAGCGGCACAAACGCACCTCTGATTCCGGGCAGCTGTTCTTATATATTTCGTAACTGTTCTGTATCTTCACAGTTACATATATTCTTATATTCTCAAAATAAGGAAGACAAAAATCGAGGGAATATAGGAAGGTCATTTATCACGATTCAGAGCTTATCCGACGAATCACCGGTTCCGCGGATGCTGAATCACTCACAAACACAGTAAAGGAGACAGGAACGATGAAAAAAAGAAGTTTATTGAGAAGAGGCGTCGGTCTGGTGCTGGCAGGCTCTCTGGTCTTCGGGATGCAGTCAATCGCATTCGCGACGGACCCGGAGCTGACAGAAAGTGCGCAAAGCGACGATACTGATGTGACGGGTGAAGTGGAAGCGACCTCCGGGGTCAGCCCGACATACATCATCACAATCCCGGAGAAGATTGACTTCGGTACGCTGACAGCGCCTGATACGGATGAGGATGATTATAAGGCAGTTTCGTTTGATGTGACGGCGAGTTCTTTTACAAATTTTTCTGACAACACAGGCGTCGCTGTCCTGGTGAAGGACAGTGAGGATGAGAAGGATTCTAATGGCGACTGGTCTGCCGAATTTTATATCCGGAATGCGTCCACCTATTCTCTGGAATACAGTATCCTGGATCCCTCCGGCGACGATATCAGCGGCGGTGATCTGACCTATGAGAGCGGTCTTCTCTACCATGTATTCGGCGCGGCAGCCGTAGCGACGTCCAGTACAGGATCCGTAACCGTAACAGGAACGGCTCAGCTGAACCAGAGACAGCTGTATGGATATGATCTGGAGGATGCTGACTCTGACAGAACAGGTACATATGACGGCACGCTCAACTTTTATGCAAAGGTCGTAAGTCTGTCTGATTATACAAGCTGATCCGATCACAGAATTCTGTCAAGGATATATCTTTCCAATCAATGAAAATGGCTGATGTATAGTCATCACTATCTATAAAAATACAGTAGAACGGAGTAGAATGTTATGAAAAAAATGATGGCGTGTGTTCTGATTGCCGGTATGTGCGCGGCGGCCGCGGGCTGCGGCAGTTCTTCTTCGGATACGGCGGAAATGAGCGCTGAGAGCGTTGCCGAGCAGGAGTCGGAGGGGAGTGAAGCGGACGCAGAAACAGAAGATACAGAGGAAACGGCTGCGAACAGCTCCGGGACATCGTCCTCCTCGTCGACACAGTCCGGTACGTCGGGATCGGGTGCATCGTCTTCCGGATCATCCGGGTCGGGAACATCTGCTTCCGATTCGTCGGGATCAGGGACATCCGGATCTGATGCATCGGACTCCGGTTCCGCGGACATGGCTGAGGATGAGTTTGTCGGCAATTATGTGAACGGCGATACCGGGATGTATCTGGAGATTGAGACCTCCGACAGCGGAGAGTCGGATTATACGCTTACCTGGAGCAACGGGACGGACTGGGACAGTTCATATAACGCGCTGGCGCAGGATGGCGAGTTGATCGTCACGATCGAGATGAATTATGATGCAGTGCTGACGATCGTGCGAACCTCGGACGGGCTCTCCATCACGGGCGACGACAATTATTACAATAATGTTGTGGAAAACAGGCCGCTCGACGGAGATTTTGAGAAATATTGAGCCTGATGTCAAATAAGTTGACATGACATAAAAACACTCGCTGCAGAATGCGCTGCGGCGAGTGTTTTTTCAGTACATAGGGCTCTTCAGATAAACGTTCGTGCAGTAAGCGCAACGTTCGTGCAGTATGTCTTTTCAAAGAATCCGATTTTTGCTAAGATGATTTCAGTATCAGTTCGGTAACCGCCCGTCTGTTTTCTGGCCGCGGCGGGCGAGAGGAAAGGAGAATTATATGAAGAAAAGAGGGAAACTGCGAAAACGTCTGACGGCACTGCTTCTGAGCGTCTGCGTGGCGCTGGGCGCGGTTCCGGTATATCAGTATAATACGGTGGAGGCCGAGGCAGCGGACGTGGCCGGAGAGGTCGCCGGTGGAATTTTTGAGAAGTTAATAGATTTCGCGCTTGAACAGGTCGACCGTGTCCTGATCTATTCTCTGAGCGATGTGTCGGATGAGGATTCGACAGGATTGAATATTCTGCTTTCTTTTATGCGTTCTCCGGAGGAAAATGCCCTGGAACGTGTGGAGGAGCTCTGTGAGGAGATTCTGTACGATGTGGAGATTTTAATGGAGAAGGTCGATGTGATTACCGAACAGAATCAGGAAATCCTCGTTGTACTGGATCAGCTGGAGAAGAATTCATACTACAGTACGATCTCTCATTTTCAGGCACAGTACAAAGATATTTACGATGATTATGTTGAAGCTGTTGAGGCAATGCAGGTTTATGCGGATGATCCTACCGATGAGAATCTGGTAAAAGTGGAGACCAAGATGGTTCCGCTGCAGACATTTTATGAGAACTGCAAGGACGGGACAATCCCCCTGACATCGGATATCATGGATTATGCTTTGGCAATCAGCAGTTATCAGCCGTCATCCACACTGCAAAGCGAGGACGAATGGGAGGAGGGTTCTGAGAATACATCCTATCTGACGGCAGTGATCCAGTATTCGGAGGATACTCGCGTCAGTCAGGAACAGGTGCATGATGATTTGGAGGCGACGTTAAATTATGTTGTCATGCCATTTTATTACTACCTTCTCTGCCTGAACCTGTATACAGCCATGGATCTCTATGAGATTAATTCGGATACTTCCCTGACGGCTACTGAACGTCAGGTACAGCTCAATGCGGCGAATGAGCTTCAGGAAAAGCTGGAGAATTACGGTTATAATGCAATCAATCAGGCCGCATATGAGTGCAGCGACATCCTGACGACCTGGCGGGGGCTTGATGATGAGGAGTCAACGGTCATAGATATGACTTACTACGCTGATTACAATGAGGCACAGCATGATCTGTATGATTATTCTGATTACAATAATCTGCCGCCACAGCTTTTTGACGGGAAAGCCGCCAAGACGAGTGACAGTATGGAGGTATCCTTTGTCACGGCTCTGGATGGGACGACTTATGCGATCCGCACGGACGGTGGGATTAATCCGTCGCTGACGATGCAGGATATGACGCATAAGGGATCGACATATTATTATCTTAGCACGGACTTCGCCAATATGCTGAGCGGCGCGGGCAACTGGTTGTCTCTCTCCCTGATTTACGAGGAGACGCAGCTGAATTCACTGTTGTCACAGGGATCCTATTATCTTTGCAGTAATGATTTTATAAATTATATGAGAACAAACGGCAACAACGACAATATTTTCGGCGCGGTAAACGGCAGCGATGTGGCGCTGACCAGCAATATCTGGGAAGATGCCGTATGGCTCTGGGATAAGGGAAATACAGGAATTTATGAGATCGATGTCCATAATCTGTATGTCGACGCAACTGAGGTGAAGGATAACAGCCACGAAATGTATCTGAAAGGAGATGAGTCGCTTTCTGTCTGGATTTATTATTTTGAGGACGGAAATGATGCGGTTTCCTATTCCTGTGAAGTCACGGACGGCGCGGGCGGTTCTTCCATTCTCACTGAAAAGGACAGCACAGAGGCGCTGGAGAATGAAAACGGTGTCTACAGCGTTTTGTCCGGGGAGTCCTATACGCTGAAGGTAAAACCGGACGACGGATACAAGGCCGTTTCCGCCGTGATGTACAAATATGATTCCTACGGTGAAAAGGTAGAGCTGGAGAGCTATGATCTGAGCGACATGAAGAATGTACAGTCGCCGGATGAGGAAGGCTATTATTCCGTGACAACCTATGCCAGCCCTTACCGTGACGTAATGTGGGAGATCACCTATGAGGAGGATACGGAAGGCTATTATCTGGTGACGCTTGAACAGCCGTCTCTCTCAGAGGCATCTATTCAGTTTTCGCTGATGCCGGGTGTGGATTCCTCCTATTATACCAACGGCTCAGAAGTAGTGCTCTATGTGCGTCCGGAATCTCACTATGTATGTACGGGAATTACGGTGACGACGGAATCCGGCGGGACGGTGGATGTCCTGGATGCGGACGACAGCCAGATGATTCTGGCCTGCGGTTCCGGCACGGTAGGATATGTCTTTACCATGCCCGAAGAGAACGTGACTGTTACAGCGTCTCTGGGTACAGGTTATGAGGTCAGTCTGACGACCCGCGGCAGCGGATCCGGAAGCCTTTATTTTACGGATTCCTACGGAAAATCACAGGGAACGGCAAACGATTCGAAAACGTATGTCTCAGGCAGTACCGTGTATATTAAGGCTGAGGCGGATTCGGACAGCCATCTCTCCGGACTGATCGTACAGGGTGTGTCCAGTCAGAAGACGTATGAGTACATGGAGAAAAACGGATTGATCTCTCTGACGGCTCCGGACGATGAGGATATCGTTGTGACCGGTGAGTTTACCCAGAGCAATTCTTATTTAAAGACGGTGGAAGTTTCATCGACCGGAAACGGAAGCGCCAAATTCCTGAACGTGGCGAGTGAGGATTTAAGCGAACATGATTATTTTCCGGGCAGGACAGTGACAATTCTGGTGACGCCGGATGAAGGAGGAGAGATTCTCTCCGTCACAGTAACGGATACGAGCGGAAACACCTTTGCAGGCGTTTCCGTGGAGCCGTATGAGGACGATACATCCGCCCGTCTGATTACGTTTACCATGCAGGATTATAAGGTTGAGGTAAATGTGGAATTCACCAGCGTTACGACGGTTTCCCTGGAGACAGATCATTATACATCGGCAAATATCTGTGATGCGGATGATTCCGAATGCGTGCTGGCCGCCGCGGTGGGGACGACTGTTTCAGGGATCCTGAGTGAAGGAACTTATCATATGACGGTTTATTCCGCCGAGGGCGCGCCCACGGTTCAGGTCAGCCGGAACAGTGAATCGGCGCAGACGGTCAGCTGTACCTCGAACGGGGACGGTACTTACAGCTGCGATATCACGGCGGAAGAACATGAGGACGGTGAGAGTGAACAGTTGGATATCACGGTGAACGCAGCCAGAGAAATCATTTACATTTCTACCTGGGAGGAACTGAAACAGGCGCTGATTTACCTGCGTACGGATGAGAACGGAGCGAAAGCCACCTATATCCTGACGAATGACATTGACGGGACAGGACAGCAGGATGTGCTGGGTTATTCGGGTGATGCGAGCACCTACTCCCCGGAACCGGAAGAGGGTACGTATTATTTTTCCGGCATTTTCGACGGGAACGGATATACGATCAGCAATGTGACGGTGAACGAGAGAGGGTTATTCGGTATTCTGGACGGGGCGGTTATCCGGAATTTTGAAATTTCCAACGCTGAAATGAGTGTCGAAGGTACGCTGGCAGGTCTGCTCGCCGTCTACGTAACGGGCAGCGGCTGCCGTATCTCTTCTGTCCGGCTGGATTCTTCCGTATCGGTTATCTGTTATAATGATTCGGTATGGAATGCGGGCGGTCTGCTGGGTATGGTTTACGAAAATACCGGAGATGTCATTCTGGAAAATTGCGAGTCAGAGCTTTTGATTCAGGGGAATTATGCGTTATATGTCGGCGGTCTGATCGGAAACTGTCTGAACTGCGGCGATGTTCTGGTCTACAACTCCCGTTTCAGCGGCACGATTTCCATGGAAAGTCTGTATGCGGGAGGTATTGTCGGCAGTGTTCACTCGATTGACCAGAATTTCCCGTCGCCGACACTGACTGCAGCGAATGTCTATGCGGATGGAACAATAACCGTGACGGAGGATACGGCGAAGGCGGATGCCATCTGCCCGCCGACAGAGAATTCGTTAAACGAATCCTGGTTTGCGGATGGTACCGTAACGCTGGATCATGCCTGGTATCTGAGCGGGCTGCCGGTGAGCAGGATCCGTTCGCAGGCGGTGGAATCATCGGAGATGACCGACGGTACGCTGCTGGAACTGCTGAACGAGTATGCGGACGGATACGGTGATGCTGTGGGAATGACATGGGTGCAGGATGATGAACACCCGGTACTGACCGGTTCGGAGAGCACACAATATCTTTATACAGCTTCTCTCGACGCGGACAGTACGGATGCTTCCCTGACTGTTTACAGATATAACAATCTGGTTTCCGGAGATGTTTTGGCAGAAGGTTCTGCCGTGACAGCCTGCGTCGGAGATCAGATCACCTGCTCTGTCATGCCGGCAGAGGATGAGGCGGGGACGCTTCAGGTCTGTGTCTATCGGAAGGACGGAAGCCTGTATACCTGTGCCGGTTATACCTGGAACAGTAACGCAGGCTGTTATGAAGCCGGTTTTCTGATGCCGGGGGAGGATGTGACGGTTTCTGTCTCTTATGATAACGAAGATGAGTATATGATTGACACGGAGGTGACTCCGGATGAGGATGGAAACGCCTGGATCACAGATGCGGACGGAAATGAGATAACATCCGTGTCAAAAGGCGAGACGGTCTATCTGAATGTGGATCTCCGGGAAGGTTACGCGGTGCAGTCGATCCTGCTGTATTCCGGCTCCTCCTCCGCCTATTACAAGGCAGTCGAGGTGCAGTCGGACGATTCCGGACGCTATGCGTTTACGGTGGACGGCGCAGAGGCCGGGAAGCTTGTCACGGTCAGTGTACAGCTCGGGGCAGGCACTTATACAATTACTACGAAAAATCAGGGGACAGGATTCATCCAGCTATCGGATACGACGGCGCAGATGGGCGATACGATCCATGTCCGCGCGGTACCGACGGACGGCTATTTTGTCAGTGATATGTATCTGGAGGACGGGGACGGAAACAAGATCAGTTCTCTCTGGGTAGAGTACAATTCCGCCGGATACAGTGAGACGGAGTTTACCATGCCGGGCAAAAATACAGTTGTGTGTACAGTATTTACCAGTAAGTCCTATACGGTTGAAGTAGAGACGAATGATGAGAACATATCGCTTACGGTGCAGGATGAGGACGGCAATAATATCAACCGGGCCAGGACCGACTCGACCGTGACGGTGAGCTGGGATCTGAACAAAGTGATGATCGAATCTCTGACAGTTTGTGCGGATGACGATTCCCGGACCGTAATCAATGAACTGGATATCACCGGGAATCGGGCAACTTTCACGATGCCATCCGAGAATGTGGTGATCGTGGCGGAGGCGGATGAGACCGAGTATCTGCTGAATCGTGCCACGGAGGGTGAAGGGTATGTGATGCTGAATGACCTGACGACCTTTGACAAAACAGAGGGAAAGGCGGGGCAGACCATCTTCGCTGCTCTCTATCCGGCTGAGGGGTGGGAACTGATGGAGGGTTCTCAGGTCATTGATGCGGAAGGAAATGTGCTGGCGGATCTGTCCGAGTCGAAGAAATACGCGGTGTTTACCATGCCGCAGAGCGACATTACGCTGACCGGCGGTTTCACGGCCATTGATTACACGATCACCGTAGAGGCGGCGGATTACGAGACGATCGAAGTCTTAAAGGACGACGAGACGGTGACAGCGGCGCATAAGGATGATGTGCTGACTGTTCAGGCAGCCTCAGATTCTGATGAAAATCCGGTGAGTGTTATCTGTACCTATGAGTATGGCGGCGAAACACGGACCCTGACGGCAGCGTTATACGACGGAGCGGCGGAAATCACCATGCCGGCGGCGGATATCACGATCACGGCGTCCTACACGGATTATGATTTTGACACGGATGAGGACGGCGCCTACCTGATCTCCGATTTTGAAACGCTGACCGATGTGGCGAAGGCAATCCAGGCGGAGCCGGATATCTATGCGTCCGCTACTTATCGCCTCACGAACCCCATCCACGCGGATGGCGCTGAGTGGACGCTGCCAATCGGTACCGCGGATGTTCCGTTTGTCGGTACCTTCGACGGTGCGGGCTATTTCCTGATCGACTATGTGATCGACACGGATGAGGATAATATGGCGATCTTCGGCGTGGTCGGGGAAGGCGGCTCCGTGCTCAACATGGGAGCGACTATGGGATCGATCACATCCGCCGGCAATCTGGTGGCGGAGCTGGTGGCGGTCAATTACGGGACGGTTAACGGCTGCTACAGCGGCTGTGCCCTGACCAGCGGTTCGATCACATTAAAAGACGGGAATGTTCATTCCTTAAGTGAACTGAATACCACCGTGACCGGCGCGGCAGGCGCGGCCGGACTGGTGGCGGAGAATTACGGCACGGTGATCAACAGTCGCAGCCATTCATCGGTCAGCGGCCTGAACGCGGGTGGTCTGGTGCTCTACAACTACGGAACGATTGAGAACGCATACAACTACGGTTCCGTGACCGGCACGCTGAGCGCGGGCGGTATCGCGGGCGAGAATGAGGGAAGCATTTTCAATGTATACGATACAGGAAAGATCACGAGCAGCGGGACGGCGGGCGTCATTACGGCGGTGAATACAGGAACGGTGAGCGATGAAGCCTACTATGACCACGATCAGGCGAGCGCGCCGTCCTGCTGTGAAGTCGGCACGGCCATGGACCTGAAGGCAATGAAGAAGGATACCTTTACAGATACGCTCAATGCCAATATTACGGAGGCGGAGCGCGAGGATCTTTATGAGTGGATCCGCTCATCCGACAAGAACGGCGGTTATCCGCGGATCTCCTCCCCGGTGGTTGTCAGCCAGACGCTGACCAGTGCTTCCCTGAATCTGAGCGTGAGCGGAACGATGCATCAGGAAGCATCTCTTGAGGCGACGGCGCTGACGGAGGAGAGCGAGGCGTATGAAGCGTTCGCGGCCTACGCGGGAGAGGAGAATACGATCCTCCGCACGGCGGATGCGGCATTGATTTATATCAATGGCGACTATGCAGAGTATGACGGCGGACTGACCGTCACCGTGAACAGTGTCCCGGATTCTCTGGAGAATGTAAAGCTTCTGAAATATTCCGATGGAGAGGTGAGCGAGGTGACGTTTGAGAAATCCGGCGACACCTGTACGCTTGAGGTGCAGGAGCTTGTGCCGGTCGCGCTGGTGGCAACGGCGGCTTCGGACACGGACGACGGCACTGAGGCGACTGCGGATGCGGCGGGCGATTCTGATACGTCGGACAGCGGAAGTTCTTCCGGCAGCAGTTCGTCGGGCAGCGGCACTTCGAAGGTAAAGACCGGCGATTCGGATCTTTTCCTGCCGATGATCGGCCTCATTCTTGCGGCGACTGCCGCGGGTGGTGTGTGCGCGGCGAAAAAACGGCGCAGAGAGAGGGCGTAAATAAAGTGTATGTTGAAAATGCGGGTGTAACCAAAGCCTTACAAGAGTTACTGCAGTTGTTATACTCATTGCAGTTTGCAGTGAAGAGGAATTGGTACGCATGTAAATTTTGCACCAATCATAAAAATATCAGATAGTTTCACAGTGCTCATCAGAGAAACCGAAATCTCTGATGGGCACCACACACTTACAGCTTTTTTATTCTGATGCACAGATTTTGTTGATCCGGTCAACGAGGGTTCCCGTTGTGCTTCCTTCATCATTGCCACGTCCATAACACGTTGTTGTTTGGATAGCAAATCAGAATACGAGGAGAACTAAACATGGGTTTCTTTCAAAACACCTGCAAGCCGGAGAGCTTTGGCGGGAAAATCATGGTGACAACAATGAATGGCGGTTATATGATTGTAATTGAAGGCAGCGGTGTGACTGCCTTTTATTTATGTTTTTTGGGAGAAAATACATGAAGTGCCCGGTTATATGAACCGATCAAAAAATAGTGGCAATCAAAGGGAATTTTGTTATAATAGATAAGAACAGATTTTGAGGTAAGTTATTTTTGCAGGCATATGATCTATAGAAGGAGCATCGTTTTATGGATGGCAGAAAAAGAAAACTTCCGATCGGGATAGATGATTTTGGGAAACTGATCAGAGAAGAGTTTTATTATGTTGATAAGACCGGTATGATTGAGGAACTCCTGCATAATTGGGGAGAAGTGAATCTTTTTGTCCGTCCGCGGCGCTTTGGAAAAAGCCTGAATATGAGTATGCTGCAGTATTTTTTTGAAGTGGGGACGGACAGGCATCTGTTCGATGGTCTGATTATTTCTGAAGATGCAGAGCTGTGTGAAGAATGGATGGGGCAATATCCGGTCATCAGCCTGATTCTGAAAGATGTATGGGGTATTGATTATCAGGATGCCATGAAGCAGATGGCGGCTACGATCAGTTATGAGGTCGGGAGACATGATTATCTTCAGGAGAGTGCCAAGCTGGATGAGGCAGACCGGAAAATGCTGTATGATCTGCGGATGAAACAGGGCAGTCTGGAGGACAGCCTGCTGCTGTTATCCAATGTACTTTATAAATATTGGGGAAGACAGGTCGTTGTGCTCATGGATGAATATGACGTTCCCTTGCAGAAAGCGGAGGAAAGAGGCTACTATGAAGATCTGGTGGCGTTCATCAGCAGATTCCTCAGACGGGGCATGAAGACAAACCCGAATATAAAATTGTCTGTGGTGACCGGATGTCTCCGGGTGGCTAAGGAGAGTATTTTTACAGGTTTCAATAATCCTAAAATGCATTCGATTGTTGATACGCAGTATGATGAATGGTTTGGGTTTACGGATGCGGAAGTGCATCGGATGTTGGATTACTATGAAGCCGGTGAATATTATGAAGTGACGAAAGAGTGGTACGATGGGTATCTTTTTGGAAATACACAGGTCTATTGTCCGTGGGATGTAATTAACTGGTGCAACCAGCTTGCTGTTTCGGCTGATCGTATACCGCAGAATTTCTGGGCTAATGTCAGCGGCAATGATATTATACGGAGATTTGCGGACAAGGCAGATAAGGCGACAAGGGATCAGATTGCCCTTTTGATCGAGGGCGGCAGTGTGAAGAAGATGCTGCGGCTTGATCTGACTTACAAAGAACTGAATGACAGCATCGAAAATCTCTGGAGTATTTTGTTCACCACCGGATATCTGACGCAGCGCTGCAGAGATACCGACGGATATTATGAGCTGGTGATTCCGAACCGTGAAGTGAAGAATTTATTCATGACACAGGTGGACGAATGGTTCAAAGATAAGGTGCTTGAGGATACAGATGGATTAAAAGAGTTTTTTGAAGCGGTACAGTCGGAAGATGCTGCCGCTATGGAAGAATGTCTGATCGATTATATGGAAAGCTCGGTCAGTTATCTTGACGGTGGGAAAGTAGAGGAAAAAGAAAATTTCTACCACGGCCTGCTGTTAGGGATGCTTGCCAACTGGAAGGGATGGAATGTAGTCTCAAACCGGGAGGCGGGCAAGGGACGCCTGGATATTGTTGCTTATCGCCGTAAGGAAAAGTATGCTCTTATCATTGAAGTCAAGTATTCAGGAAAAGCATCTGATCTGGACGCAGATGCGCAGGAAGCGCTGAATCAGATACGTAAGAATAAGTATGACAAGGTTTTTGGGCGCCATGTGCCGGATCGGATTGTACATTACGGGATTTCTTTCTGCAAGACGGATTGCAGGGTGCTGAAAGAATAAATGAACAAAAAGCAGCAAGACACGTGAAGATGAAAAATAGGGGAGACTACTATGAAAAAGGATTCAAAAGTCACTGACGATGCGATATTTTCGGGGATTCTCTGGAAAGCATAATGTTATATGGTTCGGTTGCAAGAGGCACTGCCACAGACGAATCGAATCGGATGTAGATATTGCATTGCTTGTTCGGAGTTATACGAAAGAAATGCACGAAAAGATGATAGACTTAAGACTGCGCCCTTATTACCAAAGATATTGTGCGGGAACATCTTAACGAAAGTATTGGTTTAAGCTTCCAGACGGAATATTTTCCGGGCACAATGCGTCAGGCAACCGATTCTTCCGAACTTTCTGCCTTGCTGAGAGCACTGGAAAGCGCCAATTACAATATTTCCGCGGCTGCAAAAATACTTCATGTCAGCAGAAATACCGTATACAATCGCATCCGGCGCTATAGTATTGATTTACCCCAAAAATCCTGACCGGATCCTAAATAGTATTGAGCAGGAGGATAGAATCGTGAGTGATAACTGTTCCGGTGAGAAAAATACAAAAGAAGAAGGTGTATGGTTGAACATTATTTTTTTGCTGGTGATATATCTGGCATTTGTCAGTCTGGGACTTCCGGATACATTGCTCGGTTCCGCATGGCCGGTCATGCAGGGAGAACTGGGGGTCTCGCTGGATGCACAGGGGCTGATCACGGTCACTGTATCCTGCACAACGATTTTTTCCTGCCTGATGACGGAGCGGATCGTGCGTCATCTGGGCACGGCAAAGCTCGCGGCTCTCTGCGGTTTTATCACGGCGGCTTCTCTTCTTGGTTATTCCTTAAGTCCTTCCTACCTGTGTCTGATCGTTGTTTCTATTCCGTTGGGACTCGGAGCGGGGGCTGTTGATACCTGTCTCAACAATTACGGAGCCTTATATCTCAAAGCAAAACATGTGAACTGGATGACCTGCTGCTACGGTCTGGGAGCGACGGTCGGACCCCTGATCCTGTCTTTTGTGCTGGCGGACGGCGGCAGCTGGCGGAGAGGATATCTGATCATCGCCATGATTCAGATATGTATTTCCGTATTTCTTGTCATCACGCTTCCGGTGTGGCGGGGGAGGGATCACAGAGGGATAGAGAACAGCGATATCTGCAGAGGAGAAAAGGATTTTGGCGCAGATTCAGGGATGGATATAACACGGACGAATTCTGTTTCGGAGAAGGGAAACAGGAAACCTTTATTACTGATACCGGGTGTTGCGTTCGCTCTGATCTGTTATGCTCTTTTCTTTGCCATTCAATATGGCACGGCATTGTGGACGCCGAGTTATCTGGTTGGGTTTCGCTCTTTTTCGCCGGATTCGGCGGCTCAGACAACATCCGCCTTTTATTTTTGTGTGATGATGGGGCGGCTTGTGTGCGGGTTTCTGTCTGAAAAGTTCTCAGACAAGGCGCTGCTTCGGCTTGGAATCGGACTTTGCATTGCAGGAACCTTCTGCCTGAGTTTGCCGCTTCCTTTCGTGCTGTATTACGGAGCGATCGCATTGGTTGGACTGGGCTGTGCTCCGATTTTTCCGAGTATGCTCCATATGACGCCTACGCGTTTCGGTCGGGGAAATTCACAGCGTATTGTCGGATTTCAAATGGCTGCAGCCTATGCGGGCGATGTCCTGATCTCACCGTTCATTGGTGTTGTCGCGGAGCGTGCCGGATTGTATACGATTCCGATCTTCCTGATGGTGCTTTGCGTGCTGATTCTTATTTTGTCTGAATGGGTGGATCTGGTTGTGGTGAAACAACAATAGATGCAGATAAATAAACATGAACGTCCCTGTTTATATCATCAATGTCACGGAATGCTTTCACGTTTTTGTCAACGGATTTATTATGAATGTCTATGGGAATGTTCCCAAGTTGCTGACTGATCACTTCGCCAGTGTAAGAGTACCGGATAGCGCGTATTCGGGCTGATTGCATATACCGTTGTTGTTACACAGTACGCCGGTTTTTCATATGATGAAGAAAATATAAATCGGGATTTATCATGAAAAAAATGTGGAAAATGTTTATGGCGTTGTGTCTGGCTGCGGCGGCCATCTTCTGCCCGGTCTTAAGTGGCTGCAATGCAGCAGACGTGGAGACGGAACCGTCGGCAGAGACTGACATCGAAGAAGAAGCTGATACGGAGGATAGTGGGGAACGTAACGGGAGTGCGCTCATCGAGACAGTGGAGGTAACTTTAAATGAAGTGGCGCACTCTGTTTTCTATGCCCCATGTATGTTGCGATTGAGGAAGGGTACTTCGCGGAGGAAGGCATCGATCTCGTCTGCGGCTACGGCGCGGATAAGGTGATGGCGGCGGTGCTCGCCGACGAGGCCGATATCGGTTTTATGGGACCGGAAACCACGGTCTACGCGGCGAATGAGGGCGCGAACGATCAGGTGGTCAATTTCGCGCAGCTTACGCAGCGCGCCGGGGATTTTCTTGTGGCGAGGGAGGAAATGGAGGATTTTGAGTGGAGCGACCTCGTGGGAAAGACGGTTTTGGGCGGCCGGGAAGGTGGTGTACAAAGATTAATGTAAATTATGAGACGATTGTAATTTTGTGTAACTGGGTGGATGGAATCTCTAAACCTTTGTAGTCATCTGTGGCCAATACCAATCGATAAACAACTTTTGGATAATGTCCAACAGATCTTCATCTGTCAGAGTTTTCGGGTTTTGTATGTGGTTAGCCATAGCGGAAAAAAACGCTTGAAAAGAACATATCTGTCATAGCCTTTTTCTTGGGAGTGTCCGCAATCTGTGTTTTCATGTTGTCAATGGTTTTTTCTCTCATTCTCCTGGTAAAATGTTACTATTCACAGCCGATTTAAAAGCACGCCAAGTACCCAGAGAGCTTTTTC